>CAZMFM010000019.1:4400-56303 GCA_964565565.1 uncultured Spirochaetaceae bacterium | reverse complement strand
CATAGACCGCATGAAGGGGTAGGGGCTGACGCCCGGCGATCGAACCCGTAAAGACAATCCCACCACGCCCTCGTTCCCGCATTCCCTGGACCAGCGCATGGGTCAGGACCAGGGGCGCCTCGCAATTGACCGCGACCAACCGGCGAAGTTGTTCACCGTCGAGCAGATCGAAGCGCCCCGCATAACCCAGACCGGCATTGTTCACGAGCAATCCGATTTCGAGGTCGGAGACGGCCTCGAGCAGCGCCGCCTGTCCGCTTCGCTCGGAGAGGTCTGCGGCAACCACGCGCGTCTCGATCTCGAAATCCCGTTCGAGGTCTGCGGCCAGCGAAGCCAGACGATCCTCTCGCCGCGCGCTCAGCACCACGTTCATTCCGTCCGCCGCGATCTGGCGCGCCAGCGACACACCAATGCCCGACGAAGCACCGGTCACCAGCGCCCAATCGCCGTAGCGCGGCACGAGCGAGAGGCTCTTCGGCTCGAAGTAGTCTCGAGAATTCCAAAAGGCGTAGGTCAGGCCAATGAAGGGCAGCGCCGGAAAGAGACCGACAAAGATGCCGCTGAAGCCGCCGGTCTGGAGCGCCGTCCACAGGTACATGCCAAAGGCGACCTGAGCCACGTAGGCCGGTGCCCAGAACGCCATCCATGGACGGCGGCGGCGAAATCCGTAGACGGCGGCGGCGTAGACGAACCAATGGGGAATCGCGAAGACCTTGGCCCAGAAGCCTTGAAAGAGAATTCCGAACCAGACCTCCTGGTCTTCCCCCATCGGCTTCCAGAAGATGTCCCATGGCATATAGATGAAGGCCATGAACGCACAGAAGACCATCGTCAGGCTCATCCACCAGGGACGTTCACGGAATACGTCATAGAACCACTCGCGCATCGATTCTCCTCGGACCGGGCCTCGACCGGAAACGTAACCGATCGCGGGAAGAGAAGAAGAGTGGAAAGACTGCCGCGCGCGGGTTCAGACCGGACCAGTCGGATCGTCTGTCCGGCCGGGGTCAACGGCCTTGGTCGGATTGACGGAGGCGATCGTTTCGGCCGTGTCGACCGTGTTGATGTCGTCGACGGGAAAATAGAGATGAAGGGTCGTGCCTCGACCGGGTGCACTCTCGAGTCGAATGGCGCCTGTCGTCTCGGCCATGAATTCCGCGACGGAGGCAAGACCGAGACCGGTCCCCTTGGCCCGGGTCGTAAAGAAGGGCTCGAAAATTTTCGACTGGATTTCGCGATCGATTCCGGATCCATTGTCAGAAACCGAAAGGCGGACATAGCGACCGGGTTTCAGATTCGAAGGCGTCGCAATCGAAAGGTTCGGAGCCACCGTCCGATCACGCCCCACGGCGTCGATCTCGACCGATCTCGTCGACAACTCGAATAGGCCCCCGGTGTCTGGCGATTTGGCGAGCGCCTCCCTGGCATTTGCGGCCAGGTTGAAGAGTGCACGCTCGAGACGACTCGGATCGACACGGACGCGTTCGGCTCGATCGCTGAAATCGATTTCGACCTCCACCGATTTTCCCACGATGCGTCGAAGCATTCCCTCGAGCGAGCCGACGACCTCTGATAAATTAACCGAGACGGTACCCCCAGCGAGTTTCCGATTGGGCGCCAGGACTTCCTTCACCAACTCCGCAGCACGAGTCGCCGCAACGCGGATCTCCGCGATTTCCGACTGGCCGGGACCGCCCTCCGCAATCTCCATTCCCGCCAGATCGGCGTAGCCGAGGATCGCGGTCAAAACGTTGTTGAAATCATGGGCTGCGGAACTCGCCACGAGACCCAATGTTTCGAGCTGTTCGCCGCGGCTCATCTGCCGTCGAATGCCCTCGAGTTCTGCTGACGACCGTTCGCGCTCGAGAAAGCCCGCAAAGAGCGCGCTCACCAGGGTGGCCTGTCGCAACGTCGATTCTGGCCGACCGTCCACCCTGACTGCCGATTCGACCGCAAAGAATCCGAGCAGCCCCATCGGGCCGAGGCACGGTAGATAGAGAACTGAACGCGAACGCGACCAGGACGTCATCCATCGGGTACTCGCTGACCCAAGCGCTTTCGACGAAGCGACACCAGCCTCGATCTCCAAGGCCCGACCGCTGCGCAGTTTCGCACCGTGTTCGGGCAGGGATTCGAGATGAACGGAACTTCCCGTAGACATGGAATCGCGAGATCCGAGGCGCCTCGCCGCCTGCCGCGGCCACTCGCGAATGGAATCGAATCGGTCACACTGTTTGCCTTCCGCAGGCCCTGCGGCCATGAAGAACGAAATACGATCCGCCATCAATCCCTGCGCCAGAACATCGATCGCCAGGGTCAGCGCGCCGTCGGGGTCCCGCACGTCCCAGGTCGGAAGACGACGCGCGCAGTCCTCGAGCAGCCGGCCGAGATCGGCTGCAGGCTCCGCCCGAGTCTGCCATCCGGAATGCCGGCGACTCGCTTCAGGGGACAACGACCCCCACCGCTCTGCAACTTTTCCGAATTCTCCACTCCGCATCTTGCCCCACTCCTCCGGCGCGATCCCTAGTACTTTCTGGCGCCGTTCCCTGTAGAAGATTTCGACTCAGTGCGGGCAGACCTTTAGTCCTGCCGGATAAATGCACTGTGGTTGTAATGGAAACCCGAGGAAGGTCCCCAGCCAAAGCTCGATCCGGCATCCGGCTTTCACCGCAAAAATGCCATGGACGGCGATTGCGGTACTCTGCCGGTGTCCTCACGGCCCGGGAAAGGGCTCAATCGGAGCACACCCTTTCATGGGCAGCGTCTACGGCAATCTCTTCCGAATTTCGACCTTCGGCGAATCCCACGGCGGCGGCGTTGGCGTTGTCCTCGAAGGCTGTCCGCCGCGATTGCCAATCGATGTCGCCGAGGTCCAAACCGATCTCGACCGTCGCCGACCCGGCCAGAGTGTCCTCACAACACCCCGGCAAGAAGCCGATCGGGCAGAAATTCTCTCAGGTGTCTTCGAGGGAAGAACGCTCGGAACACCGATCGCAATCATGGTGCGAAACAAAGACGCGCGGCCCAGCGCCTACGAGGAAATGCGCGACCTCTACCGCCCTTCGCATGCGGACTTCACGACGGAAGCGAAATACGGAATTCGCAATTGGCAGGGTGGTGGCCGCGCGAGTGCGCGCGAGACGATCGGTCGTGTGGCGGCCGGCGCCATCGCTCGCAAGTTGTTGCGGGAAGTCGCTGGCATCGAGGTGCTCGCCTGGGTCCGGCGAGTGCAGAACATCGACTCGAAGGTCGACCCCGAATCGGTCACGCTCGCGGCGATCGATGCGAACGATGTCCGCTGCCCGGATCCGGAGGCCGCACAACAGATGTTCGAGCTGATCGATTCCGTTCGGCGGCAGGGTGATTCGGTGGGTGGCGTCGTTGAGTGTGTCGCGCGCTCCGTTCCCGCCGGCCTCGGTGATCCCGTCTTCGACAAACTCGAGGCCGAGCTCGCCAAGGCCATGATGTCGCTCCCCGCAGCGAAGGGGTTCGAGGTCGGATCGGGATTCGAGGGAACCGCCATGATCGGAAGCGAGCACAACGATCCCTTTGTAGTCGATTCCGAAGGCCGAACGCGCACATCGTCGAATCGATCCGGCGGCATACAGGGCGGAATCAGCAACGGCGAATCGATCAACCTGCGCGTCGCCTTCAAACCAACAGCCACCGTACGCGCCGCTCAGCAAACCGTGAATCGCCAGGGTGAGGCCGTCACACTCGAAGCCGGCGGTCGTCACGACCCGTGCGTTCTTCCGCGTGCTGTTCCCATGGTCGAGGCGATGGTCTGCCTCGTGCTTGCGGATCATTGGCTGCGCCAGCGCGCCGTCGACATCCTCCCGGAGTAGTCTCCTCGAATAGGCGTCGCGCAGCCGGAATCAGCGCCGCGACCAGCCCTCGACGCCCCCAAGCAAATCGCGCCAAGGCGTGCGACAGTGTCAACGCTGCCCGGAAGCCTTCATCTACTCATTCTCTCGATCAGGAGCCACCCCCAATGAGCCCGAGTCAACCCATTCTCGATCCCGATGAACTCAAGGCGTTTTCATTCCGCGTTTGGAACTACAAAACGGGAGAAATGGTTTCCCTGATGATCCATCTGGGAGACAAGCTCGGGCTCTATAAGGCAATGGACGGTGCCGGTCCGGTTTCCTCGACGGAGTTGGCTTCCCAGACCGGATTGCAGGAACGTTGGCTGCGCGAATGGATGCGCGGTCAAGCCGCTGCCCAGCTGCTCGACTATCATCCCGACCAGCCAGGAAACAGTGGTGAGGGCGCCGATGAAAGCGGCGGGCGCTTCGAACTGACAGCCTACGGCGCGGCGGTTCTCGCCGATGAGAAGGACAGCCTGGCCTTTGCCTCGGGCGCCTTCACGGGAG
This sequence comes from uncultured Spirochaetaceae bacterium, assembly GCA_964565565.1. Lineage (GTDB taxonomy): Bacteria > Myxococcota_A > UBA9160 > UBA9160 > UBA4427 > UBA4427. The sequence continues at coordinate 51,930 of CAZMFM010000019.1, read as the reverse complement.
GCACGCCCCCAGAGATTTCGGAAAAGCTCGCCGACGCCTTTCGTACAGGCATTGGGCTCTCCTACGAAGAAATGGGGCCTAACGCCGCCCATCGAACCGAGCGCATGCTCGGAACATGGATCCGACTGGCCCTCGTTCCCCAGATCATTCCCGCCCTCGACGGCGTTCACGAAAAATTGACAGCGGGCGCGGTCGTCGCGGATGTCGGCTGTGGTTCTGGTCTGGCTCTGATCGCGATGGCCGAAGCCTATCCAAATTCGACTTTCGTCGGCTACGACCCGAACTCCCATGGCATCGAACGGGGTCGACGATACGTGGCGGAAAAAGGTCTCACGAATGCCGAGCTCTTGATCGCCGGCGGCGAAGCGTTGCCCGAAGAACCGCGCTTCGATTTTCTGCTCACCTTCGATTGCATCCACGACATGCCGCATCCGGCTCGCGTGATCCAACAAATTCGCAAGGCGATCAAGCCCGATGGAACGTGGTTGATCAAAGACATCCGCAGCAAGCCTCGCTTCGAGGACAACCTTGGGCATCCGATGCTCGCGATGCTCTATGGATTTTCGGTCTCGGCATGCATGTCGTCGGCGCTCTCGGAACCCGACGGAGCCGGACTCGGGACTCTCGGGTTCAATCCCGAAGTGGCGGAGAAGATGGTTCGTGAAGCCGGCTTCACACGATTCCAGGAACACGACTTCAACGATCCGGCCAACCTCTACTACGAGGTACGCCCTTAGTTCCACCTCAACACAGGAAGTCGAATCATCGAATGGCCTCACGCAGACGGCAGTCAGGAGTACGCATGTCCCTAACGCTTCGTGCATCACGTCATCCGGTGAACCTTCTTCTTTTCGCGTGCTTGGTCGCGCTGGCGATGGCCTGCGTGACCAGTGAACTCCGCAGTGTGGATGCGGCGAAAGCGAAATACGACGAGTGTGTCGCCGAGTATTCGGTCGACGATCCCGCCTGTCGCGATCTCCACAAGCGCCTCCAGGAATCGCAGCGTGAGTACGAGACCAAGGCTCACCGCGCCTGGAACTGTGACCCGCTCATGGAAAGCTGCCCGACGCGATATTAGTCGCGGAGAGGATGGTCACGCTGGTCGCCGGCATTTGAGATGAGGAGCTGATGACCCTGGGAACGCCCGGGTCGGGCTGGGACGACGACACGCTTCGTCTCGAAGATCAGCTGGCCTTGCGTTCGACACGACGTGAGGCCATCCGTCTAGGGGAGCAGAATGAAACCAGCGACCACGGAGAGCATGGCCGCCGCGATACTCGACGCCGCCGCAATCCGATGGATCTCCCGCGCTTCGCGATTCCCGGCGGCGAGCGTTCGCCCGCTCCACCCCGTCCACATGAAGAGTCCGAAAACGATCACGCCCACGATCCCGTGAAAGCTGTCGAAGGGGCTTCGATCACGTAGCCAGAACATCGACACAGGACCGAGCGCAAAGCCGAAGGCGATCATTGCGAGCGTCCTCTTCCCGTAGCGGAGATGTCGGTTACGAAGATCCGCGCCGACCGGCTGGCTCTTCCTTCGCCTGCGGCGGATCTCGAGACCGAGTCTGGCAGTGGCGATCGCCAGCACGAGACTCACCACCATCCAGGCTGGATGAACGAAGGCAAGCACACGAAGGACCGTCGCGTCGTCCATCAAATCCGGACTCACCCGCTATTCAATTTTGTGAATGGCATCTGCCGGGAGCCTATTCAACAGCGTCTCCGTTGCGCGCTTCAGATATTCTGGATCCCGTGATTCCAGGGTCAGCAACACTCGAAACTCTTCTTCGTTGATCTTTGGATAGGAACCGAGCATCAACTCCGGGAATTCTCGAAGCAAAGTATTCAAGGTCTCCGCAATGTCACTTTCGTTTTCGCGCACGTAGATCTTGGTGAGTTGAAAAGGAACGCCGGAAAAACGGTCGCGGATCGAATCAAATTTCTTCTCGAATAGTTCCGGAATGCCCGGAAAGATATGAACGTTCTTGACGACCACGACGGGAAACCAAAGGCCGCCGACATCGAGCACGTCCGCGCCTTCCGGAATCAAGGCCATCTTCTTCATCGCATCATTGATCGATCCCTTGGAATGCCGCGCCATGCGGTCGACCATCGACTGGTTCAGCACGATGTCGAGCCCAAAGGCCTTGGCAATTCCATCCATCGTGATGTCGTCATGAGTCGGACCGATACCGCCCGAAGTAAAGACGAAATCATAGGCCGCCGACATCGACCGGGTCTCCTCCGCGATCGTGTCGATCGAGTCGGGGATCGTCAAGATCCGCTCGAGGTCGACGCCAAGTTTGCGCAATTCGACCGACAGATACGCGGAGTTGGTATCCCTCACTTTGCCGGAGAGGATCTCATTTCCGATGACGAGAAGGGCCGCCGTGCTCATGGCCAATAACGTAACGCAGCCGCGCGCGCCTCGAAGCCGCGGACTGAAACGTGCTGGACCGGCGACCCGGCGAGCAGGAGTTCGTCGACATCGGCGGTCCCAGTTCCGCCAGAACGCGCCCTTGCACCCGGGGCCCCCAGAGGAACTCGCCGGCACCACCGCTGCCGTAGACTCCGACGCGTGATGCCCTTCCAGATTCGTTTTCTGCCCTCCCAGCGCACGCTCGAGATCTCGTCCGAGGAGATGACGCTGCTTGAGGCGACGCGCGCCGTCGATCTGCCGATCGCGAGTGCCTGCGGCGAAAACGGTGCCTGTGCCCGCTGCGGACTGGAGATCATCGAAGGCGAGGAAAACCTGGCGGTCGAATCAGAACGCGAGCGCCTGATCAAGGAACGCAACCGAATCGATCCGAAGCTGCGCCTGGCCTGTCGGGTCCGACCGCAGGGCGAGCTCACGGTTCGCGCGCCGTATTGGTAGTGGGTCGTTCGTCGTGGGTCGCTGGCCATCCATGGAAGATTGGTAGTCGTTGAATGAGTGCATCCAAGCAAACTCACCAGGCCCTGCTCCTCGTTGATCACGGATCTCGAAGCGCCGCCGCCAACGCGCCGTTGGCGGAACTCGCGCGAACGCTGTCCGGTGCGCGGCCCGATTGGCTGGTCGAACATGCCCACATGGAACTCGCTCAACCCGACTTCGCAGGCGCAATCGAGCGATTGGTTTCACGCGGAGCGGAAGAGATCCTCGTCCATCTCCACTTTCTAGGTGAAGGCTTTCACGTGCGCGAAACGCTACCGGGCCTGATCGGGACGGCGCGCCAACAGCATCCGGAGATTCCAATTCGAGCAACCGTTCCCCTCGGCCGCGATCCACGAATTGTCGAGATCGTCCTCGAGCGAATGGATGCTCAGTCGCCGGCGGACCGCCAGAGCTCAAAGACGTAGAGTGCGGCCACCACCAGTGCGTGATCGATGCCTCCGTTTCGCACGGTCTCCTGAAGCTTTGCCAGGGGCAACAACTCGACAACTGTTTCTTCGGTCGGGCTGTTCTGGATTTCGGCCACCACTTCGCAATGCTCGGCCACCTGCATATGACATCGATTCGTGAAGAGCGCGGGGTTCGGGCTGATCGACCCGAGGCTGGTGAGCCGACCCGCCCGATAGCCGGTTTCCTCGAGCAGCTCGCGGGCGGCGGCATCCGCCGGTGATTCCCCCGGATCGACCAGACCACCCGGAATTTCGAGCGTCATGGTCCGCGTTCCGTGTCTGAATTGTCGGACCATCACCAGCTCTTCGTGTCGCGTCAGTGCGACGACATTCACCCATTCCGGGGATTCGATTCGATAGAAGGGATGCCGCTCGCCCGTCGTCGGCGCCTCCATCGTCGTTCGGTGAACATCGAAGACCTTACAATCTTGAAGATGTTCGTCCGCAATGGCTCGCCAAGGACGAAGCGTCGACTTCTCGAGATCTCTACTCATCGCGCGAGCGTACCACGCCAACCGACGCGCGATCGGAGCATGAATTCCAGTGCGGGATGCTAAGCTTCTCGGCCCCATCGAAGGCACGACGTTGACCTCGACCCATTCCATTGCCCCGAAGCCATCCTCGAACGCCAGTGAACTCTTCGATCGGGGAGGCCACCTTTTCATGGTGGCGGCCGCCATCGTGGTTGGACTGGCCGGCGCACTCGGCGCGGTGCTCTTTCGGCTGCTGATCCGAACCGTCCAGGCAATTGCCTTCGAAGGACCCGACGCGCTCGGCGGATTGATCGACGAAGGCCTCGCCGCCGAAGCCAGCGATCCGCTCGAGGCAGCGAGAGAACTCGCCTGGTATTGGCGCATCGCCATTCCCGCCACCGGCGGCCTGCTCGTTGGCCCCTTGATCTATTTCTTCGCTCGCGAAGCCCGGGGGCACGGCGTCCCGGAAGTCATGAAAGCGATCGCCGTTCGCGGTGGCGTCATCCGCGCACGCGTCGTCGGCATCAAGGCGCTCGCCTCCGCCCTCTCGATCGGAACAGGGGGATCGGTCGGACGTGAGGGACCGATCGTGCAGATCGGCTCCGCCTTCGGATCGGCGGTCGGACAATGGTTCAACCTGAACGCTGCGGGAATTCGAACCCTCGTCGCGTGCGGCGCCGCCGCAGGAATTTCCGCCACCTTCAACGCGCCGATCGCCGGTGCGATCTTCGCCGCCGAAATCATCGTCGGCGATTTTGCGGTCATCCAGTTCACACCGATCGTAATCAGCTCCGTCGTCGCGTCGGTCATCACCCGCTTTGCGCTCGGCAATACGCCTGCCTTTCACGTACCCGACTACGTCATCGTCAGCCCCTTCGAATTGCTTCCCTATATGGCTGCGGGCGTGATCGCCGGCCTCGTCGCCGTTGCATTCATCCGCTCGCTCAACCTGGCTGAAGATTTCTTCGCCAAGGTCCCCTTGCCGGAATGGTCGCGCGCAGCCATTGGCGGCGCGATCGTGGGCGTCGTCGCAATCCAACTTCCCAATGTCTACGGCGTTGGATATACGACCATTTCGGACGCGCTCGCGGGCGTCCTGCCCGTAGCCCTGATGGCGACCCTGGTCTTTGCAAAAATCTTCGCGACCTCAGTCACGATCGGATCGGGCGGATCTGGAGGCATCTTCGCGCCGTCTCTTTTCATGGGCGCGATGACCGGTGGCGTCGTTGGCAACCTCGTCGAGCAACTTTTTCCCGGCGCAACCGCTTCGTCCGGTGCCTATGCGCTCGTCACGATGGGCGCCGTCGTTGCGGCCACGACCCATGCTCCGATTTCAGCGATCATCATCATCTTCGAGCTCACGCAGACGATCGAGATCATTCCCGCCCTGATGACCGCCTGCGTTATCAGCACACTGGTCTCCCAACTCTCCAATCGCGATTCGATCTACACCACAAAGCTTCGCCGACAAGGCATCGATCTCTTCGAGACCCAGGACCCGAACGTCTTGAAGGGACTCTTCGTGCGCGACGTCATCGTGACCGATCCCGAAGTCGTACCCGCATCCGCCGACTTCAAGACCGTGCTCGATCTCGTCGTCCAGAGTCCGCGTTCCCAGTTCTACGTCGCGAAACCGAATGGCGATCATATGGGTGCTATCTCGCTGCTCGAGTTGCGGCGCTTGATCTACGAACAAGAAACGCTTCAACACGTCGTCGTCGCTGGAGATCTCGTCGATCGCTCGCATCCAACCGTGACCGACGATGTTGATCTATCCGTCGTGATGAAGATCTTCAGCGCCACGCATGTCGACGAGATCGCAGTCGTCGACGCGGACGATGGCAAGCGGTTGGTGGGAACCGTGCTCGAGAAAGATGTCATTGAAGCGAGCAACCGAGCGCAATTGCGGCGCGACCTCGCAGGTGGCTTCCGCACCAGTGTGAGTGCGGCCGAGAGCGGCCAGACTGTCGACCTCGGTGACGGCTACCAGCTCCGGGAAATCCTCGCGCCGCGCCATGTCACGGGCCTATCGCTGCGCCAACTCACCTTGCGGGAACGAGTCGGGGTTCAAGTCTTGCTAGTTCGTTCCCGGGGAGAAGACGGCACTCGACATCTTCGCGTACCACACGGTGGAGACGTGCTAGTCGAAGGTGACGCGGTCATCGTTGCTGGCACGATCGAGGCCCTCAATATGCTCGATACCCTCGGCGCGCAGCCACCGCCCGCGATCACCGACTAACACCAAGCCATCCCGATCGACGGCTCAGCTGCGTTCGCTGAGATCGAGCTTCACACCCGTCGCCCCCGGTGCGAGGGAAGAGAGCGTCGGACTCGAAATGTCTTGGGCGCTCCGGGTCATCGCGTTGCCGTCCGCATCAAGACGAGCTGAAAGCGAGATCGCGCCCTCGAAACGCATGCTTGGAATCATCACATTCGCCGGACCGATACTGAACACGTAGGGAAATTCCGGATCGGCAACGCGCAGCACAGCCAACGGCGGCCCGCGCTTCACGCCCTCTGGTCGGGCAATCACGAAGAGCACCCCGCCCGCAGGTCGCGCCGAGGCCAATGCAGCCGACAAGTCGACCACGCCCTCGATCGCCGAAGACCCACCGGCCGCCAACGGCGCAGCCGTCGCCGCAGTCGAGACCGCCGATCCTTCCGCGCGACTCGGGGGCAAGGCGGTTCGGTCGGGGGCTCGCGAATTGCCACTCATGGCCCCGGCCGATTCCGCGCTGGGCGGTGGTTCCGGAAAGATTCGTGCGAGATCCGGCGCGCTGGCCTCTTCCCCAGGCTGGTAGGGCTCGATGTTGCGATCGCAGGCGGCTGCAAGGATCAAGACAATGAAGAAGGCCGTAGTGATTGCACAACGAGCGACGAAACGAGTCGCCAAAGGCGGTCGCGGGCCGCGAGAAACAGTCGGGTGGTCTGGCATGTCCCGCACGGTAGCGCGAGAGAAGAAGAGAACCATCACGCTCGAGGGGGGCCACGCCGGCTGGTAGGCGGGCCGCAAGAAATCCGTCTCGCCATCAAGAATGGCGCTTGATTGGCCGTATGAAGCGATGTGGAACGATTTTCCTTGCGCACTCTGCGCCGAATCTCGGGCGGCCGCGTTCTCGGGACGGCCCTGGCAACGGTTGTGCTCGCGACGATGGCGGCATCGGCCGGCGAAACTTCTGCCGGCAAGGCGGCAGAGCTCAATTGCGCGGCCGACGCGACGGTTGCCGGCGGTGCCCCCGACCCAAGCCTGCTGGCGCGGGAGGCGTCGAAGGGGATTCGCGCCATCTGGTGTGAGCGCTATGACGCGCTTGGTCGAGCAACTCGCCTGGGTCCCTACCGCGAATTCTATCCCGACGGTGGGCTTCGGGTCCGCGGCCAATATGTCGATTCGCAGCTGGCCGGGCCGATCGTCCTTCTACATGAAGACGGCACGGTTTTCATGCGAGGATTTCTCGACGAGGGTGAATGGACCGGTGCCTTCGAGATCTTCCACGAATCAGGCGCCGTCTGGTTCGAAGCGGAGTTCGAGGCGGGGAAGCTCCAGGGTCCCCTGCGCACCCGCTACCGCGATGGCGCACTGGAGTCCGAGACCCAGTACCAGCGGGGCCGCGAAGATGGTCTCGCGCGCAGCTTTTTTCCGACCGCCGCCGGCGGCCGCTTGAAGAGCGAAGCACAGGTCGAAGCCAACCGGATCGTCGGCCGTCATCGGCTGCTCGACCGAAACGGCGAGCTGGTCCGGTCCATCGACAGGAGCGCGGGGCCGCCCAGCTGGCGTCGCCCGGTCTCGGAGCCTGCCGTAGCCGGCTTTCTCGTGGACGGAGATGCGCCTTCACAAACCAATCGGGCGCCCGCGACGGCGACCGATCCGAGCCGCCACCGGGCCGCCGGCCCGGCCGCACCCGCCGCCAATCCGTCGACCACGGATGAGAAGTCCCCGGTTCGCGATTGAGCCCACGCGCCAGCGTGATACGCTGGTTCCCGAACTGCTTGTTCACTGATTGCCTAGGGGTGGATGTCGCTCGAATCGAGCGACGACCTGAGAGCAGACCCTTCGAACCTGATCTCGTACGGACGCCCGCAGAATGCTGCGCCGCGATCCGGTACGCGCATAGGGAAGGCCTATACCATGACGACTCGTACGACGACTCCTGCCAATCCCACTGTTTCCGCCAAGACTTCCGAATCGACCGTGAAGGATCCGAAATTCGGATTGCCCGCGCTCGGCAACAACCCGTCGAGCAGCGGCTGTGGCACGACGCCGGGCAGCTTCGCGAACCCGCCCGACATTGGCGGCGTGCGTTCCTTTTCTTCGCCGGACACGCCCGGGATGCCGGAGCCCTCGGACAAGACCGCCTGGGATTTCATGCCCCCGGATTGGCGACCCCTGCCGGAGGGCGAGCGCCTGGCCACACCGGCCAGGCCCGATCTCTCCCCGGCCAACGCCTATGCCTTCGCGCCACCCGAAGGCTTCGAACCGATCACGCAACTCGAAAGCGCTCGAATGGGTCTCATCACGAAGGCGATGCATCGCGTCGCCGAACGCGAAGGACACCTTTCGCCCGAAGACGTCCGTGACGAAATCGCGGCGGGTCGCATGGTGATTCCCGCCAACCGCGTCCATCTTGCCAACGGCCTCGACCCGATGGCGATCGGGCGCGCGTCGAAGACCAAGGTGAACGCAAACATGGGCGCGTCCCCGATTTCGAGTGGCACGCACGAAGAAATCGAGAAGCTTCATTGGGCCGTGCGCTGGGAAGCGGACACGGTCATGGATCTTTCGACCGGCGGAAATGTTTCCGAGACCCGCGGCGCGATCTGCGGGGAGTCGACTGTGCCGATCGGGACGGTGCCCCTCTACTCGATGATTCTGGATCGAAAGATCGAAGAGCTCGACGCGATGACCGTGCTCGACCGACTCGAAGAGCAAGCGGAACAAGGCGTCGACTACTTCACGATTCACGCCGGCGTCCGGCGTGAACATCTGCCCTTCGTCTCGAAGCGACTGATCGGAATCGTGAGTCGTGGCGGGTCTTTGCTCGCGAAGTGGATGATCCACCACGAGCAGGAAAACCTGATGACCCAGATCTGGGATGACATTTGCGAACTTGTTCGCCGATACGACATCACCTTTTCGATCGGCGACGGGCTACGTCCGGGCGGGCTCGCGGACGCGACCGACGTGGCCCAGCTCGGAGAACTCCAGGCGCTCGGTGAGTTGACCGAACGCGCCTGGCGCCATGGCTGCCAGGTGATGATCGAGGGGCCGGGACACGTCCCCTTCGATCAGATCGAGTTCAATATGAAGCTGCAAAGGCGGCTTTGTCACGGTGCACCCTTTTATGTCCTGGGCCCGCTCGTGACGGACATCTTTCCCGGCTACGACCACATCACGAGCGCGATCGGGGCGACCGCGGCCGCTTATCACGGTGCGTCGATGCTCTGTTACGTCACGCCCAAAGAACATCTCGGGCTACCGAAGAAGGACGACGTCAAACAGGGCTGCGTGGCCTACAAGATCGCCGCCCATTCTGCGGACATCGCGCTCGGCATTCCCGGCGCTCGCGATCGCGACGACGAACTCACGAAGGCGCGCGCCGCCCTCAATTGGGAGAAGCACTTCGAGCTCTCCTTCGATCCCGATCTGGCTCGCGCGTATCACGACGAAGACCTCGATGTCGACACGGATTTTTGTGCAATGTGCGGGCACGATTGGTGTTCGGTCCGCATCAGCAAAGAGATTTCGATCTTCGTTTCGGGCAAGGACGAATCCTATCAATGGGACAAGCCAAAAATTTCTGCCGCGCTGAACCCGGCGCAACGGGAAATCCTCGCTCAGCGTGGCGTGCTTTCACCAGAAGAGATCCATCGCCTGGCTTCGAAGACGCAGACCTCGATGGGTCTCGAGGGACGCAAAGCCGCCTGCCATAGCGATCTCATGGATGACGACACCGCCCAGCATCTGCAGGCGGAACGACTCGATCCCGAGACCCTCGAACCGGAGGACGGCGCCGCGGCCCGATAGCCGAATCGTCGGATTCGAACAGAGACACAGACCAGCGAAAGCAGCACCGAGTTCAACCCGGGAACCGCCCGCGGCCCGGGAACCCAACGGAGTCGACCCTTGTTCTCACAAACCATTCTCCGCATGGGCTTGTGGACCAGCCTGGGTGCCTGGGTCGGGTCCTGGTTCTTCTTCGCCTTCGTCGTTTCGCGAATCGCCTTTCAGGTCCTGCCCGGGGATACGGCGGGCGATCTCGCGGGATTCCTCCTGACGCGACTTCATTGGGGTGGCGCGGCGGCCGGATTGCTGGCGGCGGGATGTGCGTACGGCCTGGGCCGACGCGGCTGGTTGATTGCGCTACCGGTGGGATTGGCCCTCGTTTGCCTTTTCAACGAACTGTGGGTTTCACCTGAAATCGCACTCGTTCGCCCAAGCACATTGGGCGCAGCGAGTACCGAATGGACTGCGAATCGATTCCGCATCCTCCACCAGCTATCACTCGGCCTCTTCCTCGCCGTCCACTTCGCATCGATGACGCTCATCGTTCGACACGCGACGCTCGACGCCCATCAGCTGAACCCTCGACCGTAAACGCCCGAAATTGCGAGAAAAATCAATAGCCGCGCTCGGCGGCTTGTTGTATCCTTGGCGCCCATTCGGGATTTCCGCTGCAAATACAGTGACTTGCAGGTCAACTCCTCAGTGATGAACAATGATCGAGGCCGCGCAGGGCTCGTTTCAGACCGTCACCGGTCGTGGCAATCCACGAATAGGTCACGACCGGGAGCGATCAGGGCGATCGGTCGCGATCGGCAGCAAGTTAGTCACGACCAGCAGGGTCAGAACGAGTCAGCACGGTTCGGTAAGTCAGCAAAACCGTCGTCAACAAGGAACGATCAGCCTCTGGTCGTGTCCATCTTTTGCGGGACGACGAAGATGACGGCCATCATCATGGCCAGGGAACAAGGAATCGGAAGACGATGAACGATATCAAGATCAAGCTCGCTCTCGAATTCTCCATCTCGGAGAGCGACCTGGAAGATGGGTTGGCCGAATACGACGAGCTCAGTGTCGATAGTCTGATCAGCCAGATCCTCGACAAGTCGATCGCGGTCGACAATATCGCGTGCACGATTGTCGAAGGCCCCAACAACCTCGAAGAGGTCGACGAACTCCGCACGGCCTCGAACGCTGGCTGAAGAACTGCCGACACCCGAACCCCCACTCCCTCCGACAATACGGAACGCTTTGCCGCACGCTTCGCCCCAGGCTTGGCGCCACAGCTCAGCCAAAGAGCTCGAGCTGTTTAGAGCGGGCCGACGGCTTTTCTAGCTCCGGGCGACGCTTGTTGCTTCGCCTTGATGGCTTTGCGACCCCACCCAGCATTGCGTCGAATAACGTTGGAGCCTGCCTCGGCGGTGCGCTGACGACGAGAGTCGCTTTGTCGACGAGCCTCTTGATCGGCCCAGGCCGGTAGATTCGTTCCCGCCTCGCCCATTCGAGAATCTCTGCGTAGAGCGCCTGGAATTTCAGGCCATGGTTGAAATGCTCGAGATGAGCGAGCTCATGACAGAGCGTGTTGATGAGGCTCGAGTATTTGAGGGGCTTGCCTGAGGTGACGTGTCGGAGTCGAATCTTGATTGTGCCATCCGAGTAACAAACCCCGTATCGCCGTTTCACATTGGCTCGTTCCGCTTCGAGCACGCGATACTCGAGCCGAAAGCGGGCACAAATTTTCAAAGCATCCTGTTCCAGTCGGCCCAGAAGCGCCTTCTTCGTGCGGCGATCCACCCTCTACCCCCGCGCAAGAGTGTCGGGACACCGCAGCATTCCGTCAACGGCAGGAACGCCTTGCGCGGCTACTCTTGTGGACGATGGATTCAATCGAATCGCTGCCACTGTTTCCGCTCGCTGAGGTCGTGCTCCTGCCCGGTCTTTCTGTTCCGCTTCGACTCTTCGAGCCACGCTATCTCCAGATGGTGAGAGACGCTTTGGCCGGATCGGCCCAGATCGGCATGATCACGGTGCGCCCCGATTCCCTGTCTGACCTGCCGGGAGATCCGCCCATCTTTAGCGTCGGTTGTCTCGGACAGATATCCCACGCGCAAGAACAATCCGATGGGACGTTTCGAATTCTGCTCGTCGGCGAAAATCGCTTTCGGATTCTGCATGAAGAAGAAAGAGTGGGAGGTCGTCTCTATCGTTCGGCACGAGTCGAGTTGTTGGAAGATGAATCAGCCAACTCCCCCGAAGCAATCGCGATCCTCGAGCGTCAGCGGCGAGACCTCTTTGTACTGCTCGAAGAATTCGTGCAGCGATTCGATCGCGGGGGCTCCGCCGAACAAGTGATCGTTGGATTCGAACGTCTCGAAGCCGAGCACCTGATCAATGCCCTCACGAGATCACTCGCCCTCGAGTCCATCGAGCGTCAACAACTCCTGGAAGCGAATTCGACTCTCAATCGCCTCCAAATCATGTCTGAATTGTTGCGGTTCAGGCTGGCTGAAGTCGGTGGAAGCGAGACGGGGTCGATGGGATTGTTGAATTAGCGACGCAGATTTTTGATGGGATGTAATATCGTGATAATTCGAGGAATTCATCAATAAACGTCGCAATACCGAGCTTGGACTTTTGGAAACAGTGGTTCATTTCCGATAATGAAGAGGTCGAAAGCGCCTTCGCAACTTCACGGAAGATGCTTGATTCACTTTGGAAATTGGATTGCAAACAGCGGTTAATCATCGTTTCAAGGGTGATTTGGACCGTTAAGAAAATGTGTCACCTGTATTGCTCGTTGCGATTGCGAGAAGATTGCGAATCACGAGGACAAATGGTTTACTCGTCAGCGCTCGGAAAGTTTCGACTCCGAATCTAGTGAGACCCCCTTGAATCTCTCGAAATCCCCGAAAATCAGCTTTAAATCGACAAATATGAGGTCAGGAAGCCCCGCCACCCAGCGGCCGCTTGCGACTTCTTACCTTCCGAAAGATTTTTGAATGCCATTCCATAAAGTGGTTTACAAAATCCTTGCGGCAAGGTCGGGCGATTCTCGAGAATTCCATTCAGGACGTTGATCTGATTCGGTTTTGATCCTTCTCGATCCAAATTTTTAACATCTCTCATCCCGATTGGTTCGAATGACCTTATCGCCCAAGGTCTGGGGCGACGCCTTGCGTCGTCTCCAGGATAGAATTCCAGACTTCGCCTTCGATGCATGGATCGCTCCTATGGCGGTGCGAATCGTTCCGGACACGCGCGAAGCGGACGCCCACACGAATCATCATGTGATCCTCGGATGCCCGACATCGTTTCATCGCGATCGCGTTCGCGTAAATTACGCCGAGTTGATTCGCGATTGCTGGACGTCGGCATGCGACGCCGACCCGACACGGACCAACGTCGAAGAGCGATCCGCCACCACGATCGAATTTCTGACCATGAAGGAATTCGCCACGGCGCGCGGAACCGCGATCGAGGTCCGATTGCCCGAACGTCGCGAGACCGCACTGCAACCTTCGATGCGCAAAGTCGTTTCTGGCGCGGGGTCCGCGCAGATCGCCGTGGGCGAAAGCGGTTATGGCGCCGAATATCGAATCAGTGCAGCCCCATCCATTCAAAGGGCGGGCCATGAGGCGCTTTCGACGACGCGATCCATACCTGGGAATCACGACGTCATCCCGGGACTTCAAGTAGTCCCCGAGCAGATCCGTCGCGAGGGCTCCCCGGGACGATCGAAGCGAGCCCATGATGGCGCCCGGTCGGTACAGGGTTCAGCGCGAGGGATTCGAGATCCTGAACCAGGCTCGCGGCAGCCCGAACTACCCTTCAGCTTCGAAAGCTTCATCGTCGGACCCTGCAACGCGCTGGCGCGTGAGGCCACGCTGGCCCTGGCGCGCCGTCGTCAGCAGAGCTTGAATCAACTCTATCTCACGGGCGGTTCCGGGATGGGCAAGACTCATCTCGCCCGCGCCGCCGCGGCCGAAGCGCGCCTCCACGGACACGGCTACCACCCTTCGCGCGATCGCTACGAGCGATTCGGCCAGCACGGCGACCCGAATCAGAATGGGTTGGCGCGATTTGCTAAACCTTCACGCCCGTCCTCGCCGAGTGCGCGACGCGAACAGGCGCCACGCGTGATCTACACATCGGCCGATCAATTCACCAGCGAGTTCGTGTCGGCGATGCGTCACGGCCAGCCTGAAGAATGGAAGCGACGATACCGAGGGCCGATCAGTCTGCTGATCGTCGAGGACGTCCAGTTCTTCAGCGGCCGCAGCAAGACCCAACTCGAACTCTTCCACACGGTGCAGCACGTTCTCGATGCCGGAGGCAGCGTCCTGTTGACCGGAGACCGACCTCCCCGCGATCTCGTCGGCCTCGACGAACGAATGCGTGCGCAGGTCGGGCGTGGCTTCGTCGCCGAACTCGAATTGCCCGACGCCCTCGTCCGCCGGCATATCCTACGTTCGAAGGCGGCCGGGGGCGGCGTTCACCTCCCGGCGGAATGTCTCGATCTACTGGTCGAATCGACCGCCGGCAGCGTACGCGATGTCGAGAGCATGCTGATCCAGGTCGTGACGACCTCTTCTTTGCTCGGTCGGAAGATCGACCTCGACCTCGTGCGCGAAGCAGTCGCGCTCAAGGCGGGTGATTCCGGAGCGATCGATTCTAAAACGCTGGCGACGGAGGAGATCGTGCACATCGTCGCTTCTTTCTTCGGCAAGCCGGCCGAGGCACTGGCTGGACGCTCCCGCCGCCGCGATGTCTTGATCCCGCGCCAACTCGCGATGTATCTCGCTCATCGCTACACGGACGCATCGTTTACCGAAATCGGGCGAAGCCTCGGTCGAGATCATCCATCCGTCCGAAACGCAATCACGCGAATCGAACGGCTCGTCCTCGAGAACGCACCCCTGCGCTATCAGATCGAGTCGCTCTCCGAGCGCATCGACCGGGCCGTGAAAGAACGCGCAAACTAGCTGGTTCGCGGAAAGCCCTGAGAGCGGGGGGAGCGCGTGAAGCCGCTGGACTCAGGCCGCCGGGGCGTCCGCGTTGGAACCCGACTGGGCCTTTTCCAGCGATCGCCGAGAGCGCGCCGGGCCGGACAGCTCAACGTCCTTCTTGGGTTCGAGCGAAATCGGATCATTGGCCGGATCTTCGAAACGCGCGACGACGTCGTAGAGGGTCCGCCGCTCGACGGGCACACGACCGACTTCGCGAATGATTCGTCGAAACTCTTCGGGCGGTGTGTTCTCACCAAAGTCCGAGCCGGATTCGCGACTGATCGATTCTTCCATCAACGTCCCGCCGAAATCATTCGCACCCGCATAGAGCGCCATCTGTCCGAGCTTGTGTCCCATCTTGACCCAAGAAATTTGAATATTGGTGATCCACGGCCGCAAGAAGAGTCGAGACACCGCAATCATGCGAAGATCTTCGAGCATCGACGGCCCGGGTCGCGCGCCCAGCAAGTTGAAGAGCAGGTTTCGTTCGTGAATAAAGCCGAGGGGAACGAACTCCGTAAACCCGCCGGTCTCCTTCTGGATCTCGCGAAGCAGATCGAGATGCCCCGCGATATGTCTCGGCTTTTCGATATGGCCGTACATGAGCGTCGCGGTCGTACGAAGACCCAACCCATGCGCCGCCTTGATGATCTCGACCCATCGGCCGGTCTTCAGCTTGTTCGGCGAAAGGATGTCGCGAATCTCGTCGTCGAGAATTTCGGCCGCTGTCCCGGGCATCGTGCCAAGGCCCGCGTCGATCAGCCATTGCAGATACTCCTCGAGCTTCATCCCGCTCTTGCGATGACCGAAATCGATTTCCTCCGGTGAGTAGGCGTGGATATGCAGGTCGGGGTAGACGGCTTTGATGGCGAGCAGAATATCCCGGTAATCCTCATGCGTCTTGTTTGGATGAATTCCGCCCTGAATGCAGACTTCCGTCGCGCCACGTTCGATCGCATTCTTGCATTTCGCCAGAATTTCTTCGTGAGTCCGGTCGTAGGCATCGATGGCGTCATCCTTGTGGCGGGCAAAACCACAGAACGAACAGCCGACATAACAGACATTGGTGAAATTGATATTTCGGCAAACGACGTAGCTCACGTCGTCTCCGCAGTCCTGACTACGCGCAAGATCCGCGGCCGCAATCAAAGCATGAAAGTCGGGACCAACGGCCGTCAGGAGCCGTTCGGCATCCTTCGCCGTCAGCTCTCTCCCGGCCTGCACTCCATCGAGTAGACCGCGCACATCGTCGGATACGGAATAGTTCGGGGTGTTGTTCGAGGTGTTGTTCGAGGTGTTGTTCGGGGTGTTGTTCTGGATGCTCTGCGCAGCATGATCCGCGCCATTCCCATGAACCGAATTTCGGGCATCGTCGTTTCGTTCGAACATTTCAAGCGGCCTCCTCGTTGGACTGGTTGGTTCTTCGCTGCGCATAGCCCTCGTCGTTGGCATATTTCGGCAGCAAAGCCCGCATCTGCGGGTCGAAAAAATCGGGACGATCGAGAATCCAGTCCGGATAGACGGGTCCTCGCTCGAAGAGTTCAAAGCCGGCGGCGGCCGTTGCTTCGCGTAGTTCTCGAAGCGCCGGCCAGGGCGCCTCCGGATTGATGAAGTCGATCGTGACCGGTGAAACACCACCCCAATCGTCCACGCCCGCGGCAAGCAACTTCGGCAACATCCCCGAACCTAGATTGGGCGGCGCCTGGATATGCACTTCGCTCGGAATGATCAGCCGAGCGAGCGCGACCCAACCGACCAGTAGATCGTCGGCCATCGACGCCACGGAGTGCATCTTGGTATCGGGCTTGGCGTGGAAGGGTTGGATGATCGCTTCCTGGATATGGTGGTAACGAAGCGCGAGATCTCGAATCGTGAATAGCGTATCAACGCGTTCCGAATCATTCTCGCCGATTCCCAGCAGCATGCCCGTCGTAAAGGGAATCTTCAGCTCCCCGGCTTCCTCGTGCATCCGGATGCGGGTGGCGGGTTCTTTGTCTGGCGCATGAAAATGCGGCATGCCTTTTTCGCGCAGACGTCGGCTCGTCGTCTCGAGCATCAAACCCATCGACGCGTTCCACGGGCGAAGCCTCGCCATCTCTTCCTTCGAAAGGATGCCCGCATTGGTATGGGGCAACATGCCGACCTCGACCGTCCGGCGACAGGCTTCGACGAGCAGGTCGGTTGTACTTGTTAGTCCTCGGCCGGCAAGCATTTCCCGGTAGCTGCCGTAGGCGATTTCCGGTTTGTCCCCGAGACACATCAGCGCCTCGATACAGCCGGTCGCAACACCGCCGCGAATCGTCTCTTCGACTTCATCGATACTGTAGGTGTGCGCATCCTCGGCGTCGGGCATTTTCGCGAAGGTGCAATAGGTGCATCGGTTCCGGCAAAGATTCGTGAGCGGAATGAAGAGGTTGCGGGAAACCGTGACCCGATTGCCCGTGCTGGCTTGCTTGATGGTATGGGCGCCCTCGGCAAGGATCCGCCGGATTGTGTCGTCATGGAGTTGGCCGGCCAGGGCGTTGGCCCGTTCGCGCTCGAGGGGAGCGCCGGCCACAACCTCGGAGACCCATCGCTCGACGCGGTCGGCGCGGACGGCACTGGATCTGGGCTCGGCGTGGGGGGACGGCGAGTCCGAGTCGAAATTTCGCAATGGGGGTGTCTCCACGGGAGTCGGCGGGCGACGCCGTTCGAATCATCACACAGCGATGTGGGGCCCCGCAATCGCCGGAATCGGAACCCTGACAGATTCACGAGCGCCATCGGACAGATCCGGAAGAATACCCACGGGGATCAGTTTCAAATTCAAATGTGGACCAGTACACAAATTGTCAAGCGGCCTCTGGAAGAGGCCGAAAAGAGCTGAGCGTCCGGGCGCTCACTCGTCCAGCACGAGGGGCCGAGTGGTCGCTCGACATCGATTTCGCGGGATGCCAGTGGCCACCGCCTGCAAGCTCCATCAACAAGGGACTCGATGAACAACCCTCTGCGAAGTCTTGCTGGCCGAATCATCCTGCTGGTCTTCGCGGCCACGGTCGTGAGCGCGCTGACGGTCACCTGGATCTCCGTTCAGTCGCTGAACGGATTCCTCCAGCAAAAGGTCGGCCAGCGATTTCCACAGGCCGCCAGTCGCATCTCCCAGGAGCTCGACCAGTGGTACACGCTTCGCACGCGCGAACTCGAAGTCTTCGCCGAAAACGAAATCCTATCGGAGTGCACGCCCCGGCTCACTGAACCGGGAGGCCGAGGAACGCGCGCCCGAACCGAGGCCGAGCAATATCTACGCTATGTCCTCGACCGCTTCCCCCAATTCGAGCGACTCGTGATCGCGACGCCCGAAGGCCAAAGCCTGCTCGAAGTCGGCGACAGCGACCCGCTCCCGGACGGTCTGCTCGCCTTCATCACGCCAAGTATGGGTTCGAGTTCGATCAGTCATGCACAACGGATCAACGGCCGGCTTGTTCAGGTCGCATCGGTTCCGATGACGAACGGCGACGAGCGCTCGATTGGGCGACTGTACGCAATGATCGATCTCGACCTGCTGGAGCCGACGCTCATCAGTCGTGAACTCGGCGAATCCGCCAATGTCTTCATTGTCGATCAGGACAGTCGCTTCCTCAATCCGCCCGACGGGCTCGACTCCAGCACGCTCTACGTCACAGATGGAATCGCAGGGAAGTCTCTTGGGCCCGGCGATTTCGGTGTCTCCCACTACGAGAATGTTCAGGAGGTCCACGTCGTCGGAACGCAGATCGACTTTCCTCGCTTCGGTTGGAAGCTCGTCATCGAACAACCCTACGACGACGCCTTTGCACCGGTCATGGGCTCGTTAGGTCGTGTCGCCGGACTGAACCTGGCCATCGTACTCGTCGTGAGCCTCGTCGCGACTCGGCTCGCTCGATCTTTCGTGAAACCTCTGCGTGATCTCTCGAAGGCGGCAAAGCGGCTTTCAGACGGGGAGCGGAATGTCGAGATCGACGAAACATCCTTCTCCCCCGATGAAGTCATCGTGCTGACCCGAACTTTCAACGAGATGAGTCGCGGCTTGAGTCGCAATGCGATCGAACTCGAACAAAGTCATCAGGCGGTCGAGTCGACGAACGCGCTACTTGTCACCAAGAACGAAGAGCTCTCGGACATGAACCTGGTCCTCGAGCAACTGTCGATTACCGACGGTCTGACGAAACTGCACAACCATCGATATTTTCAAGAAGCCTTCGCACGCGAATGCAAACGAAGTGCGCGCTCAAAGGACCCGCTCTCGCTGATCCTGGTCGATATCGATTTCTTCAAGAAATGGAATGATCGCCTGGGGCACGCGGGCGGCGACGAAATCCTGCGACGCTTGGCAGAGGTCTTGAATCGCTGCGTTCGCGAGACGGATATCTTGACCCGCTATGGCGGTGAAGAATTCGCCCTGCTCGCGCTCAATACCGACCTGGAAGGCGCCATCGCGCTCGGCGAGAAGATGCGGCAATCCGTCGAGGAAGAGCGTTTCCTGACTGACGTACCAAGCGAAAAAGAGAATCTCACGGTCAGTGTGGGCGTCGCCTGCTTCGATGGCGATCGCAAGAAGCTCTTTTCCCGGGCGGATGCTGCGCTCTACGAAGCCAAGGATTCCGGACGCAACCGCGTCGTCTCGACCGCTGTCGCTTCCGACTAGCGTTTCGGCGGCGCCGGCCCGATTCGTTTGGTGGCCGAACTTTGCCGGGCCATTCTCAGGGCAGTGGTGCTGCCGAGCCGCCGATCTCGGACGAAAGCGGTCCTCCAACCAATTTGCGATGAATCCACCCCGATGGACCACCACTGACCTGCACGAGCAACCAGTCGCCCTCGTCGGTCTGAGGAAAGACCGGGGTTCCACGTGTCAGCACAGACAGAATCGTTTCATGGACCGAGGGACCCGCACGAAGGTTGACCCGGGTCGCGCGAATCAGGCGGGCGCTTCCTCGGTGAGCAACGATTTCGGCCTCGTCGAGAATCGAATCCGCTACGCGACGCGCGCGATAGACAAAGAAGATCGCGGCGCCAAAACGACCCTCTCCGACCTGGCGCTCGGCTTCCTCGAGTTTCTCCCGAGCGCCGGCGATTTCGCCCGCACGCCATGGGGCGCGAGACTCGGCGCGCAACATTTGAATACGTGCCGTCGCCAAGGAGGAGACGGCATCGGCACGCGTATGGGTTCCCGCCAGCCCTGATTCGGCTTCGACCAGGGCGGCCTCGGCCTTCCCAAGATCGGTCTGGAGTCGCGAAATTTCTTGTATGAGCTGAGACGCGCGTTCTGTCTCTGACTCGCGAAAGATCTGGGCCTGCTCGACGTTGACGATCCCGGCGCCGGCTTCGCACTTTTCTGATGACCCGACGGACGCCCCACGAATCGACCCGACACCCGCACAGCCGATCGCCGAGCACGAGAGCATGAGGGCGGCGCCCATTTGGATGAAAACCGTAGACCGTCGAATAGTCCGCAAGACAAACCTCACATCGAGTCCCTGGAGTCGATCCCGTGGACTGGCAAACCCTATCCCGGCTGTGACCGAGTGTCGTCGACGGCCACCGGCGGCTGGGTTCGCCAACGCCGATGTGTCCAGATCCACTGGCCGGGCTCTTCTCGAATTTTCTTTTCGATTACGGCGGTCACACGCTGCACATTGCGGCGTAAGACCTCTTCATCATCGGAAGCCCCGGGCTCGAGCTGGAGTGCCGGATGAATCTTCAAGCGATGCTGTCGGCCATCAGGAGATCGGCGCACGAAGGCCGGCAGAACCGGTACACCGCGCGAGGCGGCCAAGGCGAGAGGACCGCTGCGCGTGCTGGCTGGACGACCAAAGAAGGAAACAAACAAGCCCTCCTCTCGACGGGCGTCCTGATCGAGGAGAACCAATACCTTTCTTCCCGCTTCGAGAGCCCTAACGAATCGAATCCCAGCGCGTCCCATTGGAATCTGTTCGAGCGTGGCAGGCTGCTGACCGAAGCGCTGCCCAGCCCCACGAACCCCGAGCAGCATCCGACCCAGAAGAGGCTGGCGCAATTCGCGGTAGACGACGGAAATCGGGATTCCCATCGCGGCCACCTTCGCGCAAGCGAGTTCCCAATTTCCGTAATGCGCGGTCACCATCACGAGTCCGCCGCTTGTACTCTGCAGCGACGCCTCCTCGATATGCTCGAGACCCTCGACCTCGACCCGTTCGAGGAGTTCGCCACGACGACGACCACGAAGCAACACGAGTTCCGCCAGACCCCGGCCTAGATGAACGAAGACCTCGCGGGCCCATTGCTCTCTGCGCGCGAGACTCTGCTCCGGCATCGCGGCTGCGAGCTGCTCACGAACCCGACGCGTCCGTGGAAGAGCCAGCCGGTCCCACATCCGGCCCAGGGCAGCACCTAACGCGACGCTTCGGTCGATGGGAAGTCGTTCGAAAACGAATGTCAGAACAGCAAGAAGGACGAACAGGGCTCGATGGCCTAGGGAGAGCGTCGCCGACGGCGGGGCGCTCGGTTCGTCATGGGCCGCCATCGGACCTAACTCGAAGATCCGCGGCGCGTCTCTTCCAGGCGGCGCGCCTCGGAGAGGGTCGCAATCAGTC
Organism: uncultured Spirochaetaceae bacterium; assembly: GCA_964565565.1. Classification (GTDB taxonomy): domain Bacteria; phylum Myxococcota_A; class UBA9160; order UBA9160; family UBA4427; genus UBA4427. The sequence goes on along the minus strand of CAZMFM010000019.1, from coordinate 30,483 downwards.
GTGGGCGAAGTTCGCCGGGTTCAAAAATTTCACTGAGCGATCCAACGTCCCGTGCCCGCTCGACGGTATGAACCGAATCGAATTCAACAGCCATCGAAGCCTGCTTTTCGAGCGTGACCTCCCGCAAAACGACTTCGAGTGCTGCGCGATTCGGCTCGGAAGGATTGCGCCGGGTTCGTTCGGTTTCCTTTTTCACGCGAGGATCGTCGAGCGCCTGCGCCCTGACTTCTCGGCTAAAGACGACGGCCGCCGCCGGACCGCCGCCGATAACCGACGCGTAGGAACCCGAGAGCGCCACTGCCTTCATGTTGTCGTTCAGTTCTTGAGAGAAGACGACATAGGCTCCGCCGTGATAGCGCGAAACCACTACGAAATAGATCGGCCCATCGAAGTTGACGACGGCCCGCGCGATCTCGGCGCCGTTCTCGAGTTGGATCTTCCGTAATGATTCCGGGGACCCGTCGAAGCCGGATAGATTCGCCAAGACGACGACAGGACGATTGCCACTCGCAGAATTGATTGCGCGGGCCACCTTCTTGGATGACTGCGGAAAGAGCGTTCCCCCATTCCAGGATTCGGGCCCATCGATCGGATGAAAGCCATCCCGGGGAACATTGCGACTCTCGATCCCAACGAGGGTGACCGGCTCACCACCGATATGCGCGTCCCAAATGATCGCCGTCTCTGCACCCACCCAGGCGTTCCAACGCTCGAGATGGCCGCCATCCATGTCGATGACAGAACCCATTACCGCACGCATCGAGAAAGGTCGTTTGCGACCCGGATTGGTCTTGTCGTCGAATATTTCTCCGACCGTTGCGAGTCCATCGGAATCGGCCTCACCGATCGCCGTGTCGCCAATCGACCGATTGCGATCATCGGTCGTGGCAAAGGGCCGGGGTCGCGCTTCGCCAGGAACGACGTAGGTATATTCGTAGTGCTCGTAGAGTATGCGATAGGCGTCGGCGAGATTTCGCGCGAAATATTGTGCCTCACCATTGGGGCCCATGATGCGCTCGAAGCCGCCGATCGCTACCTCGTCCTCTGCCGAAACCGCACCCGACGCCTCGAGTGCCGCTCGCCCAGTGAGCACCATCGATGCATTCTGCGTCATGATGAGAACACCGCGCGTATGCATGTGCATCGTCGCAAGGGCATCGAAATAACTCTGTGCGCCAACATTGACGCCCTGCACGATGATGTGAACGACCCCGCCGCCCTGGGTAAACGTCACGATTCGGCGAACGACGCGAGCGGTCGCGTCCAGATTCTCGGTCCCACTATCCATCGCGATTTTCGCACCCGACGAAACGGGTACCCATTCGAGGGGCACATTGAGCGATTCGGCGAGATCGAAGGCCGCGACCATTCGATCGCATTCGGGCGCCGAGAGCGAACCCATACCCATCGTTGGATCGGAGAGCACGAGGACCCGCAACATGCCCTCGGGCACCTTTTCCGTCGGCGTGCGAATCAGGCCAAAGATGACCGACGAACGGTTCTGTCCGTAGGGTCGATCCGCGACGCTCGCGGCCAGCGGCATAGCACTCGCCTGATCGAGATCGAACTCTTCGAAACTACCGTCCGATCGCGTGCCGTCTGGCGATTCACTCGTGAGCATCTTCACGATTTCATAGGGATAGATGAGTCGCCGACGCCTCGCGGCAACGACTTTTCGCTCGTATTCCTGGGTCGGCGGCAACACCGAATCGTGTGGCTCGCGCCAAGCCACTTCCAACTGTTCACCAGTATCCGTGATCACCAATTCCCAGGGCGTCGCGGGCGCATTCGGATTCTCACGATCGAGGCGATTCAACTTGACGAGCACCTTCTCGAGGCCGAGGTGTCGAGTGGCCGGCGCGAGTCGACGCGCAATATCACTGGCGACATCCGGGTCGACGAAGATCGGCGGCGCAATGAAGATCGCGATGCGATTCCATTGCAGACGGCGGCGCGGGTCATGGTTCTGAAGAATCGTGCGCAGGCGGCGAGCCGCACGGTTGAAGACGCGCTCGAATGTCGCGAGATGGTGGTAGAGCTCTCGTCCAGGCTCCGGCGACCGGTCGCGTGCGTCGGCCAATACGAATACACGTTCGTCACCCGGTGAATCCCGTGCGCGACCATGAAACGCGTAGGTTCCTTCTTCGGCCTGAAGCCGCTCGAGATCGAAGGCCTGATAGCGGTGCAGGGCGAGTCGTTCTGCGGTTTCAGGATGAAGATCGTGATACTCGACGGCCACTTCGATCCGGCCATTACGCCGAATCAGCGTACGGTAGACATCCCCTTCGCCGTCGGGCGTCAGAATGCCAATCGTCAAACGCCATGCAAATTCTCGTTCGCTGTAGGCATCGCGAACTGCTTCGATGGCCGCGTCCCAATCGAACTCCGCACCCGCAGGCATCAAATACTCGAGGGCGACGACCGGCGTTCCCGGGTCGTATTCGAGCAGCGAATCTGCACCGCGCATCAGGCGATCGATCCACAGACTCGTCTCTTCGACATCGCCCGTTGCAGCCAGCACGGCGCCCTTGTCCTTGTACTCGACGCAGTGAATCGGCTCTCCGTCGACCCGAACCGCGCGATAGGCCTCGGGCACTCTCGGCGCATAACGTCTTTGCACATGCGCGGCGAGCGCGATGGCTCGGCGATTCGAGTCCTGGCCCGCGATCCAGCGGCCCACGCGTTCAAAGACGAGCCGCGGTGACGACGCAACCTCCAGAAGAACTCCGGTTGGCGGCGCAATCAGATCGACTTCTGCTGCGGCCAGCCATTCCTCGACCGTCCGAGAAGAGCGTTTCGCGCGATCCTCGATGCCCGGCTGTTGGTAGACGACGTAGACGGCCTCGAGCGCCGCATCCGCGACCGCGTCCGTGACCTGCGGACGCATCCGGGCGATCCGATTGAGCGCACGAGCCAGGCGGTCGTCATCCGCCATGAAGATGCCGCTCTGCGCCAGAGCCGTGATGCGCCGAAGAACGCCCTGAATCAGAGTGAGCCTGAGCTTCTTTTCTACCTGACAGGTCAGGATGCGAAGCAGCGCCCGCCTGAGCGCGTCACCGGGCGTCAATGAATCGACACCATAATGAGACAACGCCGCACGGACGAGATCGAGGAAGGCATCATCGATCCCTGCCCCCTCGGCTTCGAGGCGGCGCAGATACATGCGGAGACGCGCGTTATTCGAGGGTCCGGATTGTCCGGAAATCGAGGCACTCGGCGAACGGACCGAGAGCGATTCGACATCGGCGAAGGTCGTCACTTCGTGCCTGATTTCCGCGAGCTCACGGCTGAAGCTCTCCGAAATCGTCTCCGGGAGTGGGCTTTCTAGAAACGAAGCCAGGGACTCCGCACGATCCGGATTCGCGTCGTAGCCGAGCAGAACCCGGCGAATCTCTTCGCGCACGGCGTCGATGGCAGCGCGCCGCGGGGCCAATTCGGAATGATCCGCGGCCTCCAGATCGGGTTCTCCAAGTCGAAGCAGATTGTCAGAACCCGCCTTCGCCGTGAAGAGCAGCGCCAAAGGATCGACCTGGGTCGGTAGACTGAGCCGCGCACGGTCCGTTTGATCGCCGGAGTCCGCGTCCGACTCCTCGATCACGAGAATCAGATCTCCAGCCGCGACCTGTTGTCCCTTTTGAGCGAGAATTTCCTTGATCGTTCCCGAGACCGGCGCCTGAAAGCCAATTTCCATCTTCATCGCTTCGAGTAGCCCAAGCGGCTCCCCGGCCGCGACACTTTGCCCGACCTCGACCTGAATCGAGACGACAACGGCCGGCGTTCCCGAACGAACCTGGCCAGCCGTCTGCGAACCAAAGCGAAAGGGATGCCCGTCCACTTCGAGCCTTAGGCCGCGATCGTTCGAGTCATGAAGGATCCGGCGAACACGATCATTGATGATCAAGCGACCCGCATGTTCACCTTCTTCGCGTAGCGTCGCGCCGACCGCCATGCCCTCGAGATGAACGCGATAGCGCCACGAGCCGATCGCATAGACCATCAATCGGTAGCTCTCGGCCCCGAAAGTCAGATCGATCTGCTGACCGTCGGATGACGGCAACCGATCTCCCCCGCCACGCCCATCGAGGATTCCGGTTCGCAGGGTCGCGCGAGTCCGCTGGTAGGAGAGAATCGCAGCGGCAACGAGGGCGTCACGGGATCGCTCGGGCTGAGACAGCACAACATTCTCGCGGTCCGCGGACCAGCGATCGAGCCAACGTGTATCGACGCCGCCCTTACGGAAGTCGTCGGTTCCCAGGACTTCGAGTAAATACCCTTTGTTCGTCGCGCCGCCTTCCACGATGAGTTCCAGATCCCGCAGCGCACAGGAAAGCCGTGCAATCACTTCGGCGCGATCGTCTCCACTCGTGATCACCTTGGCGATCAGGGAATCGAAATCGGCAGAGACCACCGAGCCGGCCACGACGCCGGAATCCACCCGCGTATTCGGCCCAAGCGCAGGCTCGAAGAGTGCTATGCGGCCAGGTGCGGGCAGGAATCCCTCGTCGGGGTCCTCGGCGCAAACACGGGCTTCGAGCGCGATGCCTCGATGCTGGATCGGAATTCCTGAGATCGATTCGCCTCGGCCGATGCGGACCTGGATCTCTACGAGATCAACGCCGGCAATGATCTCCGTTATGCCGTGCTCGACCTGCAAGCGCGGATTGACCTCGAGAAAGAAGTAGTCCTCTCCGGTCAGGAGAAACTCGACCGTCCCCACACCGTGGTAGCCGACGTGTTCGACCAATCGGACGGCGGCGTCTTCGAGGCGCTTGAGAAGTTCATCGGAGAGGCCTGGCGGCGGTGCCTCTTCGAGCACTTTCTGGTTTCTCCGCTGGACGGAGCAGTCGCGGCAGCCGACGGCTACGGCATAACCGTGCATATCGGCGGCGATCTGTACCTCGATGTGGCGGCCACCGCTGACCATGCCTTCGACGAAGAGTGAATTGTTGCCGAATGCTGAAGCCGCCTCGGATTGTGCGGAGCGAAAGGCCGCCGCCAATTCGTCCGCTTCGTAGACCATGCGAATGCCGCGCCCGCCGCCCCCGGCAGTGGCCTTCAAAACGACGGGGAAGCCGATTCGTTTCGCATGCTCGAGCGCATCCGCTTCATCCACCAGTGCTCGACCGCTCCATTCCGTGACAGGAACGCCGGCCTTCTCGGCGAGCAACTTCGAAGTGATCTTGTCTCCCAGCGCGCGCATCGCCGCGGCGCTCGGACCGAGAAAGGTGATCCCTTCTGCGGTCAGCCGCTCGACAAAAACCGGATCCTCGGCAACGAATCCCCAGCCCGGCCAGACTGCGTCGGCTCCAACTGCGCGCAACGCCTCGAGCACCGCGTCATGGTCGAGATAGGCCGCGACCGCACCGTTCTCCGCCGAGAGCGCGATGGCGCGATCCGCCTGTCTCACGAAGAGCGCGTCACGATCGGGTGGTGTGTAGAGCGCGATGATTTCGAGCCCCCCGCCTTCGCATTCACGCAGACTCTTGACCGTACGAATGCAGCGGACGGCGGCTTCGCCTCGGTTCACGATGGCGAGCCGTTCGATCCTTCGCGGAACTTGCTTCTCGATCGTCATGCCGTTGGTGCTCGATTCGTCGCTTGTGAAGGCTGCGAAATGGAAGGAATGGACAAAGAGGGTGACTGCGTTGCGCGTCCTTCAGCAGGCCGATTCAGGGCTTGCGTCGTATCCATCCGCAGCGCCATCGCATATCCGATCCACTTTCCATGATGCGAAAGCGAAAGGGATAGAGCGGCCTCGGTGCCATCGAGCAGAATCGTCGGAATCCGTCCTCGACGACCAATCGACAACCGATCTCCGCTCACGCCAAGGCGACGACCAATTTCCGCGATCGCCATCCTGCGCACGGCCACACTCGAGTCCACCGGGTCACCCTCGCTGCGCCGCTCGGCGGCAGTGACCGGGTCGATCGGACTTTCGGCGGCGCAGTTGGCTGCGGTGGCGGCTGGGTAGTTCGCGGTGCAGTTGGTGGTGTAGTTGGCGGTGTAGTTGGCGCCACAATCGACCGCATGATCAACGGCGCCCCAGTCCGTGGCCTCAGGTACCGCGACGACATGGATGCGTTCTGCCGTTTCGAAGCTGCGCAAGGCGATTCGCCGCGCGGGAAGGCCGCGCTCCGCCCTGCAGTCTTCGAGCAAGAGATGTCCGCGTCGTTCCAGGCGTGGGCCGACCTCGGCTTCGACGGGCGCATAATGTGCAATCAATCGCCCGGGAGAAAAGACGAATTTCGAGTCGATCTGCCGCGCGAGCTTATAGGCCGCTTCCTTCGCCGCCCAATGTGCCCATCGCCGGGCCAGCGGGTTGGGATCATTGGCAATCGCCCAACGCTCGTCCGGAGAGAAGACGCGCTCATCGAATCTCGGCCGGAAGCTCTCCGGCCGAGATTCCGGATCGAGGAGATCGACGACATCATTTCCGAGCATCAAAATAGTCCTCCTCCATTTGCGCGAGCTGTCGCGTCACCTGGCGAGAAAGATCAAGGGACCGACGTACGCCTCGGGCATCGCTCTTCGGCTCGATGCAGACCAGCGCCGCATCGATCGTGTCGCCCTTCTCCGGAAAATCACTCCAGGTCTTTTGCTTTCGACCGCGCATATAGACACATAGAACGCGGCAACGAGGCAAGCCTCCAACGACTCGTCCAACGCCCCAGGCTCCGGCCATTTCCTCTACCCGGCCCGTTCGACTTCGTCCGGCTTCGGGAAAGAGCAATGCCGTCTCACCCTTCGAAAGGAGAAATCTGATCCGGCTGAGCACCGAGGCCACGCCCTGTCGCGGACCACCACGCGTGATCGAGATGCATTTCATGAGATAGATCATCAACCGTGCGCGTCGGGTCTTTCCGAAGTTCGTACTCTCCGGCGTATTCCAGGGCAGCTCGTCAGGATGCGCCATCCAATAGGGTGCGGAGCCCAGCGTCCATGCGATCAAGAATGAATCGACCAGGGTCAGATGATTCGCACAGACCAACATCGGCGCATCGGACTGCGCGCGAATACGTCGGTATTCGGCGCGAAGCGCGTCGACGTCTGCGATCCGATACCGAAAATAGAATCGAATCGCGAGAACCACCAACCCCAGCCAGATCTGCGACGTCAGCATGCTGACGATTCGCTGCCGCGCATGCTGGCGCATCATCAGGGCATCGTCGGCCGAAGTCCCCGCGACCACGGTCGCGGAGTCTGTCCGGCGGGCTTCCCTGTCGGCGTCTTCGACGGGAGATCGATCGGGCCGCTTGCTCGGACCCTTACCCGGATTGCGACCCATGTCGCGACCGTTCGGTTCGTCGGCCATCTCGGGATTCGCCTCTGGATGCTCCCTCTGGATGCTCATAGGCAGACCTCTCGGGACCCGCCTAGAGCTTTCCCGAAATGAGATTGACCGCATCCCCGACCGTATTGACCTGATCCACGTCCTCGTCTGCAATCTCGATATCGAAGTCGTCTTCGAAGGCGATCACGACGTCGACGAGACGCGCCGAATTGACCTTGAGATCATCGAGAATATTGGTCTCCATCGAAACCTGTCCCAATGCTGCTTCGTCCTTGACCCACGGTGTGAGGATCTTGACTACCCGCTCCATGACTTCCGATTGTTCCATCTCAGACTCCTTCTTTTCTTCTACTTCCGTGATAGTAGTGAACTTCGACTCGTTCGTTCATCGAATGTCAACTTTCGATTTTCAATCACCAATTGCCGATCCAACTCATGTTCTTTGTTGGCGGCGCCGCCTACTCCTTGTACCGCTTGAATACGAGACAAGCATTGACGTCGCCAAATCCGAACCCGGCCTTCACGAGCACATCGAGCTCCGGCATCTCGATCATGCTATGCGGAATCGAGGCGGCATGGGGCTCGATATCCGGATGCACATCCTCGCAATTGATCGAGGGGTGTACGAAGCCGCGCTCGACCATCAGGATCGAAGCGATCGCTTCGAGGCCACCGGCTGCACCGAGCGCGTGACCGACCATGCTCTTGGTCGCCGTGAGCGGAGGGAGCGACCCGGGCTCTCGGCCTAACGCCTTCGCCCAAGCGCTGACTTCTTTCGGGTCCGCGATCGTCGCGGTCAGATGGCCATTGATCGCATCGACCTCAGACGGATCGACATTCGCATCCGCAAGCGCATCCGCAATACAACGCTGAACACTCATCGGATTGGGAAAGGTCATACTGCCGCCCATCCTCTGGCCACCGCAGTTCAAGCCTGAACCGGCTAGCTCCGCCCGAATGTGGGCACCGCGCGCCAAGGCGCTCTCGAGACTCTCGAGCATGACGGCGCCAGCACCCGCGCCAGGAATGAAGCCTGCGGCCGAGGCACTCATCGGACGCGAAGCCTTCTCGGGATCGTCATTCGAAGTGCGATTCAAGACACGCATCGAATCGAAGCCCGACCAGATATAATGGCTTGCCGCCTCCGCCCCGCCACAAATCATTCGATCCGCCAGCCCGGCGCGGATTCGCTCCATTCCCATCGAAAGCGCTTCGGTTCCCGTGCTACAAGCACTGGAGTTCGTCGTCACCTGATTGCCGAGAGCCAAAAGCCCCGACAGTCGGGCCGAGATTCCACTGGCCATCACCTGCTCGACGCAGACGGATCCCATGCGACGGATCTTGGCGGCATTGGTCAGGGGAACGACTTTTTCGGCGATCGTGTCCATGCCACCGATTCCGGTTCCCATGATCGCGCCGGTTTCCCAATGGACCTCATCTGAATCCGCGGCGGGTCTTTCGAGCCCGGCATCCAACCAGGCTTCGATCGAGGCCAACCCGGCATAACGATGATTCATATTCATCGCCATCAACTCTTCTTCGGTAAACGTCTTCTCGCATAACTCGTCGACGCCTTCGGGCGTTCCCGCGACGGTGCAGCCGAATTTCGCCTCGACCATCGACTCTTGATGCTTCAGACCCGATCGGCCCTCGCGAAGCGCGACCTCGAAGTCCGGCACACCATTCGCGTTCGGGGCGATTACACCGATCCCCGTGATGACGACGCGCTTCCTTCCGCCCTGATCGTTCATCTCGGCACTCCCATTCCCGATAGCTCACCGGAACAGACGACGGTTCCATCATCGAGCGTCATGTCGAAGGTGGCACGAAGCTTCTTGCGACGAAAGAACTTGATGCACCCGGTCGTCTGTACCCGATCTCCGGGACGTACAGCGCCCGAGAAATCGATGCTGCAATCCGTGAAGATCGTGAGCAGCTTGCCGACGTCTTCGCGCGAGGTTTCGAGCGCGTAGAGATAGATTCCGAAGGCGACGACGCTCGCCTGGGCGGCGGTCTCGATCAAGATCACGCCCGGGGTAATCGGGTTTCCAGGAAAGTGGCCCCGGTAGAAATCCGCCTCCGGCGAAAAGGTATGGCGGGCAACGATGTGTTCCGCGTCGAGCTCGAGGATTTCGTCGATGAAACGAAAGGGTTCCTGCTGTGGAACCATCGAGAGCACTTCATCGATCGACAGACGATCACCCACCGTACATGCCTCCATTCACATGGAGCACGGACCCATTGATATAGCTCCCACGTGTCGCCAAAAACGCGACGACGTCGGCGATCTCGTCCGCCTCGCCTGTTCGGCCCATCGGAATTTTCGCGAGAATCGCTTCCTTCACTTCTTCCGGCAATTCTTCGGTCATTTCGGTGTCGATGAATCCGGGCGCGATCGAATTGATCAAGATCTCGCGACCCGCCAACTCCTGCGAAACGGATTTCGTAAAGGCATCAAGGCCGGCTTTTACCATCGTATAGGGCACCTGCCCTGGATTGCCGGTATGTCCCACCACACTCGAAATGTTGATGATTCGCCCGGTTCCCTTTCGTAACATGAAGCGGCGCAGAATGAGTTTCGTGAGATACCAGGTACCGCGCGCAACGCTGGCGACCGCATCGTATTGCTCGAGCTTCATCGCGAGCATCGGCGCATTCTCGTTGTAGCCCGCGTTATTCACCAGGACATCGACGCGCCCCGCCACTTCCTTCAGCTCTTTAATCAACGCATCGAGGCTGTCGGCATCCGACAGATCCGCCTTGACCGTGAAGGCGTCTTCGAGTTCTGCGGCCAACTTCGTGGCCTTCTCTTCGCTCGATCGATAGTGGATCGCCACCCGGAAACCCTCGGCGGCAAGTCGCCGACAACAAGCGGCGCCGATTCCGGTTCCGCCTCCGGTCACCAATGCGACTGGCTTCTCGCTCATCGTTCGTTCCTTCCGCCGTGCGCGTTCTCGCTCTCGAAGGGATAGTTCGGATAGTCGATCCCCTGAAAGAGCCCGACGCGCGCACCCTTCACGGTATAGATTTCTTCGTCGTCGATCAGCACCTGCGCGTCACCAATCACCATCGAGGCACGGGCTTTCTTGAGTTCCGTGTAGCGCTTGATCTGAACCTCGTAGCGCATCATGCCGTCGTGGGGTCGAATCTGACCTTCGAACTCCACTTCTCCGCAGCCCAGAGCACGGCCGGTCCCAACGCCGCCGCGCCAGTTGCAATAGAAACCAAGTAGCTGCCAAACGCCATCGAGTCCGAGGCAGCCGGGCTGGACCGGGTCGTCGAGGAAGTGGCATTGGAAGAACCAATCGTCGAGGCGCACGTCTCGCGAAGCGCTGATCTTGCCGCGACTCTTCTCGGCGCTGATGTGCTCGATGCGGTCCAGCATCAACATCGGCGGAAGCGGAAGCCGCGCACGAAACGCCTCGGGCGGATCCTCGATCAATCGACCATAGGCAAAGGCCAGTAGCTCCGGCTGCGTGAAAGAATCGCGGCCAAGGAATTCAGCGTGAGTCAACATTGCGGGTCAATTTTCCTCGTGGAAACGCATTAGATAACTCCCCCAGGTCAGGCCTGAACCCACACCGACGACACTGAGATCGTCGTTCGAGGTCCATTTGTCCCAGTGCTGGGAGATCACGCCGCCAGAGCTTGCACCGGCGGTATTGCCAAAGAATTCGCAGTTAAAGTGATGTCGATCGTCGGGAATCTCACAGCGCGCGCAAACCGACTCGAGCATACGGAGATTCGCCTGATGGCCAACGAAGTGAAAGGCCCGATCGGCTTGCTGGAAGCTTTCGCGAGTTTTCAAATAGAGGTCCGAAGTCTTGCGGATCGCGAAACTCTGCACCGTTCGTCCTTCTTGTCGGAAATGCCCGAGTCGGGGAATCACGACCTTCTCGTTTCCGGCCGGATCGCTCGTCAAGGTCTGACCCAATAGAGTCGCCCGACCGCGATGCTTGGTCGACAACACTGCGGCGAGCGCACCATCTCCCCAGAGTACGGCAGAAGATCGGTCGTTGTAGTCGACGGTTCCCGTCATCGGCTCGGCTGTAACGAGCAAGATGACATCGGGCAGTTTTAACGGATCCATCAGCGAGAGCATGTAGATTCCGGCAATGAAACTCGAGCAAGCCGAGCTGATATCGAGACACGCCGCTTCGACGCCGAGCGCCGCGCCGATATTGCAGGCCTCGGCAGGCGACACGGTATCCGGTGCGCAACCGCCACCAATCAAGAGCCCGACATCGGCCGCCGAAACACCAGCACGATCGAGTGCCATCTCCGCGGCGCGCGCACCCATCGACGCATTCGAAATCAAGGCCGCTCCGCTCGCCTCGCGAGGATCCCGATTCCTGGTTTCGCGTATATAGTCGAGGGGCAGGGCCGTTCGTCGGCTGTGGATGCCCGTTCGTTCGAGGATCCACTCGTCATTCGTACCAATATCGAGTTCTGCGAGAAATTGATTCGTGATCTCGTTCTCGGGATGGAAATGACCCAGTCCTAGTAGGTTCAGGCTCAAAGTTCTTCCGCTCAGCGAGTCGCGCCGGAAATATGTTCGCCACCATCGACTCGAATGACTTCGCCGTTGATCCACCGCGCCTCATCCTGGGAGAGCAGGAAGATCACACCGGCAACGTCTTCGGGCGTGGTCAATCGACAACCTGGATTGCGAAGCCGCGCCTGGCTCTTCAATTGATCGCTGCCGGGAATCGCACGCAACGCCGGCGTATTCGTTACGCCGGCTTGAATGACATTGCAGCGGATACCATGCGGGCCAAACTCGACGGCAATTGAACGACAGAGCGCCTCGAGTGAAACCTTGGCGGCCGAGACCGCCGCATAACCACGCCAGGCAACCTCGTTGCCTTCGCTGGTCAAGCCGAAGATTCGCGTGTCGTCTGCAAAGAGTCCTCGGGCGAAGAGTTCCTGTGTCCAACCCAATAGGCTGGTGCCCATGGCCAGGATCGTTCGACCGAAATCTTCTTCGTCGAGATACGAGCTATCCGGGTAGATGGGTGCCGAAGTCAGGGGATGCAGCCCGTCTTCGCCCTCTTCGAAGAGTTCGTCCGCGATCTCGGTGAGCTTCGCGGGGTCGACACCGAGCCGTGTCGCGAGATTCGGGCCCGCCGTGCGTTCTTCTCTTTTCTCGGGCGCAATCAATTTGAGATTGCCGAAGGCGATGGAATGCAACAGCACCCGGATTCGACCGTCCGGTCCGATCGCCTCGGCGATTGAATCGATCGTCTGCGTTCGTTTATCTGGACTGATCGCGTCGGCATTCCAGATATGCAGACCGGTCCCGATCTCTGCAAGCTCGTCGAAATGGGGCTGGATATTCTTCATCGAACCGCGGCGATCGCGATGAACGATCAAGATGTTCAGACCCGCCTGGGCGAGGCGTTTGGCCGTGGCTAGGCCGAAACCACTCGAGCCGCCGAGGATCAGCGCCCATTCATTGCTTGGAAAATCACTCTTCGCCAAAAGAATCCCCTCTCAGATCACTTTCGCTGGGCCGAGCTTCCTCGGCTGATCTCTGCTGTACACGAAATTTCATCTTCGATGCGGTCGGAATTGTTGGGCAAATGACTGGAGCCCGCCGCATCCGGCTATTCGAGATTCTGTCTTGTGAACAAGGTTCCTGTTTTTGAATCGGTCCACACTCGAGAATGCTCGTCTCGCCATCCCAACCGACCGACGCTTCTCGATACAGGTTCGAACCAGTCTCCTGAGCAAGCCTCGATCGGCCCCGTTGGCATGTCTTGACGTTCTGTATTGCTCTTAAGATGCTCTACGACCGTGTACCCGCGTATTCGATCGACACGGAACCCGGACAAAGGAAAATAGCGTCGGATCGCAGCCCGATTGCAAATCTCTCGCAAAATCTCGGCGCATTGACGGCCTCGAGACCAAGCATGACCGGTAGTCAGGCTAAATCAAATCGACGAAACCGTCTATGTGTCTTTTTAGGCCCGATTGATCTTGACCAATTCATTGGCCGAGGCCCAGCTCCGCCACAATCCGGGGTAGATCTTCGCGCGGGGCGATCTGGATTTTCGTCCCCTCCGGCATGGCATCAGGCAGGCGTCGGAAATAGCTGCGATTGTGCCGCGCATCGACGATCACGACGATCCCGCGGTCCGTCTCGGAACGAATCAATCGACCGACCATCTGCTTCAGGTTGAGCAGCATCCGCCCCAGCGAAGCCCTCACGAAGGGATCCCCGCCCGCCTCGCGCAGTCGAACATCACGCCGTCGACGCAATTCCGTGGGCACGTCGAAGGGCAGCTTTTCGATCACGACCGCTTGAAGACCATCACCCCGCACATCGATCCCCTGCCAGAATCGTCGAGCCCCCAGAAGCACTGCGCCCCCGGGCGCCTTCTGAAAGCGCTCGACCAGGGCGCCGGGATCGTCTCCAGCACGTCGCGGAAGGAGAATTTCAATTCCCTCCCCCGCAAGCAGCGTCGTCAACCGATCCGCGGTTTCACGCATTCGTGCGAGACTCGTAAAGAGCCCAAGCGTTCGTCCACCCAACGACCGCGCGAGCGTTGCCAGCGTTTGCGCCGTCTCCTCAACGAGCTCCGAATCGCTCTCGATGGCCACGACCCGCATCGCCTGTTCATAGGGAAAGGGCGAACCCACCCGTCGACTCCAGCTATCGGCCAACTCGCCCTCGCCGAGCCCGAGCTCCCCCAGCGCCGCATAGTCATCGCCGGCCACGAAAAGCGTCGCCGAGACGACGGCCAAGCTTTCGACGCGCCCCAGAAATTGCTCCCGAAAGGCCTCCCCGGGAGCGACCGGCCTGAGCACCAGACTCCATCGATCGTAAGGCGTTTCGAGCGATTCGAAGGCGCCCACGTATTCATGATTGTCCGAACCAAAAGCGGTTCGCAGACAAGCGGCGGCCTCGCGCAGACCTTCGGCGTGCCCGGCGATTGCACGACCCGCTTCTTCTTCGGCCTCGCTATCGCGCGCGGGCTTGACCGCCGCGCCCTCCGAATCCTCTCCGACCCTCGTGTGCCGCCCGGGCCCTTCCCTTTCGGCCAAGAAGGCCAGGCTTTCGAGACGAGTTGCCGCGGCCTCGGCAAGTTCGAGAGCGGCCGGAAATTTGTCCCCCGCCGACAGCGGAAGCTCCGCCGATCCGAAGGCATCTGCACGATCCGCCATCGTGCGACCCAGGCCGGCAAGCTCGAGCATCAGGTCTCGCCGATTCTGGTGCAGGGCCTGCTCGTTGCTCTTTCCAGCCGGCGCAGCAACCAACCCACTCGTCGCATAACGTCGCTGCCCTCGACGGACGGGTTGACCGAAAAGCTCCTCCAGCCGCTCGGATATCTCCTCTGGCCGGACACGTAGGGCATAGACTTCCTCGGCCACGCCGCCGACTTCATGTCCCTCATCCATGATGACATGGGAAAAGCTCGGATAGTCGGGCGGCCAGCGAAGGAGCAGATCGTGGTTGGCCACGACGAGGTGGGCCTGGCCGAGCGCCTTGCGATGCTGGCCGAAGGGACAGTTCCGCTCGTAGGCACATTGTTCACGGGAACAATGCTCTGCACGCGAAGCCACGCTGGCGCGAAGAAGTTCGCGGAGACGCGGACGCTGTTGCATGAGCGCGGCCGGTACGGTGCCCACCTCGCCATTCGGACGCAGGCGCGCGCAGGCTTCGAGGAGTGCGTAATCCGAACGAAGATCGAGCTGCAATCCAGGATCGCGCGCTTGCGCCAGCGAAGCCGAGAGTCGGCGTTCACAAACATAATTCGCGCGCCCCTTGATCGACAGCGCCTGCAGTCCCGGATGCCCTAGAAATCGTGCCGCCGCGGCGATGTCCTTTCGCAAGAGCTGATCTTGCAGGAGCTTCGTTCGCGTAGACAAGACGATCGGTTCACGAGCACCGCTCTCTGCTCGAGCCATCGCGAAGGGAATCGCCGCACTCAGATAGGCCAGACTCTTTCCAACGCCCGTGCCGCCTTCCAGCCTGGCGACTCCACCATCCGCCAATACGGCCACAAACTCCCGTGTTAGTTCAAGCTGCTCCTCGCGCACGCGATAGCCCGGAAAATGTCGCTCACCGCGCTCTTGATCCGTCAGCGCAGCCACGATCGCATCGACCTCGAAGGGCACCGGCTCTTCATCGCTCTCCCCGATCTGCAAGAACCGCTGCCTGCCTGCGTCTTGTCCTTTTCGTTCTCGATCGTTGCTGTGGCCGCTCTGGTTGCCGTTTTCGCTGTTGTCGCTGTTGTCGCTGTTGTCGCTGTTGTCGATAGCGCTCTGGCGCGCGAAGTCGGCGAAGTCGGCGAAGTCGAAGTCTTCGTCCGAAACGGCCGCCGCCTCTTCGGCGCCCGGCGCGAGCAACGCGCACCACGGCGAATCGCCGAGATGACGATCGAGAATCCGCCTGGCCTCCCGATATCTTGAAACGCCCGCCTGCGCGCCCTCGGCCAATGCGGCCAAGACACCGGCCGCATCGAGCGCAACCTCGAGCGCGCGATGGCGCTCCTCACGCCCGAGCAGAAGTCGCGTAAAGGTTTCGAGCCGCAGGTCGGCGGCATCCGGATGCGTGAAGGCCAGAATTTCCTGAATGTCGAGATAGCTCGCGGCGCCGAAGCCTGCGTGGATATCACGCTCCAAGAAACGGCACTCGGATTCCGCTTGGTGAGCGACCAGGATCCGGTCGCCGAGCAGGTCCCGAATCGCATCCCGGACCATCGAAAGCGTCGGCTTCGTTCGAACATCCTGGTCGACGAGTCCCGTGCGTCGGCTCACGGCTGCGGGCACACCGTGACGCGGTCGAAACAAGGTGCTGGCGACGCCAAGAGTCGATTCGCCGGGATCGAGCAAGACGATCCCGATCTCGAGGATTTCCGCAGATCGACTCGTCGCAGGGCCGGTCGTCTCTAGATCGACGATGGCCGCGGGCCCGACGACCTCGAGCCACGGACCCAGAGCCTTGATCGCCTCCGGCCCGAGTCCCAGCGCAGTGGGATCGCGGCGCTCGACCTGAAGCACCAAGACCGATCCCCCTCTTCTTTCTGGTTCGTTCTTTCCGGTCGCCGTTCGACTCTTTCAGCCGCCCGCCCGCCCGGTCGCCCGCCGCTCGTCCCCGGTCACGACGAAGCGTGCCCGGGCAACGATGTCCGCTTATGCGGTCGGCGGCTGGTGCACGCGCGCGCGCCTAGACGTAGATTCCGCCGCTGTACTCGCGATCCTGGCGAATTTCAACGTTGATCAGGGCTGGCAGACCCGACGCCTTGGCCCGCTCGAAGGCCGGACGCAATTGATCCGGCTCGGTCACATGTTCGCCGTACCCGCCCAGCGCCTCGACCACCTTGTCGTAACGAGTGCGATTGAGCAGCACCCCTTCGAGTCGATCCCAGCCGTACATGGCACCCTGCGGACGCATCATCTGTCCCCAGGCGCCGTCGTTGCCCACGATGCCGATGATCGGCAGACCGAAGCGCACGGCGGTATCGAATTCCATGCCATTGAAGCCGAAGGATCCATCGCCGTACATGATCACGACCGCGCGATCCGGATGCGCCAGTTGTGCGGCAAGCGCGAAGGGCATACCGACACCGAGCGTGCCGAGCGGTCCGGGATCCATCCAGGCGCCTTCTTTGCGCACGGGCAGGATCTTCGCCGCCGTCGCCACGATATCGCCGCCGTCACCGATCACGATCGGATCATTCAACGTTTCCAACCAATCCCGGACCTCGCGGCACATTCGCTGCGGATCGATCGGCGTCTCATCACTATTGAGGTTGCCTTCGATCTTGGCTTCCGCGGCGTTCTCGATTTCTCGAAGCTCGTCGCGCCAGGTGGAGAAGTCGAGCTGAACACTTTGACTCTTCATCTCCTCGAGCAACAACTCGAAGCTGCAGGCCAGGTTGCCCACGAGCGGCACATCCGTTTGTCGGTTCTGGCCGATCAAGGTCGCGTCCATGTCGAGCTGGATGATCTTCGCATCGGCGGGAATTGTCTGCCCGAAGCGCATTCGGAAATCGAGCAACGTCCCGGCCAGGATGATGCAATCGATCTTCTCGAGGGCATCGCGACGCGAGCGGCTCAGGAACTCCGGCGAATCCGGCGAAATGCTGCCGCGGCCCATTCCATTGGTAAAGGTCGGCATATGCGTCTCGGCGACGAAGCGATTCATCTCCGGTGAAGCCTTCGACCATTTGACGCTGGTCCCGGCCATCAACATCGGCCGCTCAGCCGAGCGCAGCACGTCAATCGCCTTCTTGATTTCGACCTTGTCCGGCGACAAGCGCGGCGGCTCGGTTCGGATCTTGGGAATGTAGACGTCCTCTTCTTCCACCACGCCCATGAAGATGTCCATCGGAATCTCGAGATAGGCCGGGCCGGGAATGCCCGAGACGGCGTGTCGGATCGCGAGTTCGATGTACTCGGGGATTCGCTTGGTCTGGTAGATGGCGTCGCAATATTTCGTGATCGGCCGGACCACACCGAGATGATCCATCTCCTGCAGCGATCCGCGGCGAAGATTCTCGAAGGGTCCCTGACCGCCGAAGATCAAGATTGGAGAGTTCGCGCGCCAGGCATTGGCGATCCCGGTCACGCCGTCGGTGACCCCGGGGCCGGCGGTAATCGCGGCGACACCGATCTTGCCCGGATTACAACGCGCCCAGGAATCCGCGGCGTGGACCGCGGCCTGTTCGTGTCGGACATCGACGATCTTGATGCCCTCATCGATGCACCCGTCGTAGAGGGGCATGATGTGGCCGCCGGAGAGCGTAAAGATGACTTCGACTCCAGCTTCTTTGAGGGCCTTGGCCGCAAGCTTTCCACCGTGAAGGGACATGGGGGATCTCCAATAAGTTGAGAAGGGAAAAGTCGCAGCCGCTCAGCGGGTGAACGTCGACCTGGAGTCATACCTTATCACCGCGATCACCCCGCAGCCAAGCGAGTTTCAGGGTTCACCCTGCGTGGCCGCCTGTTCTCTGGCTTTGACCGCCTGCCCCAGAACGACGAAACCGGTGGGCGCACCATCCAATTCAGGATGGACATCCACCGGTCATCGAAACTCGCTGATCCCGCCTCGAACTGAGTTCGCGGCGATCGATCGAGGCGAAAAGTCCGCTGAGTCGCGGGTCAGCGGACCTTGAACTCCGCCCGCCGATTCAACTGCCACGCCGTCTCGCCCGAGCCGCTCACCGCCGGCCGTGCCTCGCCGTAGCTGACGATCGACATCTGGCGCATGGGAACGCCCAGGTTGTAGAGGTATTTGCGAACCGCACCGGCTCGTCGCTCCCCGAGGGCAATGTTGTAGTCGTCGGATCCACGCTCATCGCAGTGGCCTTCGATCACGATCGTCGCACCCGATTCCTTGAGCGCCATCGCTCCTGCACTGAGAATCGATTCGTAGTCCGACTGGATCTCGTATTTGTCGAGATCGAAATAGATCGGCGCGATGTTGAGCGTCTGATTCGAAATATTCGTATCGGACATACTCGAATCGGGTACCGGCGCAGCGTTCGTTGCATCGCTGAACTCGCTATCGACGGCGTCCCCAGTTTCCTCCATCGGATCGGAGTCGGGCGTCGACGCACAGCCCAACGCAAACGCGAGCAGCACCGAAAGCGCAATCGGGACCCATCGCACGTTTGTCGAAGTAAGATTTCGTCGCATCATGACTTGCTCGTTGCCTCCTCGACGATTGTCAGTCCGCACGGCGCGCACGGTTACTTTTTCGTCGATCATTTTCACTCAGGTTTCAGGTTCAGGTTTCAGTTTTCGGGTTGTTGTCGTGACCGCTCAGTGTCGAAACGAACCATCGCCTCACGCGCCCCCGCGCAGGCTTGGCAGATAATGGAGGCTCAGGGCTGCTCCTGCAACCGCAGAGGCCGCAACGAGCCCGACCTCGCTTCAGAAAACTTCAATCGTCATCCGCCTCGTTCGAGTCTGTGACGACGAACACGAGCTATTCGAGTCGAGCAAGAACGTCGGTCATGGCCTTGGGGTCGAGCCAGAAATGATAATTCTCACGCACGTCGACGAATTGGATCGTGCCCGTCCGATCCAGGATCAGCGTCGTGGGGTGCGGAACCCCTATCTCGATACTTTCCGGGTTCTCCTTCAGGATTCCCAATTCCTGGATCAGTCGACTCTTCGGATCGGCGAGGAAGAGCACCCGACTCGCCAGGCCCAGCTCGTCGATGAAGACCCGCGAACGCTCGTTGATCTGTGCTTCCGACATCACCCAGACGATTTTGAGGTCTGGTGTCTCACCAAATGCTTCTCGCAGCTCCACGAGCCGCGCCTTGGTAAAGGGTCACCAATCCACGCTGCGTTCGAAGGTCAGTAGGACGCGATGGCCCAGTAGATCCTCACGCGTGATGGAACGCCCGTCGAAGTCGACGAGTTTGAGTTCGGGAAGTTTCTGGCCAACTAACAGACGACTCGTAACATCGTTCCGGACCTTGTTCTCGGCACCGCGATGGCTCATCGAACTACCGGGCATCGCCAGGTTCAAACCCAGCAACCCCACCAGCACGAGTGTGGCCAGAGCTCGCAAAATCATTGGGCGTTCCCCCCTCGCTGGCTACCTTGGCCGCGATTCATCCTGCTATTTGCCGCCATGGCACTCGGCGACCGTCGGCCGCAACCAGACGAGTGCGAGAGAGATGAGCAGGAAAGCGCTCGCTTCCAGCCGCGGCAGATCACCGAGCCAAACATAATAATCGCCCACGAACCAAGCCATCATTCGAATCACGGCCATCAGCGCCAGGACAAAGGCGGTCATGGTTCCGACCGTACGCGACGACAACGGATCGCGGGCCGCACCAATCAAGCCGCCGGCCCAACCCAGCAATGCACAACCCGCGAAGGCGACGAAATAGTGTCCGACGGGCCCGGTGGGAATCGTCGGGATCGAACCCGGGCGCTGATAGAGGAAGAAGGCCGCGACCAGGGCAAGCCCGAAGACCAGCATCGCCACGCCGAGAATGCCCATCAAGAGTCGGTAGAGTCGTAGGCGGCTCATCGCCGGGTATGATGGCGTATCACTTGGCCTGCTTGCAGGGGCGAGCGAAACTTTTGGAGATTTTCAGATGGCCGGGCCGCAGCAAGAGGGATCGAAGCAAGCCGCGGCACGCGTGACCGAAAGAGAGAGAAAGACCGTCGATCCACCGGGACGTTCGCCCGTCGTACCACTTGACGAAGCGGATCGTGCGCGCGGGCGACGGTTGGCCATCATCAGCCACCCGGCCGGCAATGCCTTCGCGATCGCGTTGACCGAACAACTCCCGACGATCGCCCTGCTCGCGCTCGGCGCCGGCGAAGCGATCGTCGGTGGACAAAGCGCGGTCAAGACCGGTGCGAATCTGCTGCAACTCCCGACGCTGCGGCGCGTGGCCCGAATTCCCAAGCGGACGATCCTGACCCGCGGACATCTGCTCGCCGTGACCGGCATGCTGCCGCTGCTGGCTTTTACCCCACTTCGCGAGGCTGCCGAAGCCGGTGCCCCGTGGCCCGCCTGGGTCGCCTTCGCTTCCCTGGCGGTCGTCGCCATGGGCATCAGTATTTCGAATACTGTCTGGTTTCCGATGCTTCGCGCCTACGTCGATCCGGATCGGATCGGTCGCTTTTTCGGATTGCTTCGCTCGGGATGGAGCGCCGTACTGATCGCCTTCTATCTCGGAGCGGCCTATTGGCTCTCGCGTTCGCCCGGGGACTTCGCGCCACTATTTGGTGTCATCTTCGCCTTCGGCGTCATCCGCTTTCTGCTGATTTCACGAATGCCCGAACAAAGCGAACTCACAGACCAGGGCATCCGCGTCCGCGAAGCCTTCGCGCTCGTTCGCGAGAGCCCCCAGTTGCGCCGCCTCTTGACGACCGTGTCCAGCGGTCAGGCACTTCGCGCTTCCGTTCTGCCCTTCGCAATCGTCATGTTGCGCCGCGAGGTGGGCTTTTCCAGCGCTCAATTGCTGACGGCAACGATCGCGACCTTTGCCGGCGGTCTCATTTCTCTCTATTCCTGGGGCCGAGTGATCGACCGACATGGCGCGGCCATCGTCTTTCGCACAACTTCGATCGGGCTGGCACTGCTGACCCTTTCCCTGATCGCCCTGTCCACGAGCGGTGAAAAGGCATTCTCCGGTACTTTGCTCTTCTTCTTTTTCTACGCGGTGCTGGCTTCGGGTTTCGGAATGGCCGACACCCACGTGTTGTTCAAGCTCACGCCGGTCGAGTCCCCCGCCCGAGTGCTGGTCGCCGCAGCCGTCAGTGTCAGCATGGTCGCGTCGATCGTTCCCCTGATCGCTGGCATCGGCCTAGAAATCGGCCTTCGAACCACCTCGGACCGACTGCTGGTCTACCATGTCTTCTTCGCGCTGGCGGCGTCCGTTCAAGCCGTGAATTGGTGGCCGGCCCGAGAGTTCGGCCGGGACCACAGCTGAGTAAAAGCCGGAGCCAGAACCGTTGGAAGACGGACAAAAAGCAGAGAACTGAAATGACGAGTGATAGAACGGACGCAGCGGAGACAGGCGAGCAACGGCTCCTCCTCCTTCGCTTCAGCGGGGACCTCACCACAAAGGCCACCGCGACGCGACGGCGCATGACCTCGCGGTTGATCGAGAACCTGCGCGCTTCGATCAAGGAGAGCGGTCGCCGGGCCAAGGTTTCTCGAGATCGAAACCGCATCTTCGTCGAACTCCAGCCGGGCCCGGGTCCCAGCGACGACGAAATGGCGACGCGCCTGGCGCGCGTCTTCGGCATCGAATCGGTCTCGCTCACCCATGTCGAACCCTGGTCTTGCCTCGAAGACGTGGTCGCAGCCGGGGAGGCGTTCGGAAAGGCGTTCGTACGCGACAAGCGTTTCGCGATTCGCGCGCGACGGGTCGGAGACCGAAACGAAGTCCCGCTTCGCTCCCCGGATATCGAACGTGACCTGGGCGAGCGGCTTCGACCGATCGCCTCGCGCGTCGACCTGAGCAATCCCGAAGCCACGATCTTCGTCGAAGTCGACGCCGACTACGCCTACTACTTCGTCGCGACCGAAAGAGCCTCGGGCGGATTGCCGTTGGGCACAGAGGGACGCGCCGTCAGTCTGCTCTCGGGTGGTTTCGATTCACCTGTCGCTTCCTGGCGGATGCTGCGGCGCGGTGTCGCCCTCGACTACGTCTTCTGCAACCTCGGTGGCCGCACGCACCAGCTCGAAACGCTCACGATCGCCAAGAAGATCGCTGACCGGTGGCAATGTGGAACCCGGCCGCGCTTTCACGCCGTCGATTTCGATCCGGTCAGCCGCGAGATCCAGGACAAGGTCACCATGCGCTATTGGCAGATCATCCTGAAGCGGATGATGCTCCGCGCCGCCGAGGCCGTTGCGGGACGATATGACGCGCTGGCGATCGTAACGGGTGAAGCGATCGGCCAGGTCTCGTCACAGACCCTGCAAAATCTCTCCGTGATCGAGCACGGCGCCCGACTGCCCATCCTGCGACCGCTAGTCGGCAACAACAAGAACGAAATCATCGCCGAGAGCAAGTTCGTCGGAACCCACGATCTCTCGGCCAAGGTCGGCGAATATTGCGCCATCGTCCCCAATCGCCCGTCGACCAGCGCGCGACTCGACGACATTCTCGAAGAAGAAGCCAAGATGGATCCTGCCGTGCTCGAAGCCGCCCTCGAGGCCCGCGCCGAATTCATGATCGCCGATCTTGACCTCGACGTCTGGGATGACGGAGATCTCACGACGAGTACGATCGCGCCCGGCGATACCGTGATCGATCTGCGCACGAAGGCGGCCTTCGATTCCTGGCACTACCCCGACGCGCTTTTTCTCGATTTTCCCAATGCACTGCGGGCCTACGGCGCCTTCGAACCGAGCCAGCGTTATGTCCTCTATTGCGAATTTGGCCTGAAGAGCGCGCACCTCGCAGATTTGATGCGGCGGACGGGATTGAATGCGCGACACGTCTCTGGCGGATTGCGGGAAGCCCGACGCATCGCTGCGGGCTGACACAATCTACTCCTCGTCTCGCTCGTCAACGCGCTTGACCTACGCTCGTCGACTGCACGTTATGCCGTCGTGATGAGAGCGAGTCACTCTTTGAGCGCGCCGGATCGTCCTTATTCCCCGCCGCGCTCGAGACATTTCCTACACACACAAGACGCACCACCGTCCTTTGCGGTCGCGGCCGTGAGCAGCCGGGGCGGGAACGACTCCGCGACACACCAACAGGGCTCCTCACTCTTTCCGCTTTCTCCAGCCAGCGCACACTCGTTGGGCTCGCCACATAGAACGCAGCGACTTCGATCGATCGCAATTCGCAATTCTACGTCGCTCATCTCTCGTCCGTCCCCTTAGCGATCCTTTGCCGAGCCCTCGGCGTGCCTCGGCCTGGGCGCGCGCTTCGGATCTTCCCATTCATCGAGCAATTGACGGCGTTCGTCAACCGAGAGGGCCCGGAATCGGCGCATCTGCTCACGATACTTTTCCCGGTCGGATTCCGACATGTCCTTCCAGCGATCGACATTTCGTTCGATGCGCCGGGATTCGGCGCTGGGCTTGTCGATGATCGTACGAAGCTCGTCGATCAATTCCTTTCTCTTGCCAGCCTCGAGATCGTCGATGCCCCGCAGTCGCTTACGCATGGTCCGTCGCTCGGCCTTCGACATCGCGAAGAGATTGCGCAGAAAGACGAGCCGCTCGATCTCAGAAAATTCTGGCACCGCGTGGCGCAGCCCGACCATGCCGCGACGAAAGATCCGCCGTTCGCGCGGTGTCGCACGATCCCACTTTTCGCGGCCGGCGTCGCGCAGCGCGCGCCGCTCATCCGGCGTCGCCTCCCGCCAACGATCGAGCGCACTGCGATCACCCCGTAGAGACGACCGGACCTGCGAACCCGACCGCGGATCCTCGGCCGAGGCAAGACCGGTAGTAATCATGGAAAGCGCAGCGACCAGCAAGAGGATCCCTGGAACCAGCCGCATCGACGGCCACCTGGCAGACCTGGCGTGCACAGTACAGACCCTCATCCGCGCCCCTCCAGCTCGCCCGCGGCGAGTTCACGCGTCGAAAGAAAGTCGAGCAGATCGAGCTGTTCGATGACATCGAGATCATCGCTGGTAATCCCGTTGATTTCGGACATCTCCTCGCCGTAGCCGAGGACCAGCACGAGTTCGTCTTCGAGCAGCACATCGAGACCCGTATCGCCTTCGCGATCCTCGGCCAGATCGACGAGGGCCGGTTCATTGATCGCCTCTTCCGTAGCCTCTCCGGTCGTTGGCGGCCGCATCGGCAGAACGAGATAGAAGAGCAGGGCTGCAGCCGCCGCGAAGAGGAGAGGCACGAACGGTCGGCTTGGTCGACTGGTCTCCGATTTCACGGACGCCTCGAAACCGAGGCGCGCTCGCAATCCGTGATAGGCCGCGGTCAACGCTTCGTCTCCCGCTGATTCGGCCGCAAGGGATTCAAGTCCGGCATCAATCTCATCGAAAGCGCTCGCCCGGGCTGCAGACTCCGGATGATCCGCGAGCAGACCTTCGAGTTCGGCGCGTTCCTCGTCGGTCAGCTCATCATCCAATCGAGCAGAGAGCAGGAAATCCAATCGATCATCCATGGGACCATTCATCCGATCGTTCATCTGATCATTCATCGTCGATCCTCCGCGCATGTCTCGACCGGGGCGGCCATCTTGTCCGCGAGCGTCGCGCGCGCCCGATGTACGAGGGATTTGACGGAGGGAATCGAAGTCTCGAGCACCTCCGCGACTTCTTCGTAGGAGTAGCCTTCGACGGCCGCCAGCCAGAGCGCGCTGCGCTGGCGCTCGGGGAGCTCCGCCAGTTCAAGCTCCAGTTTCGAGGCGGCACGCCGGGCGTCCAGAATTGATTCCGTGCTCGGCCCCCCAGCAACCAGGGAAAGCTGCACTGGCTTGCCATCACGACCTTCTGTTAGGTCTGTCGAAAGATGCGGCATGCGGCGGTGGGCCCGATCGAGCTCGTTCAATGCGAGGTTTCGGCCGATCCGAAAAAGCCAGGTCGAGAAGCGTGCCTCGGGCGAATAGCGCTGCTTCGCACCATGGACGCGAATGAACGCCTCTTGGACCAATTCTTCTGCTGTCGCTCGATCTCGCACCATTCGCTCCAGGTAGCGAAGCAAGGGAGCCGCCCATCGGCCGTAGAGATCGGAAAGCGCCCCTTCGTCGCCCCCCGCGAACGCGAGCATGAGCCGGACATCCGGATCACTGATCTGCATTCCACCTCTCCACCACTCCGGCCTCCGCTAGCCATCTCAACCGGTCATGGAGACGAAGGTTGCGGTCGCGAAGGAGCCAAACCCGGTGGGAATCGCCTCGGCAGTACGCCGGCAATCTGGGCCAGAGCTGGCGCGCGGCACCGGGACCACTGGCCCGATCAGAGCTTGGACAGGAACTCGATGAGTTCACGGTTGAAGATCTCGGCTTCTTCGATGTTCACGATATGGCCGGCTCCCGGAATCACGACATGGTGCGAACGCGGCAATTTGGCCGCCATGACCTCGGCAGCCCGCAAGAAGGGCTTGTCGTTCTCACCAACGATTACCAGGGCCGGCATCGAAAGCGTCGCCAGATCATCGATCACCGAAGGCGCCAATCCCGACACCTCGCGCCCAAAGCGCGCAATGCCCGCCACCGATTGCGCGCAGATCGCCTTCGCCGCCGCTCGCGCCGCCGGTAGCTCCGGCTTCGCACCGATACACGTCGTACCCGCTCGGCCGGAAACGAAGTCCTCAAAGCCACGGGTCTCGAGAAAATTCGCCGTGCGTTCGACCTGTGCAGCCCAACCCGCGGC
>CAZMFM010000019.1:0-4300 GCA_964565565.1 uncultured Spirochaetaceae bacterium | reverse complement strand
ACCGGATGGCCGGCCGCCACGATGGGCTCGACCTGTCCTCTCCAATTTTCGTGCGTCGTGCAGTAGGCGCAGGAAAAGACGATTGTCGGTTTCTTCGCGGAAGAGGCGCCGCCATCGGCCTCGTGGTGTTCATAGTAGATCGAAACGCCGTTGTCGGTCGTTAGAGTGGCCAAGGCCCGAACCTCTTTCTCTTGTCAGTTTCTAGTTCATCTGTGTTAGGTGTCTGCGTGGACCAGCCGTCGTCGTCAACGTATTTCGATCATGACGGGCGGAATCAACAGCGGCGTGCCGCTTGGAAGGTCGCGCGTCCAGGCTGCGACGCGCTGTAGCGGACCCGGTAGATTCTTCGTCCAGTCGAAGCGGGGTCCGGCCGCCTGGACCGCGGTGAGCTGGAAGGCCTGGATCAGTTGCTCCGTGAGCGAAAGCGTTTTCGGAAAGGGGATGAGATAGACGTCATCGGTCGCAGCGAGGCCGACCTCCTTCTTCGCGCGACGCACCGCCGTATGCAAACCGCCAAGCTCATCGACCAGTCCTTGTTCCAGCGCCTGGCGTCCGGTCCAGACACGCCCCTGTCCGATCCCATCGACGGCTTCGATCGTCAGACCGCGGCCGTCGGCCACCCGCGTCAAGAAAAGTTGGTAGGTGTCGAGGACCGATGTTTGAAGTCGCGCGTGGGCGGCGGGAGAAAGCTTCTCGCTCGAGAGCAGGAAGTCCGCATGGCGACCGCGGGTCAAGGAATCGATGCCGATCTCGAGCTTGTCGAGCAGACCGCCAATCGCCGGGCGCAAGGCAAAGACGCCGATCGAACCGGTCAATGTGCCGGGATCAGAAACGATCGCATTCGCCCCAGACGCAACGTAGTAACCGCCCGAGGCGGCGACATCCGAGAAGGAGGCGATCACGGGTTTGCCCATGTCGCGTGCGCGGCCGATCGCACGCCAGATCAATTCCGAGGCCAAGGCCGAACCGCCGGGGCTGTCGATCCGAAATACGATCGCCGCGATTTCGGGATCTTCCGCGGCGTCGAGGATGGCGCGAGAGACGGTGTCTGAGGCGAAGACCGGTGCCGATCTGAAGGGAGAGCTGCCGGCTGCGCCCTGCACGACGGTTCCGGTCCCATAGATCAGAGCGAACTGGGCCTTGGCGTCGAAACCGAGCGTGCTGGGATCGATGCTGGCGTAGTCCGCGTGCTGAACCACGTCCTCACCCAGACGATCGAGCAGTTGATCGAGATGCAACTCGCCGTCGAGCAAGCCCATGGCTTCGAGGGTTTGACTTCGTACCGAGCCCGCGTCGATGGCTTCGATGACCTGCTCGCGTGTGAGTTGGCGACCCGTGGCCAGGGCGTCGACGAATCGATCGAACGTGTCATCGAGCAAGGAGTTCGCCATCTCTCGTGAAGCCGGGGACATCGTGCGCTCGGAAAAAGTCTCGACCGCACTTTTGTAGCGACCCGCCTTGGCGATCTCGAACTCGACGCCGAGCTTCTCCCAGAAGCCACCGAGGAAAAGGTATTCCGCGGCCATACCGACCAGGGGCACGGCACTGCCCGGCGCGACGTAGATCTCGTCGGCTGCGCTCGCGATGAACAATTCCTTGTTGGCGGAGAAGCTCTGGACTTCGAGATGGGCAACGGTGTGAAGGCCCTTGTCGCGGAGTCGGCCAATCGCATCGCGAATTTCGTCGGCCTTGCCCCAGCCCAGATCGAGGGGCTGAACGTGGAGGACGACGCTGGCCAGGCGATCATCGCGCTCTGCGAGGGCGAAGATCGAGAGCAGGTCGATGAAGGGCCGCGTCGAATCACCGGCCAGTTTTGCCAAGGCCGAGGCAGCTGGGGCCTCGACATAGCCGCCACCGATTTCGATCACGAGCGTGCTGCCCGAAGCGATCTCGACGGAAGCTTTCGACGAAACGCGGCTCGAAACGAAGTAGAAGCCGAACACGACGATCAGAAGCAGGATCAGAAGCCGTACTTTGCTTGCAGTGGCCATTTCGAATGCTCTCTCCTGTGGGCGGTATTGTCGGTTCGGGCGCTTTCGGTCGGGCGGAAATCCTCGAGAAGGTATCAGAGCCAATCCCGTTGGCTGCCCAGGCGTCGCCCAAACGAGGCCATCCGCTCTCAGTCCAACCATCCCAGCTGACGGTCCAGCTCGTGCGCGAAAATCTTCGAGAGACCCGCGCTCTGTTTTGAGTTCAACTTTTCGATCTTGAGGCTCATGCCCATGCTTGTCGTCGAAAGCGTGTGGGATCCCTGGGAAATGCTCGTAACGACCGAGGCCGGAATCTCCGCCGCCTCCTTTTCCTGCTCGAGCCAAAGTTTCAGCATGAAGCGCGTGCCCACTTCCGCCGCAAAGGGCGTGCTGACCAGCAGCCCGGCCGGCTTGATATTATCGATGATCGACGAGACCAGCTCCGCGCGATTTCGATAGTAGACGAGGAGTCGCGTTCGGCTCGACGAGTCGGAACGTCGAGCGCCGCCGCTCGGGCCAAGGCTGCCCGCGCCCGCAAAGCGTTCGCCGATCCGACCCTTGAGGTCGAGGTATCTCTGATACGCGAGGGGTGTGATTCCAACGCCCACGCGTTTGCGAGCGAGCTCACCGAATTCACGCATGAGCGGCATCAGTTGTCGCATTTCCGCCGGATCCTGCATGACGGATCTATCGGTCGAATCCACCTCCGGCCCAAGCCCGCGCGCGGCACGGCTGCGTGTGGTTGGGATTCCAGCGCGAAGGATAAATGAGGGGACGTAGAGGCGTGGTCATGGCTCGGGCGGAATGGGGGAAGGTGGATTGAGGTGGACGGCAACCAATTCCGGTAGCCTGACGGCATGCCTACTCCGACCGCCTCGCCGCAGCGCTTCGTGCCTCATCACAAATCCCCCACGGAACCCGGGGAAGATCCGATCCTCTTCGCCTTCCGCGGACGGGAATTGCTCGTGACGAGCGAGCTCCAGGTACCCGCGGTCAATGAGATCGATGCCCAGGGCCTCGAAGCCATCCGCACCCAATACCTGGGCAGTCTCGAGGGGCGCCACTGTTATTCCGCTGAGTTGCCGAGGGACGCCTCGACCGGGGACGGCTACCGCTTCGCGGATCTTCGCACCCTCTTCAGTTCCCTCGACGACATCATGCATGCGCTGGCCGGCCGCGCGGTCCAGATCGTCGAATGGGATCGCACACATCAATTCTGCGGCGTGTGTGCCGAACCGACCGAGCTATCCGAGAACGACCGCTCTCGAAGTTGTCCGAAATGTCGGATCCCCACCTATCCCCGCTTGGCACCGGCCATGATCGTCGCCGTCGAGAAGGGCGACCAGATTCTGCTAGCTCGCTCGCCGCACTTTCCCGCCGGCATCATGAGCGTCCTGGCCGGATTCGTCGAACCCGGGGAAAGTGCCGAGGAAGCGGTCGTTCGCGAGGTCTTCGAAGAGACCGCAATTCACGTGAAGGACGTGGAGTATTTTTCGAGCCAGGCCTGGCCCTTCCCGAACTCGTTGATGCTCGGCTTTCGTGCGACCTACGATTCGGGCCAGATCGTGATCGACGGAGAGGAGATCGTCGAAGCCGGTTGGTTCGCAGCGGATGCGATGCCCACTGCGTTTCCGGGCAATGTCAGCATTTCACAGTGGTTGATCCACGACTTTCTCGTGAGAAATGGGCAGGCGGACTCCGCCTAACAACGGAAATTTAGTCTCATGCCCTGCGACGAAGGCGGCGCTTGATCCGCTTTCGCCACGATGAGGGCAACGATCTCAGCAGGTCGGGGAGTCGCTCGCGCATCGTGGTCTCGAGCAAGTAGCCACTCCGGGCCATCGGACCCGCGCAGATCGCCTCGATCTGGCGAAGACCGCGATCCGGTAGTTCCCCTCGCCAGGCGTCTATTCTTTCGGGGTCCGGAAGTTCGAAGGTCAGTGCGTGATCCCTTCTGTCCCCGGGCGACAGCGGGTCCTCAGGTCGTTCGTGGTAGTGCAACATCCCCGCGTCGAATTTTGTTCCGAGAAATTCACAGATGCGACCGAGGACGCGTTGCGGCTGTTGAACGAGGTCCTCGTAGGCGAGCTCGAGACATTGCGTACCCAAGCGCTGTCTGGAACCAGCCGCCGCGCACGCGTAGCGGGACCAGGTCTCGGCAATTTCCGTCGTTGAATGATGGGACCATGACGCGCGATGCCAGGAAGCGGCCACCGCACGCGGGTCGCGCATCAGAATCAGGAAGCGCGCTTCGGGAAATGCTTCGGCGAGGGCGTCGAGATAAAGCAGATGGCCCGGTGTCTTCTCGCCAACGATCGAAGCGTTTCGCA
>CAZMFM010000018.1:0-56514 GCA_964565565.1 uncultured Spirochaetaceae bacterium | reverse complement strand
TCGCGATCCGATTCGCGTCATTCCATCCGTCGCGAACCTCGAATACACGATGCGCCTCGTCGCCTCGGACGATGTCGATCCGGCACGTGTTGGAGAGCAGATGCTCTTTGTCTGGTCGACGCTGCTCGCGCAGGGAATGGCCGCTCGGGATCGCCATCCCGAGCGAGAAGGGCAGATTCTGGATCTCTCCATGCGCGAAATCGTTGGCGATCCGATCGCCTGCGTCGAGAAGATCTATCGGCACTTCGAACTCGATCTCTCGCAGACCGCGCGCACGCGAATGGAACGCTATCTCGTCGAGCATCCCAAGGACGAGTTCGGCGTGCACCGCTATAGCCTCGGCGCATTCGGACTCGACCAAGGCACGGTGAATTCGCTCTTCAAGAGTTATCGAGAGCGTTTCGGCATCGCCGCAGAGCCCTTCGACTGATCACTCCGAATCGAAGGCGGCTGCATGGAAAGTTGTCGCCCTGGGTGCGCGGTTCGGCGGGTAGTTTGTTCGTTATTCGCTCTTCGTTACTCGCTAGGTGGTGGTCCGACTTCCGCCCGCTCCCGCAGATTCTGGAGCGTGTGGTAGGGGAGCTCCTTGCCGGCCTGCTTGACGAGCCACGCGGGAAGGCTGCCGCCGGGATCCGAATCGACGGTGTAGACGACGTGGGTATGGCCGTCGTCGGTCGGCGTCAGGACATAGGAGCCTACGAGGTTTGGCATGCGGACGACTCCGCTCGGAACTTCGAGGCTCGCTAGTTCGGTGCTTCGGAATTCCAGACGGATCCTGCCGTCTCCAAGTTCTTCGCGAGTCGATCGCAAGATGACGTCTCGATCTGAGACCGGCCAGGGCGAAGCGATTCGATTATATGTGAGCTTCGAGCCGTCCGGCTGTTTGAGAACGCGGGCTTCTTCGCAGTTGTGTTGCCAATCGACGTAGGTGTGAACGGCCGTGACCCAGGCTGCGATTCGTTCAGCGTCCGTGTTCATCGTGGTCGACCCGATGATGATCGGCAGCGTGCGGCCCTCGATGGCGTCCGCTTCGACGGTGATTCCATCCTTCACGAGGACGACGTTGCGGTCGGCGACGGCCTCGAGCGTAGCCATGGTCGAAACGAGGTTGATAAGCAGGAACAAGACGAGTTGAGCGCGTAGGTTTTGAATCATCTCGCGATTATACCCACGCGACCCGTCTCTTGACAAACTTAAACGATCGTTCAAGATAAGGCCATGGCTCAACCCCGACGTCCAGGCCGGCACGAAGAAGGCGCCCGCACCCGCGAACGCGTGCTCGACGCGGCCTCGGCCTTGATTGCGGCCAACGGCTACGCGGCGACCTCGATTTCACGCATCAGCCAACGAGCCGGGGTGAATCCGGCGTCGATCTATTGGGCCTTCGAAAGCAAGGAGGGCCTACTGGTCGCCGTGATGGAAAGGGCGGCCGACGACTTCTTCGAACAACTCGCGCGAAAGCCCGGGATGGATGTCTGGGCGGCGTTGACGAGCTTGGCCGACGACTTCGCAGGCGGCCCTGAGTTTCTTCGTTTGCTTCTGGTCCTCTCCCTCGAACGCCGCGACGGCGATCCGCGCGTGCTCGATGCGGCCCGGCGCGTTCGCCGCCAGGCGGTCGAAGGGCTGGCGGCCGGATTCGAATCGGTGATCGAGTTGGAAAATCGATTCCAGCGCATTGCAATTTGTGAGCAGCTCGCGCGATTCACGTTGATGTTGATGGACGGTGTCTTTGTCGCGAGCCAGATCGAGTCCGATTCGCTCGATCTCGGCCGAGCCTTTCAAACGCTGAGCCTCGGTGTGCGCGCCACGGCGGAACGCCTTGTTGCGGATGCGCGTGAAGTCTCTTCCCCCGTTTCCGAATCCCAGGAGTCTCCGAATGTCGAATAACGTCGTTCGCCAAGCAGGTACCCGGCTAGCCGGCGAAGAAATCCTCGCGAATGCAAAAGCAATCGCTGGACAGATCCGAGAGCGAGACCTCGCACGCGACTATGACGAGGCGCGACAGCTGCCCGTCGATGTCGTCGATTCCTTGCGCGACGCCGGGGTCTTTCGCATGAATATGCCGGCCGCGTGGGGTGGTCCCGAGATGACTTCGATGCAGCAGGTCGAAGTGATCGAGGCTTTGTCGCGAGCGGACGCTTCCGTCGGCTGGTGTTCGTTCATCTGGTGCGATTCCGGGCTCTATTCGGGCTATCTGGAGGACGAAGTTGCGCGAAAGATGTATCCGCGACTCGATATGGCGACTTCAGGATGGATCTACCCCGTCGGTCAGGCACACCGCGTCGACGGCGGCTATCGCGTCAGTGGCCAATGGATGTTCGGAAGCGGCAGCAATCACTGCGATCTTCTGGCCGGCGGTTGCCTCGTGTTCGACAACGGCGAGCCCCAACTCGGGCCCAACGGAATGCCCGATTGGCGTGTCATGCTCGCACCACGGGACGCGTATGAGATCGAGGATACCTGGTATACGACGGGACTCCGAGGAACCGGAAGCAACGACTATCACACCGAGGATCTCTTCGTTCCCGCCGAACACAGTTTCAGTTTCTTCGACCCGCCCCGGCGTGAAGGCCCGCTTTGGGTGCGTCCGGATTCGCTGTTGCGCAAGATGTCCGGTGTGCCGCTAGGCGTCGCCGGAGACGCCATCGATACGGCAATCGAAATGCTCGAGGGAAAGGTCGACCGGATCGTCGGGTTGCCCTACCGCGATATGCCTCGCGTGCAGACGGCGATTGCGGAGTCACGCATCCTATTGGCCTCCGCTCGCAGTTATGTCTTTTCGTCGCTCGAGAAATACTGGATCAGACTCGAAGCGCACGAGGAGCCCACGGTCGAAGAACGGGCGGATGTCTGGCTCTCGCGAACCAACGCCTTCCAATCGGCGCGGCGGGTCGTCGGTCTGCTCTACGACACGATTGGCGGAAGCGCCGTCTACGCAAATTCTGGGCCCTTCGACCGTCATCTGCGCGACATGCAGACTGCTTGTCAGCATATTGCGGGTCAGACGAAGGGCTATGAATTGATCGGTTCGCTGCTACTTGGCAAGGAGCCCGAGGGCCCCGGGCTTCTCTAGGCTGGCAACCTGGATCGCACGGCTCGAAATCAACGTCCTCACCGATCGGCTTCCTGGGGGTAGCGAAAAATGATCCAAACACCTGTGCTGATCGCAGGCGGCGGACCCGTCGGTCTGGTGCTGGCACTCGAACTCGAACATCGCGGCGTGTCGGCTCTCCTGGTCGAGGCCAATCCCACGACGACCCGGCATCCGAAGATGGACGTGACGAATGGGCGCAGCATGGAACACTTCCGGCGCCTCGGGATTGCGGATGAAATCCGCAGCCATGGTGTTCCCTCGGATCACCCCATGACGGTCATCTGGTGTACGCGCCTCGCGGAATGGGAGCTTGCGCGCTTCGACTACCCGAGTGTCGATTGGGGGCGTGACATCATTCGTTATGTCAACGACGGATCGTTGCCCCTCGAGCCGAATTTGCGAATTTCACAGGTGGTGCTGGAGCCGGTTCTCAAGAACATGCTCGAAGAGCGCGCAAAACACATTCAGTTGCGCTTCGGTTGGGCCCTGGATCGCTTCGAGACCAACGACGACGGAATCAACGCCGTGATCCGGAACTCCGAAGACGGCTCCGAGGAGACGGTCCGCGCAAGCTATCTCGCGGGCTGCGACGGGGCGGGCAGCGTCACGCGTCGGACGCTCGGAATCGAACTCGATGATCTACTTCCCTTTGATCCGCGCGGGAAGCACGGCCGTCTCTATTTGATTCATTTCCGCTCAAAGGATCTCGACTTCTTCGAACGTTTCGGGCGCGCCTGGCATATCCAGAGCCCGATTGGTGGAACGTTGATTTCGCAGAACGATGTCGATACCTGGACGCTTCACGTCGGGCTGCCGCCCGAGATGGATGAGGCTTTGATCGAGCCAAGGTCTTTCCTCTTCGAGTGTCTCGGTGCGGAGTTCGATTGCGAGATTATCGTCGCGAATGTCTGGCGCCCGCGTCTTGCGCTCGCGCAAAGCTATGGGCGAGGTCGCGTCTGGATGGCCGGCGACTCGGTGCACCAGGTGATTCCGACGGGCGGGTATGGGATGAATACCGGCGTGGGCGATGCGGTTGATCTGGGCTGGAAGCTGGCTGCCGTGCTCGAAGGTTGGGGCGGCGCTGGGTTGCTCGCTTCGTACGAGTCCGAGCGTCGGCCGATCGGCGAGCGCAATCGCGCCGCGTCGGCGCGACACTCGTCGGTTCGCGGGCAGATCGGGCAGGCGTACGATCCGATCATTCACGAAGAATCGGCAGACGGTGCCGGACGTCGGGCGGCCTTCGGCGAAAAAATCAAAGAGCTCGGAAACCTGGAAAACGAAGCGACGGGAATCGAGCTCGACTATCGCTACGAGACTTCGCCGATCATCTGTCATGAGAATTCGCAGGTCGATACGGAAGCCGAGGCGCCAGCGCAGGAAGACGCTCGCTATATCCCGAGCAGCTGGCCGGGCGTTCGCGCGCCGAGCCTGATCCTCGCAAACGGCGAGGCGCTCTTTGATCGATTGGGCCAGGGCTTTACGCTTCTACGCTTCTCCGACATCGACGTCTCCTCCCTCGTGAAGGCAGCGGCCGATGTCGGCCTCCCACTCGAGGTTCTGGACGTACGTGATCCTGATGCCGCGCGGCTCTACGAACGAGATCTCGTCCTGGTCCGACCGGATCAACACGTCGCCTGGCGCGGCAACCTGGCGCCGCAGGACCCGAGGCGGGTCATCGATCGAATTCGGGGAGCGATCGCGCCTCCTCCCGACAGCTCTTCTTGAGGCCGCCAGCCGCCTTCAACGCATTTTGTCGAGTACGTCGTCTGCGAATCGCTTGATTCCGTCGACCTTCTTCTCGAGGTCGTCGGTCATTCCGTGATAGAAGACCCAGGGCAGCGTCATGATGTGGTTGACGCCGCCTTCCTCGAGTCTTCGGTAGCCGTCGATGCCCGCCGCGTCGCTCGCGGTTGCCATCACATCGAAGGGTCCCGAATGGCCTAGCTCCACGCGATAGGCCTGCACCTTGCGAATGCATTCGAGAATCTCTTCGCTGGTCTGGAGATCCGACAGCCAGCCGTCGTTCCTGGCCGCTCGCTTGAAGGCAAGCTCCGAGATCCCTCCGACCCAGATGGGGATGCGCTTTTTCGGGAAGGGTGGGGTCAACTTCAACCGGTCGAACTGATAGTGCTCGCCTTTGTGCTCGACCATTTCGCCGCTCCAGAGCTTGCGCAGAACCTCGATCATCTCGTCGGCGCGTGGTCCGCGCCTTCGAAAGGCCTGTTCGGCCAGCTCGAATTCGATCTTCGACCAGCCAACGCCAATGGTCAGCGTCACGCGGTCGTTCGACATCGCCGCCGCCGTCGCCACGGATTTGGCGACCATGAAGGGGTTGCGCATCGGCAGGACGAAGACGTTAGTCGTGAATCGAAGCCGTTCCGTAACGGATGACAATGCGCCGGTCATGACCCAGGGGTCCGGAAAGCCCGTGTGCTCGTCGTAGCGACGCATTCCGTCTTCCGTGTATGGATAGGGGGTGTCGAGTTTCTCCGGGTAGACCACATGATCCGAGAAGGAAATGGCTTCGTAGCCCGCGGCGTCGGCGGCACGGGCAATCGAAACAAGTTCTTCTGGTTTCTGGTACATGGCGGAGATCACAAATTTCATCGACTGTCTACCCTCTGTGCTTTTCGACGGCCGGGCGTGATGCCCGTGTCAGCGTCAGCCCGGCCGTGAGCATCGCTGATCCCGAGCAAGCGGGCACGACGAAATTGCGCGGAAAAAGACACTATCGAGTCTTGCCGAGCTAATCTTTTCGGACCCCGGGGACCCGCCGGGGCCCACGAAAACGCGACCACTCGGAGAGATTCCAGAATCATGAGCGAAGCCGCTGACGGACTACGATTCGAATCCGAGGCCGTTCTCGAAGCGGCCCGCAATCAAGCGGGGCTGTCTGATTTTGGACCGAAAGACTTTCTTGAAGCGCTCGACGCATTGCTTCGCACCTACGAGCGGCATCATACGAGCGTGAAGGGTCGAAAGAAGGCCTACCGTCGAGTCGTTGGATTGTTGGCGACGCGACTTCGTGTACAGGAAGCATTGCGTCGTAATCCTGAGATCACGAAGCGGCCGATCAATCGACCGATGGTGTTGACTGGGCTCCCACGTTCGGGGACTTCGGCGCTCTTCAACCTGCTCGGAACGGACCCGGCGGCACGGGCGCTACTGCTCTGGGAAACGCAGTTTCCGGACCCGATGGAGGGTCTGGAGCCTGGGGGCTCCGATCCACGTCGCGATGCGATCGAGGCCTACTATGAAAAGGCGCGCGAGACGAATCCGGAATTCACCAAGATTCATTTTGCCAGCGCCGACACGCCGGAAGAGTGCGTGCTGCTTCACGCTTATTCACTCAATGGCGTGCATATCGGAACCGAGCCGATGCTCGAACCCTACCGTTCGTGGTATCCGAAGCAGGATCTCCACGATATGTATGACTACTACCGGATGTTGCTCCAGATGCTCGATTGGCAGCGCCCTGGGGAGCGTTGGCTACTCAAGGCGCCCGCCCATATGTGGGCCATCGACTGCTTGATCGACAGCTTCCCGGACGTGTCAATCGTCTGGAGCCATCGTGATCCACGGGCCTGCATGGCCTCGATGTGTTCGATGACGCATGTGTTGATGGAGGGGCAGGTCGAGATTACGAAGCAAGAGCTGGGCCCGCGTGTGATGGATTTCTATGCGACCTCCCTCGAGCGGGGATTGGCCGTTCGGGACCAATCGGATCCGGCACGCTTCATCGACGTTCGCCATGACGATTTCGTATTGGACTCGGTTGGAGTCGTCCGTGGCATCTATGACCACTTTGGGATGTCAGTGACTCCGGCGGCACAGGAGGCCTTCGGAGCCCATGTGGCCGATCACCAGAAGGGCCGCCACGGCAAGCACGAATACCAGTTGGAAGATTGGGGACTGACAAGCGAGGACGTACTCTCGCGCTTCGCCCCCTATATCGAACGTTTCGATATCAATGTCTAGACTCGTGATCTGAAGAGTGATCGAGTGAGTGAGGGGAGAAGAACGATGTCGAGTGATGCGGTTGAAAAGGTGGTCTCTGCCGAGGCGTGGAATGAGTTCTGCGATCTGTTGAAAAAGGCGGGCGAAGTGATCATTCGCGAGGATCTGGGAACGACTGCCTTCGATCGCGGGGAGGGGATGCGGTATCTCGGTCGCCTGCTGCGCGCGGGGCTCACTTCGTTCAGCGAGAACACGGGCCCCGAATATCCCTATTTTCGCGCGATGCCCGAGTTGGTGAAGATGGGCCTCGACAATCCCGACAACTACTATTTGTCCGCGGGCATCAATCCGCGGCTTCGCTATCGCATCCGCGGTAAGCGCGGGTCGATCCACTACATGAGCTTCGCGGCACAGAACCAGAACTTTGCGGCGCGTGACAAGATCACGGGCGGCGCTGGCCATCTGAACGATTCAGAAATCAAATTGGATGCGGAGGGAAATTTCGAGATCATCGCCAGCCAGAAAGAAGAGTCCGGCAATTGGTTGCAGATGAATGCGAGCACCAAGCAGATCTTGCTACGCCAGACCTTTCTCCACCGCGAGCGGGAGACGCCGGTCGAAGTCGAGATCGAATGCCTCGATAGCGATGGTCCGCCGCCGCCACTCGATCCCGCGCGCGTGCAGGGAGGGCTCATGGGCTCGGCCCTCTACGCGATCGGATGTGCACAATGGTTCGCCGATTGGGTGATCGGCTTCCGCGACAAGGCGCCGATGAACGCCTTCCATTTGCCGGACGAGGAGAGCCACCGAATTCTGGGCGGAGACCCGAATATCCGGATCTGGCTCGGACTCTGGCGCCTCGAGCCCGACGAAGCCCTGGTGATCGAAGCGACGCCGCCCCGGTGCGACTACTGGAATTTCCAGCTCGGCAATATCTGGGCTGAATCCCTCGACTACAAATTCCGAAACGTCCACGTCAACAGCGGCCAGGCGGAGATGAACGACGACGGTTCATTCCGACTCGTTGTAGCGCACGTCGATCCGGGCGTGGCGAATTGGATGGACACAGCCGGACATGAACACGGCACCATGTGTGTACGTTGGGTTCGAGCCGACTCGTATCCGGAGCCGATCTGTCGCGTGGTGAAAGTCGCGGATCTCTGAGCAGGAAGGCGGGAGACGGCAGTACAAACGCGAGCCGGTCGGCTCGAAGATCCTAGATCGCGATTTCTGTTCCCATATGAAAGAGACAATCCCCGCGTTCCACGCGAGCGGGAACCCGTTTGCAGATCAGTAATCCTGATTCCTTGAATCGGATTTCCGTCGAAGGCTTCCAGGGCATTTCCGGTGTGTGGATCACGCCGGCCAGTTGTCCCGCCGTCACGCTCTCGCCGAGTTTCACGTGGGGTTCGAATAGCCCCTCCTCGTCGGCATAGACGAAACAATTCGCACTTGAAACCGCCACCGTTCGTGTGACCCGGGAAGGAACGGCGCTCGAATCGGCGAGAAAGCCGAACTCGGCCATGACCTGCTGCACGCCCTCCTCGGTGATCTTCAGGCTGTCCATCGAAACGGTTGCCGAGCCGCCCATCTCGACAGTGAGCGAAGCGACGCCCTGTCGCCTTGCGGCAGCGGAACTAACATGCTCTCCGGAACGAGCGAATTTGCAGGCATAAGGCGCACCGAACGCGCGCATCATCCTCACGATTGCGTCGTTTTCGGCCGGATCCTTTCGTTCGCCAAAGAGCACGGTCGGCAGATAGTGGAGCGAACTGCCGCCCGAATGAAGATCGATCGCGAAATCGGCCTTTGCCATGAGTACGTGTTCGATGTAGTGCGCGATCGTCTGGGTCACCGTCCCGTCGGGATCGCCGGGGAAGGAACGATTGAGATTTCCGTCGTCGATCGGGGAGGTTCTCATTCCAGCCTTCGCGGCCGGGTAGTTGGCCATCGGAAGAAGGATGATTCGGCCACGAACGGCATCCGTTTCGAGGGTCTGGATGAGTTTGGTGAGCGTGACCTGTCCTTCGTATTCGTCACCGTGATTTCCCGACATGAGAAAGAGGGTGGGTCCCTCTCCGTTCTTTACCTGTGCGATGGGAATGGGAATCCATCCGTAGGCGGAACGGTGAACGGAATGAGGCAGCCGCAGGAATCCACTTTGTTTCCCGTCCGCTTCGTAGTCGATCTCGGATGTGATGGGTGAGCGGACGCGAGTCGCCATTCGGGTTCTTCCTTCCATTCATTATCGATCGAGTTGTCGAGCCCTGCGCGACGATGAAAAAGCGAAACGGCGCTTACGACACGTCGAGTTTGTAGACGCGACGAAGCACGGAGTCGAGCCAGCGTGAGGGCAGCAGCTTGAGCAGGACGCATTGCAAACGCACTGAAAAGGGCGTGTAGTAGCGCTCCTTCGGTCGCTTCTCCGTTGCCGCGCGTAGAATCACCTTGGCAACATCGTCGGGGGAGAGCGGATTTTTGAGATTCTTGATCGCGAGATCGTCGAGGTCAAACATCATCTGGCGATATGGGTTGGCCTCGTCTTCCCGCAGATGCCGGGCTCCTTCACGCGCGTTGGTGAAGACGGCCGTGTCGACGAAGCCGGGAATCACCAGGGACAATTTGATGCCGAAAGCGCCGAGTTCGAGGCGCAACGCATCCGTGGCCGTGTGCAGTCCAACCTTGGTGGCCGCGTAGGGAATCGCCAGGGGTGCCGAGATCTCGCCTGCGACCGATCCGACATTGACGATTCGCCCGCCGCCCTGTTTGCGCATGTGGGGTGTGACCAGGCCGATCAGTTGCAGCGCCGAAAAGAGGTTGACATCGAAAATGTGTCGCAGCTCGGAGCGCGAGATCTGTTCGATCGCCTGGCCGGGGCTGTAGCCGGCATTGTTGACGAGCAGGTCGATGCGTCCAAGGGCTTCGAGGGCCTGTTCCCCGGCGCGCGCAGT
Source organism: uncultured Spirochaetaceae bacterium (assembly GCA_964565565.1). GTDB lineage: Bacteria > Myxococcota_A > UBA9160 > UBA9160 > UBA4427 > UBA4427. Next base: position 46,512 of record CAZMFM010000018.1, on the reverse strand, counting down.
CTCGTCTTCGCTGGCGAGGTCGGCGGCGATCGCAAAGGCGCGCCCGCCCGCGGCCTCGATTTCGCTTGCGAGAGATTCGAGGCGGTCTTTTCGTCGTGCGATGATCGCGACGGTGTAGCCGTTTCGGGCGAGTCGTCTCGCGGTTGCTTCGCCGATTCCGGACGAAGCGCCGGTCACAATGGCGGCTCGGTTATTCGGGTTGGATTCTCGATTGGTCATCTTCGCGAGCATCGGCGATTTCATGAGATCTTCAAGCGAGAGTCTGGGTCAGGCGTCGAATCGTTCGGCTCGATGCGCCAGTCGGTCAGGTATAGTCGGCCTCCAACCCGGTCCCGAGCGCCGGCAACCACTTGGTCAGCGGAGCCTTCGATGAATAGAAAACGATCTATCTCACTACTCATGTTCATGATTCTCGGTTCGTCGATGGGGTGCCGCGCACTTCAGGATCTCGATCTCTCGGGACTGCTCGAGGCGGCGGCACCACTGGATCAGTCGACGGTCGCTCGCGGACTGAAAGAAGCGCTCTCGGTCGGGGCTCGCAGAACAACGGAGACGCTCTCTCAGGCAGGCGGCTTTGCGGATGATCCGAGGCTCCGATTGAAGCTGCCGTCTGAACTGGGCACGCTCTCTCGCGTCCTTCGTGGCGTCGGCTTTTCCGGGCAGGTGGATGCGCTCGAAGATTCGATGAATCAAGCGGCCGAGCAGGCGGCGGGCAATGCGCTTCCGGTCTTCGCTTCGGCCATCTCGTCGATGTCGATCGGCGATGCCTTTGCGATTTTGAATGGTGCCGACGATTCGACGACGACCTTTTTCCGACAGAAGACTTCGGCGCAACTCATGGAACGCTTCTCGCCGATCGCTCGATCGGCGATGCAAGAAGTGGGTTTCTACTCGGCCTATCGTGAGCTGATCACACGCTACCGGCGAATTCCATTCGCGAAGCCTCCGGCCGTCGATCTCGAGGACTATGTCGCCGATCAAACCGTGACGGCGCTCTTCGACGGACTCGCTAGAGAAGAAGCTCGAATTCGCCGGGATCCGGCGGCTCGCAGTAGCGAGCTTCTCCAGCGCGTCTTCGCTGGAGCAACGAGTTCAACCAGATAGCGATCGAGTTTCGCTTGCGAGCTGCGAATGAGCTTCGGGCAAGAGGCGGATCGGATGCGCTCATTCCGGGAGTCGGCTGCGCCCGATCGCGACGGCACCTGGCTCATGCTGTATCGTTCCCGTCGTTCCGCCACTGAATTTCGATTCGACACCTCCGGGAATTCCCGGGCGATTCAAGGGGCAAGCATGGCCACCGCGATCAACCTCGAGAGCGATTCCCTCGGCATCATTCTCCTCGCGACCGACTTCTCGGAGACCGCCAGCCTGGCACTCGATCGCGCCATTGAGCTCGCGGCCAGCCACGGATCCGAACTGGCACTCGTTCACGTGATGCAACCCGATCTCCCTCCGCTCGCGGCGCCGGAGATGATCGTGGTTCCGCCCAACTTCGAGGAAATGCTGAAAGACGCTTGCAACGAGGGACTGACGCGGGCCGCAGCGATCGTCCGCGAGGCGGGCGTTCACGTCAGCACGCATCTCGAACTGGGGCGGGCGGCCGCACGAATCACGGCCTGTGCCGACGCCCTGTCCGCGGATCTGATCATGCTGGGAACACGCGGCAATACCGGCTTCAAACGTCTCATGCTGGGAAGCGTTGCCGAGGAAGTCGTGCGGACCGCGAATCAGCCGGTTCTGACCGTGCATCCCGGGGATGATCGATCCATCGAGCCGGTTCGACGGATACTGTTGCCGACCGATTTTTCGGAGGCTGCGGATCAGGCGCTGGCCGCCGCCATGTTGATTCTATCGGGCAGCGAGGACGCCGAGATCCTGCTGGTGCATACCTATCATATTGCGCCGACCGTTGTTCCTTTGGGTGGATTTGGGAACGGCGCACCGCCGATGTTAGTCAAGAACGCGCACCAACTAGCAGAGGACGCGGCGAAGCCATCGGCCGTCGCGCTTCGTGAGCGAGGTTTTCAGGTCGAGGTCGTCGTGGAGCGTGGCGATCCTGCGGAGGTCGTGACCGAACTGGCCGCCGACCGCGATATCGACGTCATCGTCATGGGAACTCGGGGCCATTCGAAGTGGAGGCAATTTCTTCTCGGAAGTACCGCCGAACGAATCGTCGAGCACGCGCCATGCCCGGTGCTGACCGTTCATCGTCGCGAAGCGTGAGCGTCGGCAGATAGAGAAGCCCTAGCAGACAGCGCGCGCTGATCAGGGCCGCCGTCAGCGCAAAACCAAAAGCAACGATCGCCCCGTCCGAACCATAGGACGAGAAGAAGAAAAGCATCGAAGCTTGTTGCGTCCCCAAGCCAGCGGGACTGATCGGAATGGCTCCAATCGCTTGGATGATCGGCGTGGCCGCGAGTGCCACCGGAAAGGGAAGCTCGACGCCGAAGGCACGGGTGCCGAAGTAGAAGACACCGACAAAAGTCAGGTGATAGGCGAGCTTGATTCCAAGAATCAGGAGCAGGTCCCGCGCACGGACGCGGCGATGTGTCCGGTGGATCGTCCAATCGCGCAAGCGACTCGCGAATCCGAATCGTGGCCAATCGAGGCGGATGAAGGCCAGGTAGCTCGCCAACGTGAGAATGAGGGCGATCGCGATCGCGCGGGCTTCATTCGTACCGGCGCTCGTGGGGATGATCGATAGTCCGATCGCCGTCAGGGCGGCGAGCACCATTGCGTCAATCGTCTGATAGAGGGCGACGGTGCTCGCGGCTTCGAGGGGCGGAGTTTTCTTCAGGGCGGAGAGGCGAAGCACGATGCCCACCTTGCCGAGGCTCTGATGGATCGGTGTGAGCAGATAGGCGAGCCCGCGCAATGAACGGGCTTCGCGCCAGGAGAGCGGCGTATTGAAACGAGAGAAGAGCTGAGCGTAGGCGTAGGATTCGAGCAGGAACCAGAAGAGCACGGCCATCAGGACGAGGGGAACGAGGACTTCAATTCGTGCGTCACGGGCGGCCAACCAGGCTTGCGAAAGGGGCACCCGGGCGAAGATGTAGCCGACCGTTGCGATGGCAACGAACCAGGGAGCTACTCGCCGCCCAAACACCAGAAGTCGCATCCCGCGAGCATCGCATGCTGGAGGCGGGCCGGCGAACTCCCCGACCGACGCGACCAGAGCGTCGGTCGGGGAGCCCGACGCTCAAGCCCGGCTCAGCGTGAGCCCAGCGCCACTTCCGACAGCCCCCCGCGACATTGCCTGTTCGCGACATGCGAGGTGCCCGAGGTCGGCGGGATCACCTTCCGGAGCTGGCTTCCCATATCTCGAATGGCGATCGACATGACATCGCGAAGTCGTCGCAGGCCCATCGATTGGGTCGATGTGGCACGTCCGCCACCCAGGTCACGTCTTTGAATGAAGCGAGCCAGGGGCTCTTGATTCATGGAATCGCGCAATTCGAGAACCATGGTGGTCGCGCCGTAGGAGGAGACGAAATTCGTTTCCGATGTCCCGCTCCATTCGGGCATTTCGAATTCGAGGTCTTTGAGGAAGAGATTCACGGTCAATACGCACGGCCCCGGAATCGCTGCGAGCCCGAGCCTCCCGTCCTGACTGCCCTGAACGGCGCCGAGGAGCATCGCAACGATGCGATCCTCCTCGCCCTCCTTCAAGCGATCCTGGCCTCGGCCATAGCGGAAGCCGACGTGGTCGATCAGCAGGTTGTCGTAGTCACCGAGACGGTGATCCCGCCTGACGAAGAGTTGTCCGCGATCGTAGGTTTCGACCTCGATCAAACCGTCGCGCACGACCCAAGGGTGTTCGGGCGGCTTCGCGCAGCCGATCGCGAGGAGCATGAAGGCTGCGAGCAGGGCGAGCAGGGTGGGGGCGACGGTCCGTCCGCCGGTCCGTGTAGCTGGGCCGTTCAATCGATTTGGGGGGGCGTGGAAGACCAGGATCTCGAGACTCATTGCGAATTCTCCCTTGGTTTTCAAAGCGCGTGACTACGAAACTAAGGGAAATTCGAGGATCGCCATCGGTGTTTAACCCTAGGAGTGTCGAGATTTTCTGGGTTTCACCCATGTTTCCTTCATTTTTTCATGGGGGTTTCCCTCTAGAGTTATGAGAAGGGTCACGTAGCGTGCCCCCCTCGCGGCGAATTTCAGGCAGGCATGGGAAGGGTCCGTTGGCCCCTTCGGTCGGGTGGCTCTGGCCCGGTGTTCGAGCAGGGTAGACTGGGCGCTTGTTCGTCGACGTGCCTTTCCGCTCGTCGTCGCCAGCCGAGAGAAACGCGAAATTGAAGCCGCCTGCATCGCCGTCCTTGCCGCCGCTCGCTCATCTTCGCGTGTTGGACCTGACTTCGGCCTCGACGGCCTATTGCGGGAAATTGCTGGCGGACCTCGGAGCGGAGGTCATCAAGATCGAGCCGCCGGATGGCGATCCCGCCCGGCGCCAAGCGCCGCTCTACATGGCTGATGCACGCGCGCGCGGCCTGAGCCTGCCCTTTCTCTACGCAAACGCGAAGAAGAAAAGTGTCGTCCTGGATGGGTCGCTGGCCAGCGACCGGGAGCGATTTCGGACGCTCGCTCGCGAAGCGGATCTGATTCTCGACGGCGCGCCGGTGGCAGCGCTGAAGGACCTTGGTCTCGACTATGCGGAACTCGCTTTGGATCACCCTGAACTGGTGATGACCTCGATCACCGGATTCGGACAGACCGGACCCCAGAAATCGTTTCGATCCAATGACCTCGTGGCGAGCGCGCTCGGCGGGCTGATGATCTCGGTCGGTGATCCCGAAGACCCGCCGGTCCGCATGGCCGGCCACCAATCAGAAATTGTCGCCGCGACCTTCGCCGCCGCGAGCAGCTTGATCGCGCTCTTTCATCGCGACCGCACCGGCCGCGGTCAGCACGTCGACATTTCGCAACTCGAGGTGACGGCGGCGGTCACGCATATCGCGGGTGTTGGGAAGTGGCTCGAGGACGGGGTTATTCCGAAGCGCGTCGGCACCGGACTGGTCGCTTCCGTGCCGTCGGGAAGCTATCGCTGCCGCGACGGTCTGGCCTACCTGATGGTCAACCGACCGGCGCATTGGTTGGCGCTCGCGAATTGGATTCACGAAGTGACGGGCAACGAAGAGGTGCTGCGGCCCGAGTTTCACGGACCTTCTTCGAGCCGGTTGCCCTTCCGCGAATTGCTCGACGTGTTCATCTCGGATCTGGCCGCGACGCTTTCGGTCGCAGAAATGGTGCGCGAGGGACAGCGGCGGCACATCGCGGTGACACCGGTCCAGACGGCGCTTCGGCTCCTCGCAGACCCTCATCTAGAGGCTCGAAACTTCTTTGTCGAACTGATGGGCGAGGGTGGGGTGGCCCTTCGCGCCCCGGGAATGCCGGCCAGGATGGGCTACCGGCCACAAGAGAGTGGTGGCAGGGCCCCCGGAATTGGCGAACACGATCGCGAAGTCCTCGATTCGCCACGACCGCGCGTGAAAGCGAGAACCGCCCCGGCGAGCGAGACGACCGCAGATCGAGTCGATAATCGGGCGCGCGCGCTCGACGGGCTCCGGGTTGTCGAGTTTGGGACGGGGCTCGCTGCGCCTTGGATCGGACGCATGCTCGCCTTTGCTGGCGCCGAGGTGATCAAGATCGAGTCCCACGCCTTTCCGGATGTTCCGCGACTCTTCGTTCCGCCCCGACATCCGGAGCTGGGCACGCAGCCGGAATCTTCTCCGTGGTTTACGGATTGGAGCGCCGGTAAACGGTTCGTCGCTCTCGATCTGCGAAAGGAAGAGGGCGCGGAATTGGCGCGTCGGATCGTGGACCAGAGCGACGCGGTAATCGCCAATTACAGTGTCGGGGTGCTCGAGAAATTGGGACTCGACTTTGCCCGACTGTCGGCGCGAAATCCGGGCCTGGTGATGCTCGAGTCGAGCGGCTTCGGGGAGAGCGGGCCGAATTCGCGCTATGTGAGCTGGGGGCCGAACATCGAAGCGGCTTCGGGACTCGCGAGCCTGGGCGGCTTCGCACATCGTGACTGCTCACTTTCGCACTTCGCCTACCCGGATCCCTTGAGCGCTTCGCACGGACTCTTCGTTCTGCTTGCGGGACTGATCGATCGACAACGGACGGCGACGGGACAGCTCATTGCCCTTTCTCAGCTGGAGACAACGATTGCCGCGATCGGTCCGCTCATGCTCGAGGCTGCGGCCCTCGGTCGCGAGCCCGCGCGACGAGGCAATGGAGAGATCGATCGCGCGCCCTATGGATGCTTTCCGTGTCGCGGGACAGACCGTTGGTGCGTGATCTGTGTCGAGGACGATTTGGATTGGCAAAGGCTGAAGGGGGTACTCGGAGCGCCGGGTTGGGCGGAGCAGGAGCGTTTCGCGACGATGTCCGCTCGGGTGCGCAACGCAGAACCGCTCGAGGCCCGGATTTCGGAATGGACGCAGCAGCGAACGGACTATGAGGTGATGGAGGCGTGCCAGCGTGCAGGCGTTGCCAGCGGCGGCGTTCAGAACGCCGAAGATCTGCTACGCCATGATCCTCAGCTTGCCGAGCGCGGTTTTTTCGAGGAGATTCCGCACCACAAGAAGGGCCTCGTTACCGCATCGGGGATTCCGCTCGGGCTGACGGGTACGCCCGGCAAGACGACACAGGCCGGGTCGAGCATCGGCCAGGATAATCGAAGCATTCTGCAAGAAATCGTCGGCCTTTCGGAGCCGCAGATCGAGCAATTCATAGCGATGGGCGCCGTCGAAGAGAAAGATTGAGTCGAAGCCGTAGAAGCGAAGAACCAGAATCAAAGCAGCGAGAGAGAAATCGAGGAGAGCCGGATGGATTCGTTCGAAGACAAGATCGCCGTCATCACGGGTGGTGGCACGGGAATGGGGCGCGAACTCGCGCGCCAACTGACGACCGCGGGCTGTCATGTCGCGATGTGCGATGTGTCCCAGGAGAACATGGATCAGTCCAAGGCGTTATGCGAAGCCGATGCGCCGTCGGGTGTCCGCGTCACGACGCATCTCGCGGATGTCTCCGACGAGCAACAGGTCATCGCGTTTCGCGACGCCGTCATGGCCGAGCAGGAGACCGATTGTGTTCATCTCGTCTTCAACAATGCGGGGATCGGCGGAGGCGGCAGTCTGATCCTCGATGATCGGGAAGACTGGGACAAGACATTCAATGTCTGCTGGTTCGGCGTCTACTATGGAACGCGCGCGTTTCTTCCTCTGCTGATCGCGGCCGAAGAGGGCCACCTGATCAACACGAGTAGTGTGAACGGATTCTGGGCCTCACTCAGCCCTGACATGCCGCATACCGCCTACAGCGCCGCGAAATTCGCAGTCAAAGGTTTCACGGAAGCCTTGATCAACGACTTCAAGTTGAACGCGCCACACGTCGGCGTCTCGCTCGTGATGCCCGGCCATATCGGGACATCGATCATCATCAACTCCGGGCAGATCCTGGGCAGGAGCCCGAAGGAAATGACCGACGAAGACCTACTCGAAGTGCGCGACAACTTCGTTCGCCGTGGCGTCGAAATGGGCGACGCGACGAACGAGCAGATTCGTCAGGCGCTGGTCATGATGGGCGAGTCGTTTAGGGATGACGCGCCGATGACGGCGGCCGAGGCGGCCAAAGTGATCCTGGACGGCGTCCACGAGCGCCGCTGGCGAATTTTGATCGGTGACGATGCTCGAATTCTCGACGAGATGGTCCGAGCGGACCCGGAAAACGCCTATGGCCGCGAGTTCATGGAAAAGCTCGTTGCTGATGCAAACTGGAGGCTCGGGAACCTCGCCGGCTAGCGGGCGCGATCGACCCGGTCGCGGGTCGAGGCCGACTCTCCGTATTCAAGGCCTTTGCTGTGTTCGCCGTATTTTACGTGTTAGTCAAGGACATCCGCTGCGATCAGCTCTTCGAGGAAGGGCGTGTCCCACCAGGAAAGTTGCAGATGCTTGGCGCGTCGGAAGAACATCTGCTGGTCGTATTCGATGGTGAAGGCGACGCCACCCCAGATCTGGGCACAGACTCGCGTGGTCTCCCGATAGGTTTCGCAGCAGAATAGCTTCGCCATCGGCGCAAAACGCGCGATCGATCGACCCTGCACATGATTCCAAGCGGCTTCGTGGACGAGGACGCGACCGCCGTCGATATTCGTTGAGGCGTCGGCCATATAGTGGGCCAGGGCCTGAAACGCGCCGAGGGGTTTATCAAATTGAACACGCTCCTTGGCGTACTCGACGGTCTCTTCAAGACATCGATTCGCGCCCCCGATTGCCTGGGAGGCCAAAAGGATGATGCCCTGATGCATGATCTCGTTCCATGTCGCCCAGCCTGATCCGGACGCGCCGATCCGATCCTTCGCCGAGACGCGAACCTTGTCGAAATCGATCTGGAAATTGGCTTCGCGACCCTGAGAGAGCAGGTGCTTTCGGCTCACGCCCTCGCTCTTCGGGTCGACGAGAAAGAGATCGACGCCCGCGTCGCTTCGCGCCAAGACGATCAATCGCGTGGCCACGCCCGCATAGGGAACGGAAAGTTTTCGCCCGGTCAACAAGAAGTCGTCGCCATCGGCCGTGGCGGAGAGTGCGATCCCGACCTCTCCGAATCCACGCTCGGGTTCGAGCCACGCCGGCGTAAGGATCGCATCGCCACTGGCGATCTGTCCCAGCCACTGCTCTTTCTGCGCCTCGCTCCCGGCCGAGAGGAGAACGCCCGCGCTCATCACGCAGGAAACGAAATGCGGTGTTGGCGCCATCGCGCGGCCCAATTCCTCATAGACCAGGGCACCCTCGAATAACGTCTGACCGCCGCCGCCATGACTCTCGGGAATCAGCAAGCCATTCAGTCCGAGCTCACTCATTTGCTTCCAGAGCACGTCCGGGTAGCCCTTCGGATCGTCTTCCACGCTACGGACGATTTCGATCGACGAGTATTCCTCGAGCATCGAGCGCGTCATGTCGACGATCATCTGTTGCTCTTCGCTGAAATCGAGATCCATGATCCGGTCTCCTAGAAATTCTTCGGCAGGCCGAGATGGCGCCGAGCGATGATGTTCTTCTGGATTTCCGAGGAGCCGCCGCCAACCGTTTCATTCATGGTGGCCCGGTAGGCACCCTCGAACCGACCTAGCACGGGGGCCTCTTCTTGCCCCTCCATGATCGTTCCCTCGTGACCTTGTATGTCGAGGGCATCCTTGCACACGCGTTGGGAAAGCGTGGTCGTAAAGAGCTTGTATTGCGAGGATTCGACTGTGGGTGGCTTGCCACCGCTCTTGGCGGCACAAACGAAGCGTGTGCTGAGCCCCTTCGCGACGGCGGTGTCCGTCATGATATGGGCGATCGTGCGTCGCACGTTCGCATCGTCCTTGAGTGGCTTGTCGTCGCGCTTGGCCTGTTTCACCCAATTGACGAGTACATTGGATCGATTGCTGATCGGCGAAAGTGTGAAGAGCGTGAAGCGTTCGAGATCGAGGGCCTCCGAAATCATCTGGAAGCCCTTGCCGCGCTTTCCGACGAGGTAGTCGTCGGGAACGAAGACGTCTTCGAAGAAGACCTGATTGGTCGTATCCTTTCCGATCGTCGGCAGACTCTGGATTTCGAGACCCGGATGATTCATCGGAATCAGGAAGAGCGAGAGACCGTCGTGCTTCGGCTTTTCGGGGTCGGTGCGCGCGCCGAGCCAATACCAATCTGCAAAGTGAGCCGAGGTCGTCCACATCTTCTGGCCGTTCAGCTTCCAACCCCCTTCGACCTTCTCGGCCTTGAGTTGCATGTTCGCCGCATCGGAGCCGGCCTGGGGTTCGGAATAACCGACGGCAAACTCGACTTCCGCCGTCAGGATCTGGGGCAGGAATTCCTTCTTCAGTTTTTCGTTGCCGTGGCGGATCAGGGTCTTGCCGATGATGCCGACACCCTTGCCGATTTGCGGCGCGGCGTGTTTCGAGAGTGCTTCGTTCAGGATGAACTCATAGACGCCCTCGATTTCCTGGCCGCCGTATTCCTTGGGCCAGGACATGCCGAGCCAATTCTTGGCCGCCAGCTTCTTCATGAAGGCGCGCCGCTCGGGGGTGTCCGAGAGCTGGGTGAAATTTTCCCGGTGATGATCCATCACGACGGGATCGTGATTTTCGACGAGCCAGGCCTCCACCTCGTCGGCGAATTCTTGCTCTTCAGGGGAGAAATCGAAATCCATGGGGTGCTCTCCGGGTCGTCGCCGTGGACAGGATCGGCGACTTCGAGGCAAAGCATATACGAAACGGAACGTATTGTATAGAGTCGGAAATGTCCGTAAAACTATGCTCAGTCGAGTATCAGCTCATTTTTGGTCAAAATGGCCCGTGCCTCTTCCGGCCCGCAGGCTCTTTGCGCCCGCAGTCCGGCTGCCCGAGCCCCGCGGACATTGATCTCGTTGTCGTCGAGGAAGAGGATCTGCTCGGGCGCACAGCCGAGTGCTTCGACGACAAACTCGAAGGCTTCGCGATCCGGTTTCAGGACGCCCATTTCGTGTGAAAAGAAGCGTGTTTCGAATAACGCAGCGATGCCGAACTCCGTCGTGTGTCGATCCGCGTGGAGCGCATTCGTGTTGCTGAAGCAGGCGACACGGCGACTTGCATCGATCGACTCGATCATTTCTCGTGCACCCGGAAAGAAGCCGCGCGGCCAGGAAGTGAAGGCGGCGAGAAACTCGTCCGGCCCGATTGTCATCGACCAGGTTTCGACCATGCCTTTGGCAAAGGAATCCGCGTCGCATTGCCCAGTCTCGAAGCGGCGGACCCAGGGACATTCGAGCCAGCGACGCCAGAGTTCCGACTCTTCTTCCTCGCGCGCGAAGAACGACATATCGGCCATCCCGCCGAGCTCGATCAAAACGCCGCCGAGGTCAAAGAGTACAACTTCGATTGTCATCGTTGCGAAATCTCCATGAGCGGAGACTAGCAATCGAATTGGGAGGGCTCGCGGTCTTCCCGATGCCCCCGACATTCGAGGCGCCCACCCCACGCGTTAGTGCCTCGGATGCTTGACGTGCATCGGGTTTTATGGGCAGTGGGCAGCCGAGCGCCGAGCCCTTTCTAATCCTGCGCGGTCTTGTCTTTCATGTATCGACGCAGCTCGCGGTCGAGGATCTCTGGTTCGACCCAGCCCAACGAAGCGATCACTTGCCCCAGTGGCATGTGGGTTCCGCGCTGGTTTTCGAGCACCTCTTCGACCTGGTCGGCCTCGATGAAGCCTTTTTCGACCGCCACGGTTCCGAATCTTCGATTCGTTCCGTCCTGTGCTCGGAGTGTTTCCATGACCTGATCCAGGGTCATCAGCCCGAGCTGATAGGCGAGACGACCAAAGGAGATCTTCATTCGAGATTGATGCTCAAGGGCTTCGAGCAATCTCTCTTCACCGAGTATTCCGCGATCGACAAGATATTTTCCAAACATCGTCCGACCTATTTCGGCGGACCGCGGAGTTCGATCAAGGCCGATCGCGTGGCTGGGCGAATTGCTGAGGGGGCTTCCGCCGGTTGCTCAGGGAAAGAGTCGAGAGCGTATCCAGGGAATACTCGGGGACTTCGAGGGGGTGGGGAGAGCGGAAAGGAGAGAGGCGCCTAGGAAAGCGCGATCAGTGCGTAGTCTTCGCGCGGGAAATGCACGACGACTTCTCCGGCCCGATCGGTCGACCGCGCGATGGCGATCTCTGAGATTCCGGATGGTGCGAGTCGGCCAGTGACATTGCCCGAACCGTACTCGTCCGGCAGCAGCAGGACCGGGTCGCCGATTTTCATGCCATCCGGTACGACAGCTTCCTCCTGGAACTCACGGGGCTTTGAGGCCCGCGCCGTTTCAATCGCCCGTTCGGAGTCGAAGGGAATCACCTCGCCATGACCGATTTCACGGATGCGCTCCATCCAGGCGCCAACCGATTTCATCCCATCAAGTAAGACCTGGGTCCGCTCATGCATGCCTAGCATCATCAATGGGTGATAGGCGGATAGGTCGGCGGTCGCGATCGTCTCCCCGAGCAGGAAGGGTCGACCATCGGCGAGGGTGGATTCGAGTCGCTCGATGTTGTCCCGAAGCTGAACAAGCTTCGTCCCGACGATCTGAGGGGCTCCGTCCAGATTCATGCTAGGCGGAATCATGGTCTTCTTGCGATCTTCGACGAAATCCTCAGGGAAGATTCCGCCGATTCCAAAATACGTGAGGATGACCATCATGAAGCTGGTCTCGGCCCAGCGTGAGACGGAGAGATCGACCATTTCGAGTCCAGCAGGCGAGAGCGATGGTTGGGGCTGGATCTGGTCGAGGACGCGTGTGATCAGATGGGTGTCGCAATAGATGTCCGCGCCGAGCTGCAAGACCGGCACCCTGCGGTATCCGCCGGTCAGTTCGAAATGATCCGCCTTCGGAAGCACCATCGGCGTTTGCACAGAGCGCCAGGTGAGGCCTTTGACGCCGAGCGCCAGCCGGATCTTCTCGGCGAAGGGGGACATGTCGTAGTGATGGAGAATCAGATCGGTCGCTTGAACGGCTTCAGTCATCGCTTTGGAACGATACCCGATTGGTGTCAGGCCGAAATGGACTTTCCGCAATGGGGACATTCGCCGATGTCTTCGATGGCGCTTCGCTTCTGGACCGCTTCGATGATTTCGCTCGCGACCTCCGGCTCGATGTAGAGGCTCGCTGCGAGGTCGGAATAGCTGAGCGCCTCTTGGCTCGTGACGACACCATCTGCGAGGGCTTCGACGGCTTCAGCTTCCAACGCCTTCTCATTACGGCTCATGACGTGGGCGAAGCCGGATGCGAGTAGACTCGTCGGTAGCGCGACCATGCCTATGCCGATGATCGTGATACACGAAGCCAAGGCCTTGCCAATCGGCGTGATCGGCGTGACGTCGCCATAGCCGACAGTAGTCAGTGTGCAGACCGCCCACCACATCGCCGCGGGAATCGATCCAAATGCCTCGGGCTGGACTTTGTGTTCGACAACGTGAAGGGCGCTCGCCGAAACGATAATCGAGATCGTCAGCAGGAAGAGGGAGGCGGTCAGGGCGCTGCGCTGCATGTTGAAGACTTCACCCATTCGGTGCATCGCCATCGAATAGCGGGTGAGCTTGACGATCCGGAGGAGTCGTAGGATGCGCAGAAAACGAAGATCGAGACTGAAATAGGCGGAGAGGTAGAAGGGGGCGATCGCAAGGAAATCGATGATCGCTAGCGGCGATGCGAGGTAGCGAAGTCGTCGCCTCCACGGGGTTGAACCGGTCGCATGGGCTTCGCTCGCGGCCCAGATGCGGCAGACGAACTCGACGCTGAAGACGGCCACGGAGATCTGATCGAAGGCCAGAAAGAGGTCACCGAACGCTAGTCGGATCTCTTCGACCGATTCGAGAATGACAGCGAGGACATTCCCCGCAACCAATGCCATGATCAACGAGTCGACCCAACGGCTGAGTTGATCATCGGGGCGACCGACTTCCATCACTTCGAAGGTCCGTTTGCGAATTCGTGCGATGGCGCTCATGGAGTGCCCAATCGGCTTGTTTCCGCGCTAGCCAAAGGTCGCCTGCGAAAGACTTTCCCAGTGTCAGGCCCGGCCGATCGCAGGCTGGGGTCAATGCCGTAGACTCGCTGCGTGAATTACAGGAGAGCCACGATGAAATTCGAAACCCGGGCCATCCATGTTGGCCAGACACCGGATGCGGAGACGGGCGCCGTCATCCCGCCGATCTTCGCGACGTCGACCTTCGCGCAGACACGCCCCGGCGAAACCCTCGGCTACGACTACACCCGCTCCGGCAATCCGAACTTCACACGATTGGGCGAGACCCTCGCGTCCCTCGAAGGCGGGCGGTTCGCAACGGTCTTCGCGAGCGGCATGGCAGCGGTCACAGCGGTGCTATCGACCTTTTCTTCCGGCGATCTCGTTTTGGCCGAAGAGAATGTCTACGGATGCACGTTTCGAATTTTCGCGCAGGTCTTCGAGAAATTCGGGCTGGAGATTCGCTATGTCGATTTCGCCGACCCAAAGAACTACCAGACGATCGCCGAAGTTCGGCCGGCTCTTATTTGGCTCGAGTCGCCCACGAATCCGATGTTGAAAATCCTGGATATCTCGGCGATTTCAGATGAGGCGTCGAAAATAGGCGCGCCCGTCATTGTCGATAACACGTTCGCCTCCCCCTTCTTTCAAAGGCCGCTCGAATTGGGTGCGACCTTGTCGCTTTCGAGCACGACCAAATACGTGAACGGCCATTCGGATTGTCTGGGTGGGGTCGTCGTGACAAATGACGAGTCGTGGCAGGAAAAGATGGTCTTCGCTCAGAAGGCGGTCGGATTGAATCCGTCTCCCTTTGATGCCTGGCTGGTGACACGGGGTGTGAAGACCCTGGCCATTCGCATGCGACAACATCACGCGAATGCCCTCGATATTGCAACTCGGCTCGAAGCGCATTCATTCGTTAAGTGGGCCAGGCATCCCTTCTTGCCCTCGCATCCGCAGTTCGAAATCGCCAAGAGGCAGATGAGTGGAGGATCGGGAATCGTGACCTTCGAACTCGATGCCGATCTCGAAACAACGAAAACCTTCGTGTCGAGCCTCGTGTTATTCGCGTTGGCAGAGAGTCTCGGTGGCGTCGAATCGCTGATCGACCATCCCGCCTCGATGACCCATGCAAGTATTCCGCGTGCGGAACGAGAGAAGGTTGGAATTTTCGACGGATTGGTTCGTTTGTCAGTCGGGATCGAGAACGTCGAGGATCTCCAATCCGATCTCGACCAGGCCTTCTCGAAAGCTGGTCTGGCAAAACGGGACTAGAACGCGTTCGAAAATTCCGCTCCGGAGCAAGGCGAATGCACGGGAACTAGCGAGGATCAGCGGACCATCGCAGCCGCCAGGCTCGAAGGGCCGCGACGAGCAGGCGGGCGGTCTGGATTCTTCGGTCCGGATTTTTTTCGATACAGCGCATACAGAGGTTCTCGAGCTCTTCTGGAATCTGGCGCTCGGTCGCGACCTCGGAGGGTCGAGCTGGCTTGACGTTCTTCGCCTGCTCGAGGACCTCGCTGACCTTGTCACCGAGGATCATGTTCTGTCCGGCGAGAATTTCATAGAGTACGACGCCGAGGCTGTAGATGTCCGACCGATGGTCGAGGTCGGGGGATTCTTCGATTTGTTCAGGTGACATATAAAGGGCCGTTCCCTGAAGGCGTCCCTTGGACGTGAGTGACGGATCTCCGTCGCGATCGAAGGGCAGATCGGGAATCTTCTCGGGTTCTTCGCTCCAGACTTTCGCGAGACCCCAATCGAGTAGAAGCACTTCGCCGAAGGGACCCATCAGGATATTGGCTGGCTTGATGTCTCGATGCACAACGCGATGGCTATGTGCGTAGTCGAGTGCGTTGGCGACCTGGATCAAGATCGTCACCATTCGATGGAAGCCATAGCCGTCAACGGGCAACGTGCCTTCTTCACTCGAGGTGTCGAGCACCTCGCGGAGCGTATAACCCTCCACGAGCTTCATCGTAAAATAGTAGTGCCCGCGATTATTCCTCGAGAGTTCGTAGATCGGAATCGTATTCGGATGCTGGAGCATGGCGGTAACGCGGGCTTCACGAAGAAAGCGCCGCTGCTCCAGAGGGTCGTTCGCCAACTCCTTGTGCAGGCTTTTGTAGGCGACGACGCGGCTGAGGTGAAAGTCCTTGCAGGATTGGATCAGGCATTTTCCGCCGCGGGCGATGGTCTTGAATTGCGTGTATCGCATGTCGGTGGTCTGGACGTGATCGGGGAGTTCTAGATCGGTGTCCTTCAGATAGACGACCGGGTATTTGTCCTGGGGATGCGGAAAGAGCCGAGACATTCATCTGTTCCTGATCAATTCGAGTGCGCCCCGGCAACTCTAGTACGGGGGAAAAGCGCGCGCGAACGCGAAACACCCCGAAATGGGTTGTAGAGAGCCGGAATCACGGGTCCGAAGAGGCGATTCGTTCAATGTGCTTCGTCTTCGTGGTGTAGGTACCCTCCTCCTTCCTTCAGAAACTGCTCCGTTCAGACGGAGCTCGATCGGATTCACCCTTCGTGTCGTTCTTTCGCTGGTTGCTGCTCCCGCTCGGAATCCTGCCCGTCCTCGTGTGCCTACCCGAGATCGCGAGCGCGGAGGACGACCAGGCGGTCGCGGATCGCCGCAATCTCGCCGTCGAGTTGGCGCGCGAGGGTCGATGCGAGAACGCGCTCGACGAGTTGATCGCCGTGCGGATTTCACAACCCCAGGATGCGGAAGTTGCAGAGCTGCTTGGTGAATGCGGGATCCGGCTCCAGCAATTCGATTTGGCGGCACGTGCACTCGAGTCCGCGCGCGAACTCGATCCGGCGACACCCAAGGTCGACCTCCATCTTGGGATGGCCTACTTCCATCTCGGAGATCTCGACCGCGCGGAAGAAGCGCTCGAGCGGGCGCAGTCGAGGGATCCCAAGGAGCCTGAATTCCTTCTCTACGCGGGGCTGCTCTCGCTGTCCCAGGCAAACTACGAGCGTGCCATCGGCCGTCTTTCCGCTGCGTCGCAGCTGAGTGATCGCCCTGTCGAACCGATGGCGTCCTTCTATCTGGGCCGCGCCTTTCGACAAGCCGAGGACCGCGAAAAGGCGGAAGCCGCATTCCTACGTGTTATTCGAGACGCTCCAGAGACGGTCTGGGCAGAAGAAGCCCAGCGCGCCATCGACGAGCTCCGGGACGAGCAGGAAATCAAGGTCTGGTCGGCGCTCGAAATCGGCTTCGAGCACGACGACAATGTGTTGCTGCTCGGTCGTGGCGTGGTACGCCCTGAAGATATTTCAGGTCAAAGCGACCAGCGTGGTTTCTGGTTTGTCGATGCAGGCGCGCTGCTTCTTCGGACGGACGCCTGGCAGGGTGGGTTGGCCTTTCGCTATGGCGGCTCCGAACATGCAAAGCTGAATGACTACGATGCGCACGGAGTCGGTGGGACCGTGTGGTTGGATCGTGCCCTGGGTATCGCGGACAGCACGCTACGGGTCGAAGCGAATTTCGATGCGACCTGGATAGACGAGGATCCGTTCCTGTACAGCTTTCTCTGGAGAGGGCTGATCCACAAGCCGTGGAAGTCTGGCGGCTACACGGTGTTCTCGGTTGCGGTCGGGATCGATGACTATCGCTACGACCTCGACGATATAACGGGCCCGGATGGGCCTCCGGGAATCAACGAGAAGAGCGCTCGGGATCGCGACGGCCAGGGCGTCACGGCGAGCCTTCTTCATCGCGAGAATCTGCCGATCGAATTGGATTGGCTCGGGACGCCCTGGGTCGAGAGTGAGTATTTGTACAACCGGTACGAGAGCGAAGGAAGCGAATACGACCACGAGCGACATCAGCTCGAACTCGGATTGGGCGCGGAGTTGCCCTTCGCAATCCAATTGAGCGTCAGGGGACGTTATGCGTACGTTCCCTATGGAAACCCGACGACCTTTCCGGATCCTTCGGACATCGGCGCCAGCCAACCCTATTTCCTCGACCATCGTCGCCGTCGAGAACAGGAGACGTCGGTTCGCGTTCTTCTCGAACGCGCATTCGGGGAGCATGTCGTGGTCTCAACTCGTTGGACCAGAACACGCAATCGTTCGACGGCCGATTCCTTCGACTACACGCGAGATCTATTTGGTCTTTCCGTGCGGATCGGCTTCGGGAATTGATCGGGACCTTTCCTGGGAATCCCAGCCTTTGAACTGTTAGGATGAACGCATGCCCTGCGACCTGCCCAAGCCCTCTGATCGCCTTCGAAAACAAACGCTCCCGCCGGTCTGGCGATTGGCGCTGCGCGTCTTGTCTTGCTTGCTGATTGTTGCCGGCGGAAGTCTCGCGTCGGCGGTGACGTCTTCGCCGGCGACGGCGAATGATCAGGTCGCGGGTCTGGCGGCGCCGGGAGCTTGCGCCGAGCCCCGCGAGGCGATCGCCGGGGCGGGCGAATCGAGCTTCTCCGTCGTTGGGCCGGTCGCGGCGCTGCTGAGCCCCGTCGATGTGGGGGCCGGCCCTGGGCCGCCGCCCCGTCTTGGGCCGCCGGTCTCGACGCGGCTCGCTCGGCCCGGGCCCTGCGATGGCCCGGATTCGGCCTGCCTGCGCCAACCCACGACTGGGCCAACGACCACTGGCGGAGGAAATAGGCCGATCGTCCCGGGCCCTCCGCCCGGCGGCTGAGTGAAATCGTCTATCACCCCTCGATTTAGGGGCACCGAACGGCCGCCGACGACCACCTAGGGAGGGCGAATCGATGAACGAGAAAGCGTCCGTCTGGGAAGAGGCGGATGGCGTTTTGCTCCGCTCGATCGCACGCGAACAGGATCGTGCAGCCTTTCGGTCGCTTTTCGACCGCTTCTACCCGCGCGTGTTCGTATTTGTCCGACGCAGGGTGGACGACGAGGAGCTGGCCAGAGAAGTGACGAGCGACGTCTTCCTCGAAGTCTGGTCGAATGCGGCAAATTTTCGAGGCGAGTCGAAAGTCTCGACCTGGGTTTTTGGGATTGCCCGGTTCAAATGCATGGAGGCGATTCGCCTGCGCGGGCGTTTCAAGCGGTCTCGGGTCATTTCAACTCGGGACGAAGTACTGTCACAGGTCCCCGACAGTCGTGATTCGGGTACCCACCTGGATGCGAGGCAAGATTTGCGTCGAGTCGCCGTCTTCATTCAGCGCCTCCCGGAGACACAACGTCTGGCACTCGAAATGACCGTTCTCGACGGCCTGTCGATCGAGGAGATCGCTCGTCGCCAGAACGTGACGCAGGGCACCGTCAAGACGCGCATCTCGCGAGCGCGACGCGCGTTGCGAAGCCAGCTCGGAGATCGGGAAGGAACTAACAGATGACGAGAGAAGCAAGAGCGTTTCGTTGTCCCGAGAATATTCTTGGCTGGATACCCTGGTATGCGGACGGCGGGTTGAGCGCTCAACAAAAGGGACAGGTTGAAGCGCACGCAGCGGAGTGTTCCGACTGTCGCGCTGAACTCGATATCGTTTCCGGCGCACCCTTCGAGATCGATATGGAATTGCCCGATCCCGACCGCCTCTTCCGTGAGATCACGCAACGGATCGAGGCCGGCGAGCGCGACACCCTGCCCAGGGCCGAAACCGTCGTGCCCATCCATGGGCAGCCGAGGCTGGCCGACGACGAGCTGGATCAGATCGGGCGTTGGGTGCTCGATGCATCGATGGACGAAGCGGATGAAGCGCAGGACGGCGCGTTGGCGACGAGTGCACGGCCGCGCGTGGTGAGGGGCCCGTGGTCGACGGGGCGAACCGATTTTTTGGCTGCTGCGGCCGCTTTGGCGATCTTCTTTCTCGGTGGGATCGGGGGCGCGCTGTTTTCGTCTCTGGGGGCGTCGCCGGAATCGGGTCGTCTTGCCTCCGTCGCAGGCGGTTCGTCCTCGCTGCGCGAAGACCATGTCGTCGGCCGAGCCGCCGGCGATGGCGATGGCGAGCGAATTCCAGCGAGCGAGGATTCGGTCTATCACCCGGCGACGATCGCTTCGGGAACGACCACCACCGCCGACGCGGCGCCGATGCTCGATGTCGTGTTCCTGGATTCGGTTTCGCTTCGGGACGTCTCCGAGGCCTTGCGAGGGGTCGAGGTCGAGATCGTGTCGGGTCCGACGAGTCTGGGCGTCTATCGTGTGCGTCTGATGAGCGGGCGCGAAGACGGCCGACGGCCCACGGCCGCGGATGTGGCGGCCGTTGCCAATCGGCTGAAGGCATCCGGATCCGCCGTCGCGATCTTTGCTGAAGCCGTACCGTGAGATCTCGATTCGCTTCCAGGATTGTTCCGGGCCGCGTCGCCGTTGTGGGCGTTGCGCTTCTGGTCTGCCTGTTCGGCGGCGACGATGTTGCCTATGCACAAGCCGCACAAGCCGCACAAGGCTCACCAAGCGCCGCCGGCGACTCGCTCTGCGGTCCCTTCGGCCAACCCTATCAGCTGGCCCAAGCAAGCCCCCCCGTACAGATTCGCGAGCGCGGCATCGTCTCGCCTGGCACCTCCGGCGACCAGGCGACGGGGCAGGGTTCGATCGTCCGGCTCGCGGCTCCCGTCCCGACCGCGAGTTCTGGTGCCACTCCGCTCACGCCGAAGGAAAGCGAGGCCCTGCTCGCGCTTCCGAAGACGGCCTCGGGCGGACTTCCGACCGATCTCGAATTGGGCCGCGGCGTGCGGATCTCACAGTCGTTCTTCAGCCCCGTTCTCTGCGCGACCCTTGCTCGGGTGACCGGTCCGCCGGGCGCGACCCTCGATCAGTTGGTGACGGTGGTCCCCGACGGCAGCACTGTCGTACCGAACGACATCTACTTGAGCGCGGCCGATGAAATTCACCCCCTTTCTGATGCGCCCTATCGTGTTAGGCCGGCTGCCAAACCGGACCCCTACGTTTCGCTGCAATATGGACTGGCGATTTCGGGTGTTCGCGCCGCCCGCGAGCTCAGCGCCGGGGGCGGCGTCACGATCGCTCTGCTCGACTCGGCCGCCGATACCGGGCATCGAGATCTCTCCGGCACGCGAATCAAGGCACTCCCGGATGCCGGGGTGGGTTCCGAGCCAGGCGTTCACGGTACGTTGATGGCCGGCGTGATCTCGGCGGTCGAGGGCAATGGCTTCGGCATCGCAGGATTGGCGCCCGAGTCGGAGCTGATCTCGATTCCCGTCTGTACCCCGACTGGCGCTGCCGGCGGCGCTTGTACGATCTTCGATCTCTTGTTGGGGCTCGATCTGGCCTGGGAAGTCGAAGCCGATCTCGTCAATCTCTCCCTGTCGGGTCCGGCGAACGTCCTGCTCGAACGCGGGGTCGCGCGACTCGAGGCGCTCGGCGTCGTCGTGGTGGCTGCGGCGGGCAATGAGGGGCTCGATGAAGAGCGCTATCCGGCCGCCTATCCCTCTGTGATCGGGGTGGGCGCGATCGATCGCGAGGGCCAGCTCTTCGCAGCGAGCAATCGAGGCGATTGGGTCGAGTTGCTGGCGCCCGGTGTCGAGATCCTGTCGACGATACCGGGGGATGCCTTTGCCTTCGGCAATGGAACGAGTCTGGCCGCGGCACACGTGACGGGTGAACTGGCGGTGCTGACGGCGGCGATCGGAAATGCCAAGTCGGCTCGGGCAGAGCTCTTTCGGGAAGCAAGTACGCCGCGCGCCCGACCGGCGTCCGCGCGGTCGGGACCTCGCAGGCTTCCTCAGGTGTGCGATGTCTTCATGCGGCTCGAACTGGATTGCCGAGCGCCGAACGTCGGACAGCCTCGTTAGGCAGCGTCCACGATCGCCAGTGGATCGCCGGGAAGGCTGTTGTATTGATCCTCGCTTTCCGTGTGCCGTTCGAATTCGAGACGGAGCGCCCGCAGCCCGCGCAGGACGCGCATCTTGGTGGCGGGCTCCGATAGTCCACATCGAATCGCGATCGCTCGATAGGAGAGGCCTTCCAGCGCGCGTAGGACAATGCATTGGCGCGTGACCAACGGCAGCTCTTCGAGCGCCTCCTCGAGCCAGCCGCGAAGGATGGGGTCGCCTTCGATCGCCGCGCGACTCTCCTTGGTCGGTTCGTTGCGGTAGGCGTCATGGCGTCGGTTTCGGCTCGATCGTCGCCGCAATTCGATCCGGCAAGCGTTGAGGGTGACGACCGAGAGCCAATGGCTGAAGGGTTGGTCCGGGGTGTAGCGATGCAGGAAGCGATGGACGTTGACGAAGACTTCCTGGGTCACGTCCTCGGCGTCGCTTTCGTCGCCCAGGATTCGTGTGGCCCGGCGTTTGATGCGGAGTGCATGCCGGTCCATGAGCTCCGTGAAACTCTGGTTCGCGTCGGCGCCCCCGCTCTGGCATCGACGGACGAGTTCGGCGTCGGGATCGATTCGGGCCCCGGCATGAGCGGCCGGACGCCGGGCAGATTCCGTTCTGGGTCGTTCTGGGGGTCGTGCAGAAAACATGGCCGATTGATCTCCCAAGAGGTTTCGACCAGATGGGTGGCTGCAATTTGCCGGTTGGTACCCGTCGTTTTGCGTCTCCGAGTCATCTTTGTCAGCTCGCTTGGCGGGAACCTTTTGGGCGAGGCCGTGCCGGGCGTATCGCGGGAGGCGACTTTCGCGGGTAGTCTTCGGTGATGCTGGCGCAATGGGGTGAAGCCGAGAGGAAGTTGACGGATCGCGTGAGCGTTCTCGTCGGTGCGAACAACGGTCAATATCCGTCGGGCAATACGCTTCTCGTGCGGGGCGAGGGCGAGTCGATCGTGATCGATCCCTCGATCGATGTGATCGAAAGAGGCGGCGTTCCCGTCGCCATCGATGCGGTCCTCAACAGCCACAGCCATGAAGATCACATGGCCTGCAATGGCTTTTTCAAGGATGCTCGGATCCATATCCATGACGATGATTTGCCGGGGGCGAAGTCGATCGACGGTTTGATGGACGTCTATGGTTTCGAAGGCACGTTGAGAACCCAGTTCCAGGATACGGTTCTCGAGACCTTCCACTACACGCCAAGAGACGATGCGCTTGGCTTCTCGGACGGACATGTCTTCGATCTGGGCGGCGTAAAGGTGGAGGCGGTCCATCTCCCCGGCCATACTCGCGGCCACAGTGGGTTTCGAATTTCGGACGACGTCTTCTTTCTTTCAGACATCGACCTGACCGGGTTCGGTCCCTACTACGGCGACGTCTGGAGCGATCTCGAAGATTTCGAGGAAAGTCTGCGCCGTGTTCGCGAGGAAGAAGCCGCTTGGTATGTCACGTTTCATCATAAGGGTGTGATCGAGGGCAGACAGAGATTCCTCGAGATGATCGACGCGTTTCACGCGGTGATCGATCGGCGACATCAGGCGATGCTGAAATTTCTGGCGGAGCCGAGAAGCCTCGAGGAGATGGCGAACCATCGCTTCATCTATCGACCTGGCGTCCAGCTCAATTTCGCCTATGACGTCGAGAAGAGAAGCGCACGATTCCATCTCGACCGAATGCTCTCCCGTGGAGAGGCCAGCGAAGTCGAACCCGGGCGCTACCTACGAAGTTGAAAGGAAACATCCGCCTTTGTCCTTTCTAGCACCTCTTCTGGAAATCCAGACGCTCGATCTGGCGGCCGATGCCGCACGAAAACGATCGGCGGGTCTGCCCGAACGGGAGGCGCTTCCCGTCGCCGCGGCGAAGCTGATCGAGATCGATGCGCGACTCGCAGCCGCTCAGGCTGATCGAGCGCTCCGCGAGGCCGAAGAAGAAGAGGTTGGCATCGCCGTTTCCCAGATCGTCAAGGACATCGAGGCCGCAGAGGTCGAGCGGTATTCCGGGAAGCGGAAGAACCAGGACGAAGCGAGCGCCCACAAGGAAGCCCAAGAGAAACTCCACGAGAAGCAGACGGCCTATGAGGAACAGGAGATGGCGCTTCTCGAAGCGATCGAGGCCGTTGACGACCGGATACGTGAGCAAGAGGCCGCGCGCGCAGCCAATCGCGTGGACGCCGAAGGGATCGAGCAGGCCATTCGCAAAGTGGAGCAGGAGGTTTCTGTCGAACTCGAAGGGCTGGCGAAGGAACGCCAGGGAATCATGGCCAGTGTTCCCGACGACATCATCTCAACCTACGATCGCGTTCGAGGTCAGGCGCAGAAGGGTGGGCGCGGCGCCGCGACACTGGCGGACGGACGCTGCGGAGGTTGTCGGATCAAGCTGCCGTCACTCGAAAAGACGAAGATGCTCGCCTCGCCCGAGGACGCATTGATTCAGTGTCCTCAATGTCGCCGGGTGCTTGTTCGTTAGTCGGCCTTTCCACTTCGCCCGGGGAACGGCCGAAGGCGCGCAACCAGAGAAAGAAGTAGCGGAACGAGAGGCTCTGCCGGAATTGCAGCAAGCGGACTCGCCGCAGCATCGAACCCTGGGTGCGGCACGACAGCGTGGATAGGATCTCGAGCGCCAGATCGCATTGGTCGTTTCCCGCGTATAGGGTGGCCAGGTCCAGAAGTAGATCGTCATCCCAGGGCTCGATTTCTCTCGCGCGGGTCAGCAACGCGATCGCCTGGGCGCGTGAATGGGGTCCGCCAAAATGCATTCGACCATCGATCAAGGTCTCGAAGGCACCATCTAGGCGCTTCATTTTCAGTTGTAGTTCCGCGCACAATCGCCAGGCCTCGAACTCGAAGGGCACATAGCGGCAGGCTTCGCGATAGATGGCGAGGCACTCATTGTATTTCTTCATACGAGCATATTCGAGGGCGACGCGTCGGTAGAGCTGCCAAGCTTCGAAGCCTTCGCCGGCCCAGGCGAGCATGGGCGCCACGCGGAGAGCGACCTCGATGTTGCGCGGATTCTCGACGAGAATTCGCCGATAGAGACGAATGGCCGCTCGGTCATGTCCCTTGTTGCGTGCTCGGTGCGCTTCGGTGAGCAATTGAGTTTCGCGGCCGCGTACGGCGCGAAGGATGGTCGCCAAGGTTCTCCACTCCTCTTTCATTTTCTATTTGCTTCGATTGATCTGGATCGGCCGGGCCGACTCGCCAACTGGTGATAATGCTCACGGTTCATACCGGATTCTATGAGGGCCCTTCCCCGGTCTAAGCCCCAGGTCCTTGCAATCGCCTCAAGATCGTTCTCTCGAACACCGTTTCAGACAACGCATCGACCCCGTTTCCCATTGCGATCGATTGGAATGGCACTACGCATGTTTCGCCAAAATCTGACGACTCAATTGGCCTTGCCGACACTCGTCGTCACGATCCTGGGTATCGCAGCGTTCGCCCTCTATGCTGGCCGCGTTTCTCGCGACAACATGATCGAGCAGCTGACCGCTTCAGCGACGGCCCAGATCGACGATTACCTGGAACTCCAGAACTACTACGCCGAGAAAGTTGTTGCAAAGGTCGAATCCGCCGGCATTCGAGCGGAGCTGAATCACGAAGGCGTCGACGGGGCAATTCCCCTTCCAGCTACCTTGCTTCACGATCTCTCGAAGCGTTCACGGATGCAGGCGCGGCCGATTCGTCTGAGCCTCTATAGTCGCTATCCCTTTCCGAATCGGGCGTCCCGCGAGCTCGATGAGTTCGCCTTGGCGGCGCTGAGCTATTTCGAAGCGAATCCGGATGGAAGATTCTCGCGCCTCGGTGTGATCGGTGGCGAACGTTTCGTTCGCGTGGCTGTTCCCGACCTGATGAGCAGCCGCGTATGCGTGGATTGCCATAACACGCACCCGGATACGCCGCGCAGGGGCTGGGCGCTAGGCGACGCCCGAGGCATCCTCGAGATCGACCTCAACGCTGAGCAAGCATTGACGATGGCGGGTCGGCAGCAATACAAGATCTTCGCCTTTGGGACGATTCTTTGCTTCGCGATCTTCATCGTCGTTGGCTTCGTCATGCAGAGGATCAGCGCGCGACTCGGCGAGACCGTCGAAATTCTGGAGCGCGTGTCGGAGGGCAATCTCGATACCGTGATTGAAGGAGGAGGAGAAGATGAGTTGGGCGCGATGAAGACGGCCCTGGGTGTCGCGATCGTGAATATGCGCGGAACCTTCGCCTCGCTTCATCAATATCAGGCCCTGATCGAGCAGGCCCCCGTGAGTTTTCTGTACTGCGATCTGAACTGCGTGATCACCTATGCCAATCCGCATTGTCGTCGAACGCTCGAGGAAGTGAAGGCGACAACCGGGGTCGACCCCGAGATTCTCGACGGGGGAATCATCGACTTCCTTTTTGATGACGAGGCGGAGAGACGAACTCTCTTCGAAGCCGTCGAAGAAACCTCGTTCCACGGCTTGCGGAGTGTGGGGGACGAGATCTTTGAAGTTTCGGTCGAAGCGATCTCCGATTCGCAGCAGCTGCGGGTTGGATCGTTGATCACGATCGAATGTGTCACCGAAAGGGAACACAACGCCATTCGGCTCGAACAGGCCGTGCAGGCGGAGCGCGACAGCGCGAATGCCCTGAGAAGTTCGGCGCTGCGTGATCGTGAGCGAGCGGATCTCGACAAAGAGGTCGCGACGGAGCTTCGCCTCAAGGCCGACCGAATTTCTGAAGTGGTCGTTGCCGCTGCAACCGGAGACCTGACCCATCGCACGGATCTCACAGGCGATTCGCCCATGGATCAGATCGCGACGGATCTCGATCGCTTCCTCGATGATCTTTCAGAACGGATTCTTCAGATTCGGGAAATTTCGGGCACGCTGACACAGGCTGGCAATCAGCTCGACCAGGTCGGACGAAATATGGTCGAGGGATCTCGCCGAACCTCGGATGAAGTGGCCTCGGTCGCGCGGGCCTGGACCGAGACCAACGAAGAGGTCGACGGGATCGGTCAGAGTATCGAGGGGTTGGCCGAAAGCTTCGAGACGATCTCCGAAAATGCTTCAAGCGCCCTCGAGGTGGCGGGCAGCGGCGTCCTCGCTGCGAGAACCGCGCGCACGGCGATCGAGGACCTCGATCAAAGCACCAAGCAGATCGAAGCCATTCTGACCTTCATCGATCAGATCGCCGATCAATCGAAATTGCTCTCGTTGAACGCTTCGATCGAAGCCGCCCGAGCAGGTGAGACCGGCCGCGGCTTCAAGGTCGTCGCACAAGAAGTCAAGAAACTGGCAGCCCAGACGGAGTACGCCACCGGTCAGATCGCGGTCACGATCGCCGAAATTCTCGAACGTGGCGACCGCTCGGTCGCGTCGATCCACGCCATTGGGACGGTGATCGATGAGATCAACGAGAGTCAAAGCCTGATTGCGAGTACGGTTGCAGACCAGCAGGAACAGGCGAGGGGCGTTAGTCGCGTAACCGACGAGACCCGGCGACGAGCCCACGTCATCGCAGCCAGTATCGAACAGCTGTCTTTGGTTGCAGAGGCGACGGAAGCGGATGCCGCAGGGACCGATCGTGAGGCCAGGCGTCTACTCGATCTGGCGAAAGAGATCAGCGACCTGACCGAGCGCTTCGTCTGCTGACCCGCTCGCTATGGCAGTCGTTCCAGGCCTTCGTCATCATCGGCGGCTTGGGGAACCACCGCCATGACTCGCCTGATCTGTTCACTTCGAATTCCGACTCTACTCGCGCTCATAGGGGTGTTCGCGTTTGCGGCCAACGCCGAGAATTTCTATTCGCCGGGTGGTTGGTCGACGCTTCATCGCGGGCCCGCAAACCGAAAGTTTCTTCCCGCAGCGCCGCTCTCCTCGAACTATAGAAGCTGGACGGCCCTCGAAGGCGCTGCCGTTCTGACTGCGCCGACGCTCAGCCCTGATGGTCAGACTCTCTATGTGACGACGGGTCGTGCGAAGGGTCAATCGAATCTACATGCCTTTGATCTGGATGGCGAACTCCGTTGGCAATCCGCGGCCTATCGTGATGCAGACGAGGGAATCGATCCTTGCGCGATTCTTTCGAGTGCGATCGTCGATCGCGATGGCGATCTCTATCTCGGCGACTGTAATCAGCTCTTCGCCTTTCGCTCGGACGGCCGACTGAAATGGGTCGCCTCGTTGCCCGCGGTGCGAGAGGGTGATTGGAAACCCTCCGAACAACTGCCCGTGAACGCGCTCACGACTGCGATTCTCACACGTGAGGGCTTCGTTCTGGGCGTGACCAATTTCGGTGATGTCGTCGTCGTTGATCGAGAGACGGGACGGTCGCTTGCCAAAGCCTTTCGTCTGCCCGGCCATTTGCCTCGTGCCTCGACCGTGGTGGCCATGCCCGACAATGTCTTCTCGGATGGGTTGGTTGATCCCGAAATTCGCGAGTGGGCTTGGCAGGTCTTGTTTGGCGGGTCGATGCGGTCGACCAATACGCCGGCCATTGATCTCGATTCGGGTCGAATTTTCGTGGCGGCGACTTCGACGAACAAAGGGCAGGGCGCGCTCTACGGGCTCGATCTGAAGGTGATCCCAGGAGCTGGCGCGGAGGCGTCTTCGGCCAATGGCGATGATCGCCTGGTGCGTGTCGAGATCTCGATCGCTTTCGCAACGGAGATGGGGCCGGGAAGCGGTTCGAGCCCGGCACTTTCGCTCGAAGCGGACGCCGTCTATGTCAGCGACGAGGCTGGTGTCTTCTATGCGATCGATGCGAAGACCGGCGCGATTCGCTGGCGAGTCCAGACGAAATCGACTGCGGCCGCCGCGGCCGTCGGAGGCAATGGCGACATCTATTCACTCCAGGCCTATGGCCCTGCGCTGGTCGCGATGACGAAGTCGGGAGAAATTCGCTGGGAGAGTGATCTCGATTCGTTGGCCGAGGCAGCGCTTCCTGCGAGTTGGCTATTAGGCGATACCGTTGCAATCGGGAATGGGAATCCGACCGTGGTAGGCGATGTCGTTCTGGTTCCGATTGCTTACGGCTACCAGACGCAGATCGGCCGAAGGATTCCCTGGCTGGTTTCCTCTTCGCTCGTGGCGGTCGATGTGAGGACGGGAATCGGGTTACGCGACGTCGTCGAGTTGGCGGACGATTCGACGGGGATCACCGCCGTCCTGCCAGATGGCACGATCCTGAACAGCCTCGGGACGGCGATCACTTCAGGGATCGCACCCCTGGCAGGAATGGCCGAATGGCTCTTGCCGCGGGGGCTTCATCTGCTCCCGCCGGTCGGGGGAATTCAGGTCAGTCGGCCCGAGCCGGAGCCTTTCGGAGCTTTCGACCAGGCGCGATAGAGACTCGGCGCGAGCTGCTAGCGCTTGTCGGCGTCGGGGATGTCCTTCGTTTTGATCACCCGGAAGGTCGCCTCCATCATGGGATCGGCGAGCAGCGTACGAATCAGGATCTGACCGTGCGCATAGCCCTGGGTGCTGATCCAATTGACTGTTCCTGGATCGCCATCGGCGGCATAGATCCGGAATTGGCCATCGGGGTCGAGTTCGACCTCGCGATTGCTGATGCCGACCTTGTGATGGCGGTAATCCCCGCTCTCGAGGTAACGGGTCAGGATCTGGAGGTTCCAATAGCGGCAGGGCACATCGCCTCCCTCGACGACGATTGCTTCATCCGGAGCGAGCTTGAAGCTGCTCCCGATATAGCCAATGCCCGGGCCGGGAAGGTTGTTCTTGATCAATTTAGGGTCGATCATGGCCGCGAGTTCTTCGGGCGTATGTTCCTCGGAAGAATCTTCGTCGAGGATCAAGTCGCCGTCGGTGATTCTCGTCATGCTGCCTTTACGGGCGCCGCTTCCGCCGTCGCCGGCACTCTCGTACTCGATTCGATTGAGCCCGATGAAGATCGACAAACCGAGTGAGACATCGGTCGCGTCCGCGATAAAGTCGGTCACCCGGGTCAGGCCCGCTTCGAGTTCGTCTTCGTCGTATGGCTCGAGGGGCGAGACATCGCTCAGACATTCGAGATTCATGATCGCCGATCGGAAGCGACCCTCGTCGACAGAGTCGACGAACTCTTCGAAATACTCTCGGGTGAAGAGAATCGGGCGACGCCCCTTGAGTTCGATCCAATTGCGAACGCCGTCGGGACGTTTCTCGCTCAAGTAGACTTCGGCGATCTGCTGGCCGAAAACATTATCCCATTCGAAGTCGTCGTCGATCAGATGGTCGACGATGTAGTAGGCATCGGTTTCATCATACGCGTAGATGGTCGCCGAGTAGAATAGGTCGTCGCCGCGCCGAATGGTCAATTTGTAGTTGAGGCTCTCGTCGAGCTTGGCCTCGCGATAGAGCGTGTCCGTTCCGTCGCCCTTGAATTTGCGAATCGGCGTCATCATTCGCCGCAGCATCGGATAGCGCCGGTCGGCCTCCATTTCGAGATCCTGGGCCGCCGAGATCAAACGCAAGAGGTAGCGATAGCCTTCCGCGCGCTCGCGCCCTCCGCGTGCGCCGGTCGGCGCGGTGATCTTTTCGCCGATCTCCTTGAGCGAATCGGTGAATCTATTCCAGGCGGCTTGGGATTTGGATAGTGCGGGCATGACGTGTTCTCCGGATGTGGCTGGGGTAGCGGTGATGCGGCGTGACACGATTTTGGACTCTAGCCTAGCTCCGGGCCGGCTTCCTGAAAGCCATATGCGTCCACGTCACATCGAGTTTGTTCTTCAAGAGACTTGGTTGATTCGCGAGCTGAAGGACGACCTCCAAGCCGCATTCTCCGGCGAGTGCTGGGGTCGTCCGACCGTCGGTCGCAAACACATGCGTCCCTCCGCCGGCGGGCCCGTTTCGCAAGGAGATCGCGCAAGCCCCACCGGCGTCGAGCAGTTTGGACAGTCGCGCCATGCAGACTACTCGCTCCGCTTCGTCGAGGTGATGCCAGACTGCCTGAACAAGGATGAAATCGAATTGGCCAGGAGCCGCCCCTAGCGTTTCGAGTCGGGGCAATCGATCGTCGATCCAGACCACATCAAGATCCGCGTAGGCCGAGCGTGCGGCGCTCAAGAACTCAGGCATGGGTTCGACCGCAACGACTGAATGACCGAGCCGCGAGAGCGCTGCAGCGTTCTGTCCTGCACCCGATCCGGCATCCAACACGCGACTTGGGATAGCGGGAATGAATTCGAGGAAGGGCTTGTTCGTCTCACGGAAGTCCAATGCCTGGCTCAATTCGACGAATCGATCCACGACTTTCTCGTAGCCGGTCGTACCCGGGACCCTGTTCACCGAATGCGCCCTCCTTGAGTGGAATGATCCGATTGTGACAGATGCCGTGTCTGGGCGGTACGTGGCGCTTCGGTCAAGGGACGGCTGCTCTTCTTTTGCCTTTGGACGTGGGGGCGCTTCGTCGATACGATGGAGTTGGTTCGCGATCGGGCGGGCTTGGCGCGTTATGGCGAAAAGGACTCGAGTCTTCGATGAGCGTAGAAGACACATCCAGTGACGATGACCAGCTCGGGGCGAATCCCGAACCGCTCGGCCCTCCGCCTGACGATGGGGAAGCCGTGGAAGTCAGCTTCGTGATGCCTTGCCTCAATGAAGCCGAGACGCTCGAGGGATGCATTGAGGCGGCCCAGCGTTGCATCGCCGAACACGGATTGGACGCCGAAATCCTGATCGCCGATAACGGGAGCACCGACGGCTCGCGGGAGCTCGCCCGTCGTTGCGGTGCGCGTGTCGTCTCCATCACGGAACGCGGTTACGGAGCGGCCTTGAACGGTGGCTTCGAGGCGGCGCGTGGACGTTTTCTCGTCATGGGTGACGCTGATCAGAGCTACGATTTCGAGCAATCCATCGGCATGATCGAGCGGCTGCGTGCCGGAGCGGACCTCGTCATGGGTTCACGTTTTACGGGACGCATCGAAAAGGGTGCCATGCCCTGGAGCCATCGCTGGATCGGAAACCCGATTCTCAGCCTGATCGGGCGCGTCCTCTTTCGTTCGAAGATCTCGGACTTTCACTGTGGTCTGCGTGCCATTGCGAAGCGAAGCTATCAACGATTGGGAATGCGAACGACGGGAATGGAATTCGCGAGTGAACTCGTGGTGAAGGCGACCGCAAGCAAGATGCGCATCGAGGAGATTCCGATCACGCTCCATCCAGACGGGCGCTCTCGTCCGCCGCATCTTCGATCCTTCCGCGACGGTTGGCGCCACTTGCGGTTCATGTTGATGCTCTCGCCGCGGTACACACTCTTTCTTCCCGGTTTGTTCTTGATGTTGGTTGGAGGCGGACTACTCCTTCGTTTGAACCAGGGCCCGCTCGAAGTCGGCACGGCGACCCTCGGTATCCACTCGATGCAGCTCGCGAGCCTCTTCGTGATCGTTGGCTATCAGGCTGTCACGATCGGTATCGCAGCCCGGATTTTCGCCGTTTCAGAAGAGATCGGACCTTCGTCGCCGTGGATGCAGGACGCCTTCAAGATATTTACCCTCGAACGCGGATTGCTCGCAGGGCTGATCGTCTCGATCATCGGCCTCGGCTTCATTGGCTCGGCCGCCTCCCTTTGGGTGGAGAGCGGGTTCGGGCCCCTCGATCCATCCGTGACGATGCGCCCGGTCTCGTTAGGCGCGACTTTTGTCGCTTTGGGCGTGCAAACCATTCTGATGTCCTTCGTCTACAGCATGCTCGGGATTCGACGTCGTGGGTCCGGGGCACCGGAGTGAAGGCCCTCGACCGCCTCCTTCAACGATGGCGAATAGGGGTCGCACTCCCCTTCATTCGTAGCGGGGATCGCCTACTGGATGTCGGATGTTACGACCGAAGCCTGATCGATCGCGTCTTGCCTCGGATTTCTTCGGCGGTCGGGATCGATTCCGAAATCGTTGCCTCGCGTGACGAACGCGTCGAGATCCTCGAGGGCTCGTTTCCGACCGACCACCCCTTCGAGAACGCTTCCTTTGATTGCATCGTCATGCTCGCCGTCCTCGAACACGTCGAGGATCCAGCGGCGCTCGCGGCCGAATGCGAACGGGTTCTCGCGCCCGGTGGGCGATTGATCTTGACGGTTCCTCATCCGGTGGTTGATCGCATCCTCGACGCCTTGATGTTCCTGGGTCTGGCCGATGGTATGTCCACGGAGGAGCATCATGGCTTCGACGTGACTCAAACACGGTCGATTTTCGAGGTGGCAAATCTCGGGCTGCTTCGCGAGCGCTGGTTCCAATTGGGCCTCAATCGACTCTTCGTATTCGAGAAGCCGTCTTCGGATGGCTGATTCAGGTCAGCAAGGGCACTCTCAACGATTCGCTCGAGCGCGAATGTGCGGCAGCCTCTTTCTGCTTGCGTTGGCCACCCGGGCGATTGGCTATCCGATGGTCTTCTCCACGATTGGCGTTCAACTCCCCTATGCAGGAGACGCCTACTATCATCTTCGCCGAATCTGGTACACGGTTGCGCGTTTTCCAGAAGTTCTATCCTTCGACCGCTACGTTGCCTTTCCGGACGGTTCGCAAATCATTTGGCCCGCCGCCTTCGACTGGTCGATTGCCGCTTTGATCCTCCCTTTCGTCGACCCATCGGATCAGGCGGCCGTCGAATCCATGGCCGTTTGGGTTCCGGCCTTGCTCGGCGCTGCGACGGCCTGCGCGCTGGCACTCTTCGCGGACCGCTACTACGGGCCCGGGGCGGGCTGGATCGCGGGACTGCTCTATTGCGCCCTGCCGATGAGCTTCATCTTCTCGCAGCTCGGGATGGTCGATCACCATGTGGCCGTTGCCTTGTTGACGACCTTGATGCTTTGGCTTGGCTGCGAATGCTTCGGCCGAGACGAACGGGCGGAATCCTGGGCCGAAGCAATCCATTCGTCGAGCGCGCTGCTCGCAGTCGCTATCGGTCTCTTGATGGCTGCGACGATCTCGATCTGGCCGGGGGCGCTTCTTCATATCGGAATACTCCAGCTCGCCTTCGGTTTGCGTTGGCTCCTAGCCGAAGACCGTGCGACGGCGCGCGCCAGGGCGATCGGCTTTGCCATTTCACAGATCGTGGTGGCCGGTTGCCTCGCGCCGTTTGCGTTAGGCGTGTCTTGGACAGAGTACGGCACATGGTCGCCGCTGGTGCTTTCGAGCTTCCAACCCGTCTACTACACCAGTGCGGCCGCCATGATTCTGCTGGCACAACTTCTTCATGAAATTGATGCCGTAGGTGCTACGCGCGGACGTCGTGTGGCTGGTGCCATGACGATGGCGATGGCGGGGCTCATTTTGCCGCTCCTCGCCTTCGAACCACTTCGGGAGGCCATGCGATTTGCGGGTGGCTGGTTTACGCACGGAGAAGAGTCGCTGGGGCTGATCTTCGAGATGCAGCCGATCCTTGCGACAGCCGGCCATTTCGATCCGAGCTTCGCGATGATTCGATTCGGAGCAGGCTTCTTCGTCCTGCCCTTTGTTTGGCTCTTCCTGGCCTGGCGGGCGATCCAGAAACGGGATGCGCCACAGGCTTTGATTCTCTTCTGGGCACTGGCCTTCATGATCCTCACGCTTCGCCAGTGGCGTTTCGGTAATACCCTCGCCGTTGTCTACGTCGTCCTGCTCGCAGCCGTACTGGCGGAATGGCTCCCTCTTCTTCGTCGTCGGATCAGCCAGCAACGTCTTCGCCCTGCGCTCGAAGTCGCGATGGTCAGTGTACTATTCATATCGAGTGCAGCGGCGTTTGCAGGCTTCTACAACCCGATCGTGCGCAAATCGATGGCCGCACTGGGGAGTGAGGCACGAAGAGAGTTCGGTCCGCTCCATCCGGCCAGAAAGATCTACGACGACGCCGGGCGTTGGATCGCGAGCAATACGCCGAAGACGCGTGGCTATCTCGACGCTTCGCTCCAGCCCGAGTTTGCCGTGCTGGCGAATACGAGGGCGGGGCATCTGCTGCGCTATCGGGGGGAGCGCCCGATGGTTCAGGACAATTTCGGACCCTATGCAGGGCGCGAAAGCTTCGATGGGGCGGCCGCCTACTATGGGGCGAGAGACGAAGAGGTCGCGATCGGAATTCTCGAAGGGCTGGGCGTCCGCTATGTGATCGGCGATGAGGGTGGCGCCGCCTCGATTGCAGGTCTCGGCGCGGAGGCCATGGCACTTCGGCTTTGGCATCGATACGGCTCCGAGGGCCGATTCCAGAATGGCCAATCGATTCCCGGACTCACTCGGCATCGCCTGCTCTTTCATGCCGACACGGGCTCCCGACGCATGAAGGGTCGACCCTTGAGCGGAACACCGCGCCTCAAGGGTCTGGGTGTCTGGGAAGTCGTTTTGGGCGCGAGGATTGAAGGACGAGCAGAGCCCGGAACCGAGGTCCGTTTGGCGCTTCAACTCGCGACGACGTCGAACGCGCATCACGTCTATCGCCGGAGGTCTGTTTCGGATGAGGAGGGTCGCTATCGATTCGTCGTGCCCTATTCGACCGATGTCGCATTCAGTCCTGACGTTCGCGTCGTCGACACTTATCGGATCGAGAGCTCGCGAGGTAAGAGGTGGCTGGCCGTATCTGAAGAAGCCGTAATTTCGGGGGGGACGATCCGTGGGCCGGATCTCTAGTCGCCACACTCGGCCATCGCGGACAGAGGCGTGTCAAAGCCGATCGGCGAACGCGTAACGTTCTGTGCCGTGCGCCGGGTTGGCGTCGACCTCGGAAGCCATGATCCAGCCGGTGCCTTTGATGTACTCGGGCAGGTCCTCGCTTCGAATTGCCGACTTGAACGGCTCGCCGATCACCCTCAGGATCATGGGCAGTAGCTTACGCGAGTCGGGTATCGCGTGCGTGAAGATAATCCGACTGCCAGGCGTCGTGCATCGGGCCGATTCGTTGAACAGCTTGCGGACGTCTTCGTGGCCCAGGTACTGCAGTAGGCCCTCGACCAACACGGCCGAGCGTTGCGACGGATTCCAACGGCCGTCGTCAGCCAAAACCTTCGAGAGGGCTTGTTCGCCGAGGTCCGCGGCGATCTGGATCATGTTCTCCCGGTGACCCACTTCGGTGATACCCCTTGCCTTGGCCGCCGAGGTTGCTGGATGGTCCACTTCGAAGAAGCGTACTTCCGGATGACTTGGCGCGAGTCGCAGGCATAGCGTGTCGAAGCCGGCTCCCAATACCAGGACCTGTGTCGCGCCATCCTTGATCGCGCTTTCCACCTGATGTTGCGTGAAGATTTTCCGGTAACCGAAGCCCTCCCACTGTCCGGGCATCATGCGGTCCTGGAATTCGTAGACGCGTACCATCCACTGCTTCTTCGACGCCTGCATGAGTCGCGGCCCGAAGCCAAGCGCTCCTGAGGCCAGAAGCAGACGTTCGCTGAGTTCGACGACGCCGGAAGGTAAGCGCTGCGCCCAGTCCGCTTTGATGCTGAGCGTGATCAGGGCGAGGGTGACCTTGAGCGCCGTCTGGCTGATTCGACCGTTCTTCACGTCTTGCGGCCTCCGGGCCTTGCGGCGATCAATTGTCCGACGCCAGGGGCGTCAATCTTTCGTGCGCTACTTCTGGACCGGGACGACGCTCGTCGTCCAGATGTCGCGGTGGAGTTTCCAGGAATCGCCTTGCTTCTTCCAGATGACGATGTATTTCGCGCGGTCGACTACTTTTCCATCCGCATCGCGGAGTTCCAATCGGCCCACTTCGTGTGCTGTGTGGCCATGGCCTTCGACTTCCAGGGTGACGAGCGAGACGCGTTTGAGGCCGGCGTCGAACGCGGCCTGCCAAAATTCTTGGATGGCCTTGGTCCCCGTGACGAAGTCGCTCTGGGCGGGAAGCAATTGGGCCTCGTCGGTGTAGAGACCGGCAATGCCTGAACTATCACCTTGGCTGAAAATCGCTTCGAAATTCTTGTTGGCGGCCTCGATTTCGGAACGAAGATCGCTTGCAGCCCATGCGGGCGATGAGACCAGGAGTGCGAGCGAGACGAGTCCGAATGCTAGCCGTCGGCGAGGGGCTGAATGAGTCATGAGGGCGCTTCCTTTGTGGTCGAGTCGCCGAATAACAGCAACAGAAAGAATATGAATCCGTTTACGATGATACCCAAGACGCCGAGCAGATACGGCCATGACGTTCCCAGGTAGATATTGAGTATTTGGAAGAGAAATGAGGTGGCAGTACTGGCTGGCAGGGCCAGGGGCATACTCGGTGCTGAACCTACATTGCGAAGCTGCT
This sequence comes from uncultured Spirochaetaceae bacterium, assembly GCA_964565565.1. GTDB lineage: Bacteria > Myxococcota_A > UBA9160 > UBA9160 > UBA4427 > UBA4427. The sequence continues at coordinate 10,051 of CAZMFM010000018.1, read as the reverse complement.
GAGATCGACGCACCGCAACGGCGATTGTCCAGAAGATCAGTACGATGCTCCCAGCGCGCCAGACGACCGATTCCGGCAAGCCGGCCTCGTGGAGGACGGCGGGCAGGAGCGCGAAGCAGACGGCTACGCCGGATGCGGTCAAAAGCATCCGAAGCAGGAGCTGCTCATTCTCGCCCCAATGCGTGATGTCTCGATTTCGGATCGCGGCCACTATGCCAGCGAAGCCGGCTAGAGCGACTGAGATTTCGATGGCCGAGGAGAGGAACGATTCTGCAGACACTCTACCGCCCGTTTCGTCGTCGATGGGCGGCGTATGTTGTTGATGGGTGCCGTCGAAATCGCCGAGCCTAAAGAAGCTGTTGCTGGAGGTTATCGCGTTCGCTTCGGCAAGCTATCCCGAAGCGGTCATCGTCTTCATGTTGAGCGCCCGTGCTACTCGAGCAAGCGCCCTTGTAGCGCCGCGATGCCGCGCTCCGTCAGCCCCAGCGCGTCGCTGAGATAGCGATCGATTGATCCATGGTCGTCGCGCATCGCCGCGAAGCTCGCTTCGAGCAATGCTCTGCTCGGTGCAAGGATCTCACGCAGGAGGTCTATACCGATATGGCTGGCCCCCATCGAATGCGTTGCCTGCCGGCTCGGTAGCCTCCGACATCGCGAAAGTTCCAGACCCCATCGAGTACCAGTCGCTGTTCGTTGGCCATTGCGCTTTTCCTGAACGTGTCCAAAGCGTTTGCGGGAGGCCCTTCTTCGCGTTCCAATTTGTGAATAGCACGATAAGGCTGCACTTCACTATTCGCATTCCGCGACTTGGATTGGCCCCCACGTCCCGCGCCGTCTTGTCACGAAGCTTCATGGGTTGTCGACACCAGGATCTTCCAGCCAGCGCCATAGTCCACAAGATTGTACGAATTCCCCCAATCCCAAAGAACCGAATCGTCCTGCCTATAGACACGCCATCGAACGTCAACAATCGCCAGATTTCTTGCCTGTTGATCGACACGAAACGCACTCGCAGCAGAATGGTCGTACCCTTCGGCTTCGTTGTAGCGAAGCAATGCTTCCATGTTGCGAAGAAGCGACGCTCGGGTGTCGAAGGTGGTGATGGAGCCCGCATTCACCATCGTGCATGGGCAGTGGTAGTGGGACGTGATGCGTTCAGGATCGGACTCGTCGAATGCATTTGCGTAGCTTTGAAAGTATTCTTCGAAGGGGTCAGCCATGCATGTCTCGCTTGTTGATTGACGGACTGGACCTCGCTTGCGAGTGTCGGCCGCCTGGATCGGTCGTCACATTTTTTTCGCGAGTGCTACGAAGATCGATGCGTCGGGTTCTGCCGGGCCGCCTTTCGGGGACAAGAATCCCGGCTCGTTGAAGCGGGCGGCAAGAAGGAGCGCTCGAAACTGCTCCTGATTCCACGACCTTCTTTCCCATACCCGTTCCACCGAGACGCATTCGCCCGCTGGAGAGGTTCGCTCATAGCGCAATCGAAGGGAGTGATTGCGACCGTCGCCGTGCACCTCGAGTTCAAGCATGACGACTCGCAGCCGGTTTCCCTCTGGATCGATGGTCTCGCGATACTGGCCGAGCTGCACTTCGATCGCTTCGACATCTTCGACTTCGAGCGGAATCAGGGCACACCCCTCCGGTTCGAGATGCTGGTGGATCTGCTTGAGCGCATTCAGTGCGTCTTCGTCCGTCGTGAGCAGCGTGAAGCTTGCACCCGCCAGAAAGATCGATCGATACCGAGTCTGTAGCTGGAACGATTGCATCTCGGCCAGATGGAGTTTTGGCGCCAGGCCGCGCGCCGAAGCCCGCGATCGGCAGAGATCCAACATGTCGACCGAAGAGTCCAGACCTTCCACGTCGAATCCGCGTTCGAGCAGGTCAAGCATCGGCAGCCCCGATCCGCACGCGAGTTCGAGGGCAGGCGTGCCGGAGCGCTCGAGGAAGGGGACGTAGTCGTCGGCCCGAGCTGATTCGCCAGCTAACGGTTCGTAGAGTTCGGAAACAAGTCCGGTATAGAACTGGGAGGGTGATTCGGGCTCGCCTGGCATCTGCTTCGTACCCATTCAAAGGACGGACATTCAACGGCAGCCCTAACGCTGACCGAATGCGATCCCTGGTCGCAGAGTATGCCGGCGAAGGAAGAGCAAGGCCAACTGAACCAGCCAAGGGTCGCCGCCAACCTGTTCATTTCAACGACTGACTCGTCGACGCACTTCCAATCCATTCGGATCGAAGCATCGTATACACCGTATGGTCAACGAAACGGTCATACAGCCACTCGGCCTCTCGGGAGATGCCTTCGATGGTGAATCCCAGCTTCTCTGGGATGGCGCGGCTTCGCGCATTCCCCGTAGCCACAGGCAGGCAGACTTTGTTGAGCGCAAGATCCTCGAACGCAAAGTCGACGAGGCGCTTGGCACTCCTTGTCATGATTCCCAATCCCTGGTGGTCCTTGTCGAGCCAGTATCCGATTTCACAGACTCGATGAAGGGGATTGATGGAGTTGAAACCGATGACTCCGACGGGTTTCCGATCGAACTCAATGAGCATCACAAGGCCGGATTGCTCACCCGCTTGAGATTCGGCGTGATTGATGAAATCGAGTGAGTCCTGGACCGAGGTGTTGGCATCCAGCCAGGGCAACCACGTTCGCAGATGTGTCCGATTCCGATCGACGAGTCCAAACAATGCCGGCGCATCATCAGTGCTGATGCGCCTCAGGATCGTGTTCGTATTGATCTCCAACTTGTCGATCATGACCCAGCTACCGCCTGAAGGCTGTTGCCAACCGTTTCTCGGGCAATCGGCCCGGCCGTCCAGATTCAATCGCGGTCGCTGGCTCGACGGACCGCTTGCGATTACAACTCATCCTGGCCTACTCGAAATGTTACCCAGAACACGTGAATCGTCTCGAGCAGAATGACCAACAGAACCATCGAATAGCAAGCACCGGCCAGGTCACCGAACGCTCCAAACGTGTTCAGGAGTACGGCTGCCAATTTCGCAATGATCTGGAGAAAACCAGAATTGATCGTTGCCTGAATTCCTCTCCCGCCGCTCTCTCTGTTGGCCGTTGTTTCAATCCCGCTGATCGACCATTGAATTCTACCCGTCCTCCTCCCCAATCGGTAGATCCCGCTCTGCCGCATTTTCGCGGGCATGAATCGGCTCCACTATTCATCCTTCTAGGCGCCGGTCGGAATTTTCTACGCTGACGTTAGTCGGAAATCGGGCCTCTGCTGCGCGGCCCCTAATCGGAAAAAATCTTGACCTCACTGGCATGACGATCAATCGAGCCGCGCTAGTCCCCTCTGGGTTCATCGCCTCGTTGGGTCGCCGGGCCCCGCAACTCACTCATCGTGAATAGAGGGAGAAGCTCGATCCCGGCGGCGCGAAGGCTCGATTGGCCACCTGACTCCCGATCAATCACGCAGAGTGCGTGGTCTACCCGGGCCCCCAGCGATCGTAGTTCCGAAGCGGACTTCTCGATCTGTCCGCCGGAGGTGACGACATCCTCGACGATGCAGAGTCGGCGACCATTGAGATCGCCACCCTCCGCCAGCCGACAAGTTCCGTAGGTCTTCGGCGTCTTCCGAACGAAGAGCGTCGGCAATCCAGTCGCTTGAGAGAGCATCGTGGCGAGTGGTACGCCACCAAGTTCCAGTCCCGCCAAAGCGTCTGTACCCGAAGGCACCAGATCGGCTAGCGCGGTCGAAATTTCCTTTAACAGACCCGGCTGCGACTCGAATTGATATTTGTCAAAGTACTCGGCCGCGACGGTCCCGGAGCGCAGAAGAAATTCGCCGGTCAGGTAGGAAGCGCGATAGATCGCCGAGGCGAGTTCAGTTCGGGTCATGGCTGGCATCGTCGAGCTCCGCTGCTCGTTCCCGAATCATCGTGTCCAACAGTTCCGAGTTTTCCTGTCCGATCGCCGCGCCGAGCAGTGCGCCCTTCCTCATCAGTTCGGGCTGAAGCCGTACCAGCTTCTTGCCTGTTGGTGTCTCATAGAATGAAATCAAGTCGCGAATCTCAGGCTCCGAGAATGAATCGACATAGATATCGACGAATTTGCTCTCAAAGTTCGCCCACGTGAACGACTTGATCGCCCAGTCAACGATCACGGAGCGATAGGGCCGAAGCATCGGGTTTTGAGCCGTCATCGCCTCGGCCATCACTTCCGATCCCCCAGCGATGGTCGACTCGACATCCATCCGCTCGAGAAGCGTTTCCGCCGCCCGGCGGTGCGAATCGTTCGTTTCGGCAAAGGCAATGGGGGACACCAAGATCAAAAGCGTGATTAGAATGGATCGCATTCGATTCTCCTGTGGAAAACACTTCGTTGTCAGGCCTGCGGATACGACCGTCGTAGGTTCAGAGTCGGTACCGAGCCAGCATGCTGCTGCATAGTACCATCGAGTTTGACCGCTAGATCGGCCCCACCCTAGCCGCATTGGACTGTTCCGGAGGCGGGTGCATTGCGCACTGCGTGCATGAAGCCTTCGAGCAGCCCTTCGTCGAGATGCCCGTTCGGCCGAAGGCGAGAGCAGACGTCTACTCCGTATGGCCGAACCCGAGCGATCGCTTCTGCCACGTTGTCGGGACCGAGCCCGCCCGCCAGATAAACTGGACACGCCACCTCTTGGACGATCCGACTACTTAGCGCCCAGTCGTGAACGTCGCCGGTTCCGCCAAGCGTGCGGTTCGCAGCGTTAGGATTGCCTGAGTCGAGGAGCAGGAAGTCCACGTGCCGCGCGACCTCGCGTGCTTGTTGGATCGCCGAGGGACCGCTTACGTGAATGACCTGAACCAACGACACATCAGGAAGCTCGCGTCTCAGCTGTCGGAGACCATCCACCGTGATCGCGTCGACGAGCTGCACCGTGTCCGTTCCAGCATCAAGGACCTGCCGCCGGATGTCGCCGGGATCCGTCTTGCATGTGAGCAAGAAGCGGCTGATGTCGGGGTTGGAAGCCGCGATCTGTCGAATTTGTCGATCGGAGATGGGCCCCTCGCCGCTTGGCATCCAGGACACGAGGCCGATCGCATCGGAGCCATGGCGTTGAGCAGCCTCTGCCTCCTGTTGGGTCGTGATGCAGCAGATCTTTACGTGGACCACGGATCTCGCCGTCTAGCGGATCGGACACTCAGCCGAGATATCCGCTCAAGGGGTTTCGAAGACGTTGCCAATCACGATGCACTTCTAAGCAGTGGCTTTGTCGGACACTGTCCTCGAAGCTTGCTCGGCGGAGCGTTCGACCGCTTCGTCGAAGATTTCTGCGGCACTTCCAGGATATGAGCTCTTCCAGCTCTCCCAGAACAAGTGGAAGCCAGGGCGATCCGCCATCCATAGGTAGGCCGCTTGCTGGGTCTTCCAGATCTCATCGGTGAGCGCTCCTTCGCGATACAGATCGTGGTTCTGCGTGAACGCCTGAAGGAAGACAGACAAGATTGCCTCGAACCGACGGAACTCAGCTTCCGCGAGTTCCTCGGGATGATCGAGTCCCGTCCAGAACAAAGCGTTCGTTTCTGCGTCCCGGGCAAGGAGTAGGGATGTCTGCGTATTGGCCTGGGCCAGTGATGCGGTGCCGGACGCACGGACGATGCTGGAGTTCTGGCGGATCTGCTCGGTGTTCTGACGGATCTGGAGAGCCAGGTAGACAAGGGTAATGACGACGCCTACGCCGCCAAGAAAGTCGCCGAGATTGCCGAGGTCTGCGAGTGTCATTGGAGATATCGACCGACGCGTGAGCGCATAGTGGATCGGCGCATGGCGGCGTTGAATGGCGTCGCCGAGATCGTCGAACCTGATAGAGGTGGCCGCTAGATACTAACGTGTTCGATTCAGCCGGCTATCTCACGACGACCTTTGTCGACTTGTTGGGCGGCACGGAGTCTGGCAAGGAGTCGATCAGCTTCTTTGGGACTCTTCAGTTCCACCAGATTGAGGTGCGGAAATGCGTCTGACTCGAACATCGAGCGATACTCGCGTCGACGTCGCCTGAAAGTGCGAATCACCCACCAGGGGATCCAATCGGGGTCGAAGACTTGTGAGAGCGCCTCTCTATTTCCCGAGTACAGCGCCTCGCCGCTAACGAGGCGTCTGAAAGTCCGGCTTGTCGCTCTTGAGAAGACCAAAGGGAACGAAAAATTCAGCCATATGACGGAACCCGCGGCCTTCCAAAGGTCCGCACGGACCGACGCGTAGTTTCCGTCGACCACCCAGGAGTCGCCAGAAATCGAGTCCGCAAAGTCAGAGCGAAATTGCCCAGCCGGAACCGGCTTCCACCCAGGCCCCCAATAGAGCGCATCGAGTTCGACATGTGGAGCCCCGAGAACGCCACTCAGTTCGCGAGCGAACGTGGTCTTGCCTGACCCGCTCGACCCAACGACAACGACTCGCCTACGTAGTTCGATCTGCATCAAGGGCCATATGGCGCCGTTGTAACCAGTTGGCAGAGCCGGCCGCGGTTTGGCGACCCGAGTGAGTGAGCGTATTAGGTGTCACCATTCTCGTCGTCGTCTTTCTTGTTCGATGTACAGGTAATCGACGGCTCGAGGTTCAGCGGCCCGGCGCGACCCGCACGCAGATGCGGATCACCTAGAGTGCTTCCGATTCTACCACGAACCAGTTGACCTTCAGTGCTAGCAAGTCCGCGGCAATTGTTTGATGAGCGGCGTGAACGAACTAGCGCAGATCTTCGACTAGCTCGTGGACTGTCCCAAACGGATCCGAGAACGCGACATATCTCGAATGTGGACCAATGTTCGGTTCGGCATGGAGGAACTGGACGCCCTTCGCTTTGAGATCGCAAATGGCTTCATCCAGGCGCGCAACCCGAAAAGTGATCGCCGAACCGGCACATTCGGAATAGCGGGTGGTCATCGTCGGTTCTTCGCAGTCGAATACAATCAACTCAAAATCTTGGCCGGAGAAGAGCCGGAAATCTCCACCCGAGTCGATCAGCGAGAGACCCAGCACTTCAGCATAGAACGCGACGGCGGCATCCAGGTCCGGGGCGAACACGACGAGCTTTCCAATCGAAATTTCCACAATGTTCTCGTTCATGCCGGGTAGCGGTTCGACGAAAAGCCGCGTGGGATAACGCCTCCGCGGTCGTCGATCCTGGAAAGATTGTCGGCAAACTGTACCGCGTTCGCTTCAGCGAGCGATCTCACGACAGTCTTCATCATCATGTTTGGCGGCGATCGGATTGACAGCCATCGACGGCGTAGACTTGACTAGGTGTTTGACGATATGACTAGGTGTTGCGTTGCACGCTCGAAGTGAAGGCGCTGTCCGGATCGGCCGCGGACTACGCAGTGGCGAACCACTGCACCAACGTCGCAACGGGTTCGATGCGAGCTCCACGGCTCTTCAGCTGTAGATTCTGACGCTCGACGATCTCTGACGCCTCATCTTGCTCGGTTGTCCAAGTGCTGTGGCCATCTTCCGCAACCATGACGTCGAGTCCTAGCTCGAGTGCCGAGATGCACGTGCTCGTGATGCAATGTTCGCTCTGGAGTCCGCAGGTGACGATCGTTTCGACGCCCGCTTCGTTGAGGACCTGTCGCAGCTCGGTGGATTCGAACGCACTCGACTGGCGCTTGCAGATGACAATCTCGCCGTCGACGGGTGCGACACTTGGGTGAATCTGCCAGGATTCGGTCCCCGCGGCGAGCAGCTCCCCTTCTGGAGCATTGTGCTGAATGAAAATGACCGGGGAGTTGGCATTTCGGGCGGCATCAACCAATGCCGTGATGCGGACCAGGAGTTCGGAAGCTCCATCGATCGCCGGAATTAGCATTCCCTCGAATGCCCCGACTTGGAGGTCGATGACGAGCAATGCTGCCGGTCGCTTCATCCCTCCGCCTCTGGACAGATCACCAGAACTGCATCCCTGCGAGAGGTCGTGGCCGCCTATCATCGCCTTGTCGGGCTGTGACACGGCCGACTAGGTCGACAAGGTCGATTTCGCCCTGCTACCAGCAGCAGCCCAAGGCCGAGCAGCGATCCAGTCGAAGGCTCGGGGATGGTTGTGAATTGAATATTGTCGACGAGTGCGAACCCTGAAATTCCGGCAGCATCGATTCTCAGCTCGTCGAAGACGATCGAATTGAAGCCGTAGAACCCCTGCGTCTGGCTTGGTCGAGTGTTCTGAAACGACTCCACGACCTCTCCGTTGAGCAGGGCCGTGAAGAAGGCCGTGTTGGGCGCCAGCACTCCAAGCACGGCCTCTACCACTGGGCTGGAAAAGAAGATCGAGAATACAGAGGTGACAGGGTAGAAGTTCGCGAGCCGTCGGCCTTCGAAACCGACGATGCCGTCGCTCATATTGGCCGTGCCCGGGTTGTAGAGCAGCCCGTTGGAGAAGGTAATCCCGAGGGAGGAGTACTGGTCTGTAATCGGCGTCCCGTTCTGAAGGACTATCTCGTCGAACGTAATTGCGACGTCGGGAAAAGGTAGTCCAGATTCGCTCTGAATCGTCGCGGCTGTCGCGAGCCAGGGGAAGCAAGTTGATGCGACAAGTAGAGCGAAACACATCTTCCGCATGCGGAGTCTCATAGAATATTCGGGTCCTCTCGGAGGCGTTCGGGCTATCTCCAGGATTCGCGTCGCCACCCAACGGATCGACGATAGGCCGCGTGGCATAGCGCCACGAAGGTCGTCGAGCCTGAAAAGGTAGTCGCCGGATTCTACCGCGTTCGGATCGGCAAGCTATCTCACGGCGCTCTTCATCATCATGTTTGGCGTCAGTTGGATTGAGCGTCTCCGACCGCGGATCTGCCTGTGTGTTGCGCTTCATGTTCGAAGTGAGACTGCGATCGTGTCGAAACCCGCGAAAAGTGCAGTTTCGTCAACATTCGGACGCTCCACCAACCGTCTGCCTGGGTAGAGAGGTCGCCACGTTATTCTCTCTCGTATGGCATGAGGCACGGCATGATTCCTACGCCATGGATCGGGAGAAGCTACGGATGCGCCTAGAACACGTGAATATGACGGTTCGCGACCTCGAGGAGTCGATTGCCTTCTATAAAGAACTGCTGCACGGCGAAGTTTCGTGGAGAGGCAAGGCTGTCAACATGACAAAGACGGTTGCGGCGGCTCATGTGAGAATCGACGATGCGTACATCTCGATGTTCGAGCGCGAAGGCGGCGAGCGTGCAATCTACGACTACGCACCTCCCGGGATCAACCACATAGGCTTCGTCATCAACGACCTTGATGCGACTCGCGCAACGCTCGTCGCATTGGGTGTGACTATCGAGAAGGAGGCAGACTACGAGCCCGGCGTCAGACTCTACATCTTCGACCCGAACGGTATCGAGCTCGAGCTCGTGTCGTACGAATAGGCTGACGTGTCGCACTTCAAAATTGAAGTCAGACGGCGGACTGGTCAGGAACGGTTCTGTTTGAACTGCTTCGCGTACTCTGGGAACTCATTCAGGACTTCGATGGCGATGCCGACCGACGGGCCGACGGTGGCGACGATCTCGTCGGGGCTCGGTACTGGCTTCCCTTCCGCGAGAGACTGCGCGATGAAGTCGCGCATCTCGGGGATACGGGCCCGACGAGCGGTCTCCTCTTCTTCGGTGAGCGGCTGTTGGATGTGGATGCGGTTGCCAAAGGGATCCTCGAGGTAAATGACTGGGAACTCGTAGGGGGCTCCTGAGATCACCTCGACCGCCCCGGTGCGGCGCTCATTCCACTCGTCCGCCAAGGCCTGCGCATCCGCGACTTTGATGTTCAGCCAGGCATTCGACGGCGTGTCGGAATTCTCGTTCAGCGCGATCTCTATGCCGTCGCGCGAAACCCAGGCGATCTTGGGCTCGCCGGGTGCCTCCTCCCATTCGCCGTTGAGCTGGAAGCCCAGCAAATCCACATAGAAGTCGAGCGCCTCTTTCATCGATCGGACCCCGAGCACTGGGTGCCAGGATTGGAGGTTCCGCTCCGCCATTGGTCATTGTCTCCCGTGTCTCCGGCGAGTGTAGAAAATCGGCATGGTGCTTAGGCGACCGCGGTCCGGCCACATCCCTCTCGCCGTAT
>CAZMFM010000017.1:0-58791 GCA_964565565.1 uncultured Spirochaetaceae bacterium | reverse complement strand
CCGGGCACTACGGCAGGCTGGGCGCACGGCTTCCCAAAGGAATCTTGCTAGTCGGTCCACCGGGCACGGGAAAGACCTTGCTGGCTCGCGCCGTCGCCGGCGAGGCAGGCGTCCCCTTCTTCTCGATCAGCGGCAGCGAATTCGTCGAGATGTTCGTCGGTGTCGGCGCCGCACGCGTTCGCGATCTCTTTGAACAGGCCCGCAGCCGTTCTCCCTGCATCATCTTCATCGATGAACTCGATGCGCTCGGCCGCGCTCGTGGTATTGGGCCCATGAGCGGCGGTCACGACGAGAAGGAGCAGACACTCAATCAATTGCTGGCGGAGTTGGACGGTTTCGACCCGAGCCAGGGGGTCGTTCTGCTCGCCGCCACGAACCGTCCCGAAATCCTCGACGCGGCGCTCCTGCGCGCCGGGCGATTTGATCGCCAGATCCTGGTCGACCGGCCCGACAAGCTGGCACGAATCGCCATCCTCGAAGTGCATCTGCGACAGGTCCATCTGGCTCCGGAAGTGCAAGCAGAACCGATCGCGGCGCTGACGCCGGGATTTACGGGCGCGGATCTGGCGAATCTAGTGAACGAGGCCGCACTCCTGGCCACCCGACATGACGCCCGGACCGTCGGCATGGAGGACTTCAACAATGCGATCGAGCGCATCATCGCCGGCCTCGAAAAAAAGAATCGACTGCTGAACGAACACGAACGCCGGGTCACGGCCCATCACGAGATGGGTCATGCGCTGGTCGCCCGCGCGATCCCGGGGAGCGATCCGGTCCACAAGGTTTCGATCATTCCACGCGGGATCGGCGCACTCGGCTACACGATCCAGCGTCCGACTGAGGATCGATTCCTGATGTCGAAGCAAGAGCTGATGAACAAGATGGCCGTCCTGCTCGGTGGGCGGGCCGCCGAAACCCTGATCTTTGACGAAATGTCGACGGGTGCCTCGGACGACCTCGCCAAGGTCACTCACATCGCTCGCAGCATGGTCACGCGCTACGGCATGGATGAAAATCTCGGCATGGTTTCACTGGAGAGCGAAAGCTCTCCCTTCCTCCAGGCGCCGGGCGAGTTCGCGACCGTGCGCCGCGACTACTCGGAACAGACCGCGCACCAAATCGATTGTGCCGTGCGGGACCTCGTCGCAAGCGCCTTCGAGTCGGCCGTCGCCCTGCTCAAGACACATCGCGCTGCGCTCGAAGAAGGCGCTGCCAATCTATTGGAAAAGGAAACGCTGCTCGGTGAGGAATTGCCGGAGCTTCGAATGGAAGAACCAGACGAACCCATTCCTTCGATTTGACGCGCGCAGCACAGACCTCGCACGGACCGTCTATGTGATCCGGTCAGTAGCCGAATTTCACGATCGTCGAGAGCGTGTCGGTTGCGTATCCGACGGCCATCTCCAGTTGCGCTCGACTTTGTGCGTGGACCTCGAAGAGCGGCTCGTTCTTTTGGACCACGTCCCCGACCCTGCGTAGACACCGCAGGCCGGCCGCCGGATGCGCGGGCGAACCCGCCAGCTTGGCCATCCGGTTGACGCCTAGACAATCGACGCTCTGGATTCGACCGTCGTATTTCGACTCGACAATGGATTGAAAGGCAGCACGACTCGGCAGATCCACTGCTCCCTGCGCCGCCACCATCGCTTCGAAGGACTTCGCGGCACGACCGGAATCGAGGCTCTCCATCGCCATGCGATAGCCGCAAGCGTCCGGGGCCACACCGGTCCGTTCGAGAATCCGGCCGGCCAGGAAAAGCGACTTTTCTCGCAGATCCATCGGCGCACTCGCCTCCCCGCGAAGCACTGACAGGACATCGATCGCTTCGAGCCGTGGACCGATCCCGCAACCGATCGGTCCATGAGCGGCGGTCGAGATGACATCCAGATTCAATCCCACGACCTTCGCCACACGATTGAAGAGCCCGGCCAATTCCTCGGCCTCGAGCTGTGAGTGGATTTTCGTCGACGGACCGACCGGAATGTCGATCAAAGCATGCGTCGCACCGGCGGTCTTCTTCTTGGCCAGGATCGACGCCACCATCTGCGCCTCCGTATCGATCTGCATCGGACGTTCGACGGTAATCAACACGTCATCGGCGGGCGCGAGATCCAGGGCACCGCCCCAGGCGATGCAGCCCCCGACCTGGTCGACGACGCGATGAAGCGCAGTCGTCGAAAGAGCGACCTCGGCAAGCACGGACATCGTATCTGCGGTCCCCGCCGCACTCGTAATCGCCTTCGAGGACGTCTTCGGCACGGTCAACCCGAGCGCCACGAGAATTGGAACGACGATCATGGTCGTGCGATTGCCCGGGACACCGCCAATGCAATGTTTGTCGGCCACGATTTCGGAGTCGAAATGAATACTCGAGCCCGTCTCGACCATCGACATCGTGAAGTCCGCGATCTCCTGGTCGTCGAGATTGCGAAGCGCACAAGCGAGAACAAACATCGAGAGTTCCGGCTTCGAATAGCGGCGTGCCACGACATCGTCGAGAATCGCATCGAAGTCGCTGCGACCGAGCCGATCGCCGTGAAGCTTTCGACGAACATGATCGATGCTGGTTGGCGAGGCGGCCAGCGTGGCGCGAATGGGTGAGTCCTGCGGCAATCCCAGATCGGTAAAGGCGACATTCGACAGCCCGATCTGATCGAGCTCGAGCATCGGGCTCTCGCAGAAATTCAAGATACCCGAGACCTCATGCTCCTCCCCGGTCTCAACGTTTCGCCCGCTGACCAGAATCCGATCGAGGGGTTTGAAGCCGAGTAGCCCCTCCTTCACGGCGTCTTCGCGAATAAAGATCACATGTTCGCTCTGCGTATCGATTCCCATGCGTCGCAAACGAAACATCAAGGGACCCCATCCGGCATCGCTCGTCCAGCGATCTCGGCAGCGAGCAGCGTTGCGAGTGAAATCTGGTTGCTGGCGTGGCGAATACTGTTGGTCGAAATCAATGAGTCGATGCCCGCTCTGCGCAGCCGCTCTGGAGTCTCGGCGGCAAAAAGTGCGTGGACAACGATGGCGCCAATCTCCTTGATGCCCCGAGCGCGAAGGATTTTCGCAACCGCTTCGAGGGTGGCTCCCGAGCTTCCGACATCATCGACGATATAGACGCGTCGGGCGTCGCCAGGCAGCGCGGGAAGGTCGACCTCCACGGCTCGATCGCCGTGGCGACGTTTCGACGCGACGATCCAGCCAAACTTCGCCCGGTCTGCGATCGAGCGGACCCACGGCTCCGATTCCGAATCCGGACCGATTACGAGATCCGGTTTTGCGTGCTCGAGCAACCAATCCGCGACCACCGGCGCTGCGGAAACCGAATCGGCACGACACGAAAAGATTTCGGCCAAGGCCTGAATGCGATGAAGATGCGCCTCGACGGTCAAGACATCATCGAATGCCGTACCCAGCAGGTCCGCGATGACCTGTTGCGAGAGCGCCTGACCCGGTTCGAAGACGCGGTCCTGCCGCATATAGCCAAGGTAGGGGCAGACCAATCCAATTTGACCGACACCCTGGCGCCGCAAGGCATCGGCGGCGAGCAGTAGCTCGATCAACCGCTCATTGGGATGGTCCAGGGAACGAAAGAGGATGGCCCGTCCCGGTTTTTCGCTCTGAACGCGAACGAGGGACTCGCCATCGGGAAAGGTATGAACGTCGACGAGATGCAACGCGAGACCCAGCTGGTCCGCGATCTCTCGCGCCAGCCGCTCACATTCGGGGAAGGCGAAGAGCTCGACACCTCGCTGCACGTCAGGACCTCCTCGCTGCTTTAGTGGCCGGCGATGGCCAGTGCCCCAGCATCGCCGAATTGCCGCCAGAAGCCACCTGCTATAAAAATTGTACGCCCCGTCCATCCAACCTACTGCTGCGGCCGAGCCGTCCAACCCGCTCGGCAGCAATCCTCGAGACACTCACGAGACCATCCACGGAGCGCGAAAAAATGGAAATCAATCTGGAAAACACCAAGGCCTTCCCGCTCGCCGACGAGCTTCGTGAGAAGTTGCTGAACAGCGCCGAGGAATGCGTGATGTCCTGGAGCACGAACGAGGGCTGGCCCATGGCCATCAATCACATCTTCCTTTGGCATGGCGGTCGGATCTGGACCAGCACCTCGGGACGGAAAGCCCGGGTGCGGGCGCTACGCAAGCGACCCATGAGCTGCATTGTCGTTTCCGGCATGGGCAATGAGGTCGGACCCGAGCGTTCGGTCTCGATCAAGACGCGCGTGACCTTCCACGACGATCGAGCGACCAAGGACTGGTTCTACCCGGCAATGGCCGCCAAAGAAAATCCCGACAACCCCGACATGGCCGACGCCTTCGTCAAGCTGCTCGATTCCCCGAACCGCGTCATCCTCGAACACGAACCCATCAAGACCATCAGCTACGACGGCATCGCCATGCGCGACGACCTGGTCGCAAAAATCATCGAGGCTGCGTCGAAGAACGCTTAGCGGCCTTCGAATTTCGGCTCGCGCTTTTCCAAAAAAGATTGCACGCCCTCGGTGAAGTCCTTCGAACGAAAGAGCGGAAGAAGCTGCAGGTAGACGTGATGCACGTTGGCTTCGAAGGTTTCGTCCTGCCCCATGCGCATCATCCGCTTGGTCGCCTGGACGGCGAGCGGTGCGTTCGCGGCAATCTCCTTCGCCATCTCCCGGACATGGGTCATCAAATCCGCGGCGGGCACGACGGCGCTTACGAGACCCAGATCCAGACATTGGGCCGGTGTCAGCGTTCGACCGGTGAACATGATCTCGCAGGCCTTCGACCAACCGACAATGCGCGGGAGAAGCCAGGTCCCGCCGCTTTCAGGCACGACGCCGCGCTTGGTGAAGGCCGCCGAAAGTTTCGAAGCATCCGAAGCGATTCGAATATCGCATCCCAACGCCAGGTCCATTCCGTAGCCGGCGGCGCCACCGTTGAGTGCGCAGATCGTCGGCTTGTCCAGCGCATGCAGCACGACCGGCGGCGCATCGCGCAGGTCGAATCGCCCAACGGCCGCGCCCACCCCGCCCGCGGAACCGATCCCCTCGCCCGAGGCCTGGTCCTGCAGGTCGAGGCCCGCGCAGAATCCGCGGCCGGCCCCGGTGATGACGACGACGCGAACTTCGGGATCCTTGTCCACATCGACCAGCGCTTCGGAAAGCGCATTCAGCATCGGAACCGAAATCGCGTTCAACCGCTCGGGGCGGTTGAGCGTAATCGTGGCCACGTAATCAGACTTCTCGACGAGCAACTCTGCCACGGAATCTCCTCTCCATTTTCTGTTCTCTGTTTCTAGCCTTCAGTTCCCAGCTCTCAGTGTTCGCAACGGACGGCCACACCGAGCAATTCCATCAACGCCGGGATCAATTTCAACCCGCCCAATCCCGATCGGGTCAGCGACCTTCGGTCAAAGCCCGAAACGTATCGCGCGCGACCTCGTCGACCGAACGACCCGCATCGATCCGTGTCAGATCGAGGTCATCCGGCAAGAGGCTCCTGATCTGACGATGATAGTCGAGCCAGCGAATGAATTCTGATCGCTGCTGAGGCGACGAATCGCGATTAAATCTCCCGGTCGAGCTTCTCTCGAATACCCGCCTCGCCGCCAACTCGTCCTCGACCTCGAGCAAGATGATCCGTGGCCGGACGCGATGATAGTAGTCGCCGAGCAGGGCGCGAATCGTTTCCCGACCTCGCAATGCCCGGGAATCGATCAGCGTTGACCAAAGACATTGCGTGAATCCGTCGTGATGGATCACGAGTCGATCGGGCATCGCCGCCCGTAGCCGATCCGTGAAGCGCGCATGGGCGATCAATCTCTGGGCCTTGCGGCCGCGGCGGAGAAAGGGTCTTCCGTGAAGGAGTCTGAGTTTCAGGAGGGAGAAGGCCAGACGAGGACGAAGCCAATACATCGGCAGGAGATTGAGCCAACGCGCGAGGCGACGCTTCTTCATCAACCCCGCTTCGCCGATCGCGAGATCGAGCGCCCGATACTCCGCAAACGACACGTAGGAGACGTCCGGTGTCGGGTCGGCGTGACCGCCGGCAGCGTACCCGTCCGCCCCATCCGCGTCCTCGAAGAGCTGGTCGAGGGCCGCGGCGAGCGTGGTCTTGCCCACGCCCGGCGGGCCGATGATCTCGACGATCATGATTGTGACGACGACTCGTCACCGGGCGGGTCGCTCGAGCGATCGAGCCTCAACACGTAGATCCGGGTATTGGCGGGGCCGGCAAGCGACGGGCGATCCACTGCCCAGCGTTCGACCCATTTGATCAAGAATTTCGGAATCATCGGACGCTTCTCCTTGAACACCGGAAGAACCGCCATCGAATGCACTTCAACAATGGAGAGTCCAAAGCGCTGCGCGAGCGAATCGACCTCGGCATCCGACATGCAATGGAGATCGCGCTCGCTGCCCCGTCCGATGGTTCTGCGAAGAAAACGTCGCAGCCGCAGTCTCGACCCGGTACAGCGCAGATGATTGTTAAAGATCATGATCCCGTTGTCTGCCAGCAGACCCACGAGTTCGCGCATGACGTCGTCGCGCAATGCGGGTTCGGCATTCGGAAAGAACCGAAAAGCGGTGATCAATTCGAACTGGCGGCCGACCAGAGCGGGCTCACGGGTGAGGTCAGCGTTCAAGAGCTCGCTCCGCAAGAGATGGCTCTCCGCGACTTCGAGCATGGATTTCGAGACGTCGACCCCGACGGCCGATTCAACCCGGGACTCAAAGAGCTGAAGGATTCGACCGGTTCCGCAGGCGAAGTCCAGCATATTGATCGGCCCGGACCCGGCACTCCGGTAGCGCTCGAGAATGGCAAGCAGCGAAGCCTGCTCCACATCCCAGATCACCGAGCGATAGGGCCCCCGAACGAATTTGTCATGATATTCGCGGCCTTTGCCGAGGTGCGATTCGCGGTAATTGGTATGCATGATCTGGCGTCAGTCCAACCCGGGGAAACTGGGGGAGCCACAGGAAAGAGGTTCTCGTCTGCCCCGTCAAGCATCCCATCGATCATCCTGAGCGCGCGCCGTGGCGATCGATTGAGGGTTATTAGACCCGCCCCGACATCGGCCGATCACCGAGCGAGGAGACGGGCCAGGATGATTCGATTGGCCGTGCGGTCCTTCGTGATGCGGATTCGCTCGCGAAAACGCCTCGAAGGATGTAAACAAAGGCCTCCCCCCCGAATTGGGAGTTTCGCTTGATTCCGTTTCACTCACGCTCGGCGCGTCAGATCGTGCCGCTGACCCTCGTCCTCGCTTTTCTGTGCACGATGACATGGACCACTTTGAGTGCGCCCACTGCGGCCGCCGCCAACATCGGCTGGGTCCGCGGAAATATCCGGCTGAATCTTCGCTCGGGTGCCGGCACGCAATTCAAGATCATCGCTGGCGTCGAGACCGGGGACGAGTTGACGGTGCTCAGCACAGGCGAGAGCTGGACCCGGGTCCAGACGACCGAAGGCAAGATCGGATGGATTCCCGCCGGCTATCTCGAGACCGAGCCGCCGCCAACACTTCGACTGGCCCAGCTCGAAACGGAAACCGCGAACCTGCGAACCGAACTCGAGCAAATCCGCACGGAAGCGTCACGGCTGCGCGAGTCGAATGCGACCCTCGGCTCGACCGATAGCGGCCAACGAGAAGAGATCGAGTCGCTCAAGATCGAGAATTACGAGCTGCGCGCGGGCACCCGCTACCAGGAATGGATCACCGGCGGGCTCATCCTCACCCTCGGTATGATCGTTGGCGCTGTCCTTCATCGAAACTCGACGCGTCGCCCGGCCTCGCGCATCCGGCTCTAGTCTGACGACTTCGGCTTCTAGCCGCCGAAAGCCCGAAGGTACATGCCGGCAAGGATGCCGAGCGCCATCACGAAGGCCAGGACCGAACCGATTACGCCCGTGCGGCCGGCCAGTCGATGGATCTGAAGCGTCTTTGGATCAGCGACCGGATCATTGGGATCGTGAGTGACGAGGCGCGTCGTCAGTAGCTTCCGGCCCTGAATCCAGGCCAGAGCGCCACCGATCAACATCTGCATGACGAAGAGTTCGTGAATTCGCAGCACCCAGACGTCGAGGGCCGTCCAGGCCGCCATGTCTTCCCGTCCCAGCAGTTGAACCTTCAGAAGATAGGAAGCCAGGAACGCGACGACGAGCAACGAAGCGATCTTCATCGATCGCTTGTGCCGCGCAATCTCGCCGCGCCGTGCATAACGCACACCGAAAACCGCGATCAGACAAACCGCGCCGAGATCGGCGATCGCTGCTGTCCAGAATATGAGCTTTGGATCCATGTTCGAGGGGGTCGACTCCGGCGAGCGTTCTAGACGGGCGAGCGTAGCGGAACGAGGCTAGCTCCGCGCATCCGCGTCGGCGTTTCGGCTCGTCGATTCGAGTTCTCGACGGGCCGTTTCCGGCAACAGCCAGAAGACGAAGACGGCCAGGAATGTCGACAGACTGACGATCACGGCGGCCGGCGCGATCGAAGCATTGTCCGCGGTCAACAAGCCAACGAGACCAAATCCGACGGCCGCGCCCAGGGTTTCACAGAGCGTTTCCCAGCCCATCGCGGTATTGCGGGAAGACGTTGGGAAGAGCTCACTCGTGACGGTGCGCATGATGACGTTTCCGCCGGTCAAGATGAAAACGAAGGGCATCCAAACGAGCGCAATGCTCTCGCTGGGTCCGAAGTACATCGCAAACGCGATCAAGGGAAAGAGTCCAAAGGCGATCATCGCGATTGGCCGTCGCCCGTTCCGATCCGCGGCCCAACCCATCGCCGGATTGCCGACGACGCCGGCGATCCCCGCGACAATGGCCATCAGGGAATAGCTACTCGGCTTCCAACCATGGGTCGTCTGCACGAAGTCCGAGAGCAGGTTAAAGGCCGGGCCGACCCCAATCGACACGCTCATCGCCATCGCCCCGACCGCCAGACTGCGACCCGGATACTCCTTCCACATGTCGATCAAGGGCTGGATGAATGCGCCGCGAGTGATCCTCGTGTCTCGCCCGGCCTGGCCGAGTTTGAAACGACCCGTTTCGGGAACACGGCGTCGCAACATCGGCATCAAGAACAGCGGAAACCCACCAACGAGGTAAAGCGTCCGCCAGCCGTAGGGCAGCATTTCGACAAAGGCATAGAAGAGCGCGCCGAGACCAAATCCGAAGGCCCCGATCGCACCTAACATCCCGATTCCCCAGCCGCGATGTTCCGCCGGCAGCTCTTCCGCGATGATCACCGTCGCCGTCGCGACCGTCGCCACGACGAAAGTTCGGGCGATTGTCTGCGCCGCGATGAATTGGCCCGTCGTCTGCGCAAAAGCGGAGATCACGGTCGCCAGGCTCATTCCGATCACCGCGACCAGGAAGATACGGCGACGACCGAGCCGATCGGCCAGGGGCAGGATGAAGAAAGCCGGGATCGCGCCCAACCGAACCCAGGCGAGCAGTCCGGTCATGTCCGACTGACTGAGATCAAAGCTCTCACGAATCTGCTTCAATGCGGCAGTCAACATCGAGAGGTCGTAGCTCTCGAAGAAACCGGCCAAGGCGACGACGCCGACGAGACTCACATGCTTCGATTCGAGGCCAATCGGAACCCGTCCCAAGAAATGCGGCAACCACCAGGGCCGTTTGACGCGAGTGGGTTCTGGGGCGTTCTTCGCCTCAGCGGCTGCGTTGCCGCTGGCTTCACGGGTAGGGGCGGCCGGGTGCTCTGGGTCGGATTTTTCCACGCGCGGATCCTAGCAGTCGCATTCGAGCTGACTGCGGCTCATAAAGCCGAGGTCGTTACGATACGAAGCCGCCTTTCGTCGCGGGGGCCGGTATTGGGTACGATTGTTCCATGAGCGTTCTTGCCATTCTGCCTGCCCGCTATGGATCGACCCGATTCCCCGGAAAACCGCTGACGCCGATCGCGGGAAAGCCGATGATTCAACACGTCTGGGAGCGAACCCGGCTCGCCAAACGTGTCGACGCGGTGATGATCGCGACCGACGACGAGCGAATTCGCGAGGCTTGTGAAGCCTTCGGCGCGGACGTCGAGATGACGGCCATGGACCATCCAACGGGGACCGATCGCCTGGCCGAGGTGGCCGCGCGTCACCCACACGAAGTGATCGTGAACGTGCAGGGGGATGAGCCCCTGATCGAAGGTTTCGTGATCGATACCGCGATCGACGCACTCTTGGGCGATGACGACGCGGCCATGTCGACCATTGTTCATCGCGCCGAGCCGGCCGCCTTTGACGATCCCAATCGCGTCAAGGTCGTCGTCGACACAAATGGTGTTGCTTTGTATTTCTCCCGCGCGCCCATCCCCTATCAGCGGAAAGAGACGGGAATCGTCCCGCTCCAACACGTCGGCCTCTACGTCTACCGACGCGATTTCCTCCTGGCCTTCGTCAAATTACCGCGCAGCCCTGCGGAAAAAGCTGAAGAGCTCGAACAACTTCGCGCCCTCGAGAACGGCTACCGGATCCTCGCACCGGAAGTCGAGGGCTGGACCAGCGTTCCCGTCGATGTTCCCGAGGACGTGCCGATCGTCGAGGCAGTGCTCACAACGGCCGCGGGCCCGTCGAGTCCGACGCGATGACCGCGAGGATCACTGCGGACACGGTTCGCGAGTGGGGAAGACGCTATTCGAATTGGGGTCGTTGGGGACCCGACGACGAGCTCGGCGCATTGAATTTCATCACCCCGCAGCGGGTACTCGCCGCCGTCGCCCTGCCCCGCCGCGGCCAGGTCATTTCCTGCGGCTTGAACTTTGACCACAAAGGACCACAGACCGGTGCCGGGGGTCGACACAATCCCATCCATGTCATGTTACAGGATGGCGGCGACGTCCTGGCGGGTGCGCAGGACGACATTCCCGGCGGCTTTCGTTATGCCGACGATTCGATCACGATGCCTTTGCAATGCGGGACACAATGGGATGCGCTCGCCCACGTCTTCTACGACGGAAAGATGTACAACGACCGAGAGATCGCGCTCGTCACCAGCCGTGGTGCGAAGAAGAACGGGATCGAGGCTGCGAAGAATGGCGTCGTCGGACGCGGCGTATTGCTAGACATTCCGAGGCATTGCCAAAAACTGTGGCTCGAGAATGGCTTCGCAATCGGCCCCGAACTGCTCGACGCCTGTGCAGAAGCCGAAGGTGTCTCGATCGAATCCGGCGATATCGTACTCGTCCGGACTGGCATGATGACGCGCTGTCTTTCCGAAGAATCCTGGGAAGGTTATTGCGGGGGGCCGGCGCCGGGCCTCTCCGTTCATTGTGCCGCCTGGCTCTTCGAGCGCGAGGTCGCCGCGATCTGCACGGACACCTGGGGCATCGAAGTCCTGCCCAACGAAACCGAAGATTGCTTCCAGCCTCTGCACATGATCTCTTTGCGCAACACGGGCGTGCTCTTCGGCGAGATCTTCCACATGGACGCATTGGCCCGGGCCTGTGCCGAGGATCTTCGTTATTCGTTCCTCTTCACCGGGCCGCCCCTGCCAATCACCGGCGCGGTCGGCTCGCCGATCAATCCGCTCGCGATCAGATAGCCGGCCGTCGACCGCCGAGTCGACTCGTAGGCGAGCGCTACCCGGCTTGCTTCTGAACGAAGGCCATGATCTGGCCGCGAGGATGCGGATAGTCCTTCGATCGATCCGTCAGATCAAAATCGTTCTTCTTGGCGACTTGCTCGAAGAACGAATAGGGAAAGCGAAATCGCTTCGCCCCGGTCTGCTCGAACTGGTCGCTCATATAGAACGTGAAGTAGAAACGCGACTGCGGGCCCATGAGTCGCCCGACATTGGCAAAGCATTCCTCGAGATGGTCTTCCTTCAGATGCGTAAACACGGATTGCGCCAAAATGAAGTCGAAGGTCTCATCCTCGAACATCTGGAATTTGAAGTCGCCGGTCGTATTCGGAATCAATCTCGGCCGCTTGTCGACGAGCCCCTCTTCAACGAGCAGCGCCCTACCCGCCTCGAGCACACCCTCGGAAAGATCGACGCCCGTATAGTGATCGGGCTCGAGATAGCGGATGAAGTGCCGTCCCGCGCGCAGCGTGCCACAGCCGTAGTCGAGCATACGAGAATCGCTGGCCAGGCCCTCACCCTTCATGAAGTCGATCTGCATCTGCCCGACTTCTTCCCACATGCCGCCGATCGCCGACTTCGGATCTCGCTTGGCGCGCATATCCGTGTGCTTCCGGTAGGCGTCGAGGTAGTCGTTTTCGGCGTAGATCTTGTCGACTCGTCGGTTGAACAAAAAGGTCGACAATCGATCGAGGAGAGATCTCTTCTTCTTGGGCAATTTCGGAACGGGATTCGTAGACATAGTGGCGAAGTCTGCCAGATCGGATTTCATTGTAAAGACGAAACTCGACGCGCCCGTTCGAAGGGCGCCAAAAGGCGTGTCCGGTCAAACTATGCGCAAATCGACATCCAATATCAGGCTGCGCCCTGCCCTTGAAACGGAAGCGGAGGCGCTCGCGACCCTGAGGGTCGAGGCCATGCAAGAGAGCCTAGAGCGAATCGGGCGCTTCGACGAAGACCGCGCCCGTACCCGGTTCTTGGCTTCCTTCGCGCACGATTCGACCCGCCACATCGAAGTGGATGGAGAGCGAATCGGATTCGTCGTCGTCGTCGAGCAGCCAGATCGACTGTCCCTCGATCATCTCTACATCCAGCCCAAACGCCAGAATCTCGGGGCGGGCTCTGTCGTCCTCGGCCTCCTCTTCGCCGAGGCCGATCACGCCGGGAAGGACATCCACGTCGGCGCACTCAAGCGGAGCGACTCGAATCGATTCTACGCGCGTCATGGTTTTGAATTCGATCGCGCCGAGGAGTTCGACAACTACTACGTGCGCCGAGCGCAACCTGTTCAACCGCCCAAGGACGTGGAGTCCCCCTCATGAAGATTCGACATGCGACACAAAAAGACATCCCACGCCTCGCCGAACTGAATCATCAACTTCAAGAAGACGAACGTACGCCGAGACTGATGTCGCAGATCGAACTCGTCGATCGATTGACGGGGTGGCTGGACGGCGACTACAAAGCTGTTCTGTTCGAACATTTGATGGAGCCAGTCGCCTACGCCCTCTATCGCACGACCGAAGACGGCCTCTATATCCGCCAGTTCTACGTCTTCCGTTCCCGTCGGAGACAGGGAATCGGCCGTCGTGCGATCGGTCTCTTTCGCAATCAAATTGTGGAAGAGAACCAGGCCCTCTACCTTGAAGCGTTCACGCACAACGACCGAGCAATCGCTTTCTGGAAAGCCCTCGGCTTCCGCGAACACACGATCTCGTTTCGACTGGAGCCTTCGGAGGTGCGAAGCCTTGCCGACTGAAACGATCCGACCCGCAAGCCGGGCCGATCTCAAGGCGATGCGAGAGATCCACAACTACTACGCTGCGAATACACACCATACTTTCGACAGCGAACCTCTCCCTCAGATCGAATTCGAAGCCTGGTTCGATCAATTCTCGGCCCGCGGACCCCACCGGATTTTCGTACTCGAATCGGGTGGGAGCGTTCTTGGCTATGCAAACAGCCGGACCTTCCATCCAAGCCCTGTCTATGGGCAAACTGTCGAAACCGGGATATTCGTCAGCCACGACCGCGTCGCTGCGGGAATCGGAACGCGCCTATACCAGGCTTTGCTCGATGCTCTGTCCCAGGAAGAAGGCGTGCATCAGATCGTCGCGAGCATCACGCTCCCCAACGAGCCGTCGCTCGCGCTACATTCGAAACTCGGGTTCCGAGAAGTCGGAACCTTCCCAGATATCGGCTTCCGAAGAGGGCGGCGCTGGAGCCTGTGCTGGTTGATTCGACCTGCACACGAACACGAATAGTAGTATCTCGCGAGACACGACGTGACGAATCCGTGCGACCTCCCACTACTGGATGAAATCCTGAGCGAGTGGAGGGATTTGATCGCCGGCGACTATCCCGGCTACCGGAACCACGTCCATCGCATGATCCAATTCTGCTTTGCGCTCAAACCCTGTAGCGAAGAAGAGAGACGGAAGATCATCATCGCCGGCGCTTTCCATGACATTGGGATCTGGACTGGCGACACCCTCGACTACATTCCGCCGTCACTCCCACCTGCATTGGCATACCTCGAACGAATGGGCCTGCAGGCATGGTCAGCCGAAATCGAGCTCATGATCGAGGAACACCACAAGATTCGCGAGTTCAAAGACGCCAGATTCCCCCTGGTCGAAATTTTCAGAAAGGGAGACCTCGTGGATTTCTCCCTGGGTCTTTTCAGATGTGGCCTAGCCAGGAGCGAGGTCGAGGAGATCCGATCCACGCTCCCGAATGCCGGCTTTCATTGGATGCTCGTCAAGAAAGCAACCCGATGGCTGATGAGAAATCCTCTCAATCCTGCCCCCATGTTCAAATGGTGAAGGCAGGACTCGATTGCCTTTCGCTTTCGATCCCACGACCCATGCCATGATCTCGACCAGGCTCCCGACCGCCAAAGAAATCGATCATCTGTTAGTCGAACTTTCCACAGCGGAGTTCTCCTATCCCCATGTGGGTGCGACGCGCGAATCAATGCCCACCGGCTACAACGTCGATCGGTATTCCGCGATCATCGGTCGTGGCGCCGCAGACTTCGAAAGGGCGAAACGTGGCATTCAAGATTGGGCGCCCTTTGACCAGTCGTGGGTCAGGGCCTTTCCCCAGTCGGAACCGGCCGCCGGTACGTTGGTCGCGGTCGTCGCGCGCGTCTTCGGGCTGTGGTGGACCAATCTGAGTCGTGTGATCTATACGATCGACGAATCCGACCGATTCGGCTTTGCCTACGGGACCCTTCCCCTCCATAGCGAGACCGGGGAAGAACGCTTCGAAGTAGAGCACTCCCAGGATTCGGATGAAGTCAGCTATCGAATCGTTGCGTTCTCGAAGCCTCGTCATCCCCTGGCTCGGCTTGGATATCCGCTATCACGGGCCGTACAACGCCGATTCGGAGTAGGATCGATCGAAGCGATGCGCCGGGCGACGTCTGCGTATCGCGAGAACCTGGGAGAGGACGACCGTGTCTCTTGAATCCGCTGCAAGACAATGGCAAGACGAGGGATGGGTCGTCATTCCCGATCTCATTCCAACGGATGAAATCGATGCGGCGGCGAATGAACTCTGGGCGTTGTATCCCCGGCCCAAGGAATTTCACGCCCCCGACAATCCGCGCCGCGAGCGATTCCTCGCGCCGCGCCCGCGCAAGTGGGCACCACCGGAGGTGGCGGACGATGAGCCCGCGTTTCGCGAAGAGCAATTCGACGGCCACATCAAATTTCCGTTCGCGACCGGAGGAAGACTGAACAAACTCCTCTTGCACCCAAGGCTCACGGAATTCGCTCGGCTCGCCCTCGGAGAAAAGGACATCCGGCTCTATCAGGCCGGCCTCTGGGCGAAGTACGCGGGTGCGGCGAACTACGAACAACCTCTGCATATCGATCGCAATCATTCGGTCGTGCCTCCCCGAATGGAGCCTGGCGTCTGGCATATGGAGGGGTTTCTCTACCTGAGCGATGTGGACGAAGACAGCGGACCACCGGAATTGCTGCCGATCGGCGACTCGCCGAGACCCGACCCAAACGCTCACCTCTTGCCCGGCGAGGCACCCGAGCTCCATTCAAGGCTCGTCCAGGCGAAGGGGCGGCGCGGTTCTTTCCTGGCCTACCGGCCAGATGTGTGGCACCGCGGTGCCGACCTCACGGGCACAGCCGCCAGCCGCTTCATCATGATCGCTTGCTTCAAGCTCGCAGGGCAGGAATGGATCGGGTTCGACGCGCTCTCGGACTTCGTCGACAACTGGCATTTCCTACGACTTGCCGCAGGTTGCACGCCGCAGGAGCTGGCACTCTTCGGCGTCCCCGCCCCCGGCCATTCATATTGGACGCCGGCCGTCGTCGACGCGCTCGAGCAACGCTATCCGGGCCTCGACGTCGAGCCCTGGAGACGAGCCCTCTAGCAGACTGCGAAAGAAGCCCTCCCGTCGCGACCCTCTTCGAAGTCACAACTCCCGAAATCGAGCCGCGCACAAAAAGAGACCCTGGGAACAGACCGAAGTCCTATTGCGGCTACGACATCCGCGCTCCCAGGGTCGGCAGCGTTGGGAACATACGTCCCACGCAACACCTAGCGTATTCGACGAAACGGTCAGCGTGCTAGGACGCCACCACCTCACTCGTCGTAGTGCTACGTTGGTCCATTCTTACCTCCCAAAGCCGGCATAGAAATGTCAAACAGACAGCCCAAAGCGCCTGCCAGATCCCGGGCTCAGGTGGCCGCCGTCGCCGCCCCTCCGGGCCGCTCCCGCATCCCATCCCCCATGAATGGACAGCGAAGAACTCGGGGATGAGTGATTCCCCTTATCAGTGAATTTATCGAAGCGTCGGGCCCTGGGCCATAGCGCAATCATTCTTCGCAAGGATTGCGTCCGCTACGGCCGAGGCGCAGGAAAGAATCCATGGGCAGTCCCGGCTGCTAGTCTCCCGGCCGGAGAACACCTGATGACGCCCCCCACGAAAGAACCGACGACAGCGCCAGTGACCGAAACGAGGACGACGACGACAGGGGGAACGTCGGGAACGCCGACGACCGCGACGCTCCTGGCGAGCTGTGACGACCGTCCCGGCCTGGTCGCTTCCCTCTCGCAGCTGCTCTTCGCCCTCGGCCTGAATATCCTCGATGCGGATCAACATACGGACACAAAAGCGGGCAAATTCTTCCATCGGATTCGCTTCGACATGTCCACCACCACCGACAACAACAACAACGGCGGCGGCAACGGCGGCAACGGCGGCAACGGCGAGGCCACGATCGACCAGGCGACGCTCGAAGGCGCGATTCGCGAGGTCGCCGATCGCTTCGGCATGAAATGTGAGCTACGACTCGACCGCGAGGTCCAACAGGTCGCGATCTTCGTCTCGAAGACGGATCACTGCCTCTACGACTTGCTCCTCCGGCATCGATCGGGCGAGCTCGATTGCGACATTCCCGTCATCATCAGCAACCATCCAGACCTCGAACCGATCGCAAGACAATTTGGCATCGACTACCACGTCTTCCCGATCACCCGGGAAACGAAAGACGAACAGGAGCAGCGTGAGATCGCGCTACTTCGTGACTACAAGATCGACCTCGTCGTGATGGCGCG
Organism: uncultured Spirochaetaceae bacterium; assembly: GCA_964565565.1. Taxonomy (GTDB): domain Bacteria; phylum Myxococcota_A; class UBA9160; order UBA9160; family UBA4427; genus UBA4427. The sequence goes on along the minus strand of CAZMFM010000017.1, from coordinate 41,622 downwards.
TTATATGCAGATTCTGAGCGCTCAAATGATGGAGGCCTTCCCCATGCAAATCATCAACATCCATCATTCCTTCTTGCCAGCTTTCCAGGGCGGCAAGCCCTATCACCAGGCCTACGATCGAGGCGTGAAGCGGATCGGTGCCACCGCGCACTATGCGACGCTCGACCTCGACGAAGGGCCAATCATCGAACAGGACGTCGTGCGCGTTTCCCATCGCGACACACCGAAGGAACTCGTACGCAAGGGTCGTGATGTCGAGCGAACGGTTCTTTCACGAGCGGTCGCTTGGCATCTCGACGGACGCGTCCTGGTCTATGACAACAAAACGGTTGTATTCGACTAATGGACGGCAAACTCTATTTCCTCGCGATGGTCGTTGGCATCTTGGTCCTGGCTTGGGCCGGCGCCTTCGTTCTCTGGCACGCCGCCGAGATGGCAGAAATCGTCGCGCCGCTCGAAATCCAGGAGTACGAAGAGCTCAGCGTCGTGACCGTTGGAACCGGTACCGAATACGAGAATCCAAATCGCCACGGCCCGTCGACTGCGATCGGCCTCGGCCGAACCATCGTCCTGGTCGACGCCGGACGGGGAATCGCCGAGGGACTGCGCTCCGCGAAAATTCCGCTGAATCAGCCTGCACTGATCGTGCTGACGAATCTCTTGCCGCTCAATACCCTTGGCCTCGACGATCTACTGATGACGGGCTGGCTCGTGCCACGCGAAGAGCCGATCCGAATCATCGGCCCGATCGGCACGCGCAACCTCGTCGAGTCCCTTGAAAAAGCTCACGCAGTCGGCCGCGAGGCCCTTGGCAACGCGATCGCGTTGCCTCCCGCCGGCGGGCGATTTGTCGTCACCGAAGTCTCCGATGGCTATGAGGAAGAGATCGAACGACTCAAGATCGAGGCGCGCGCGCTCCCGGGTGGCCCGCTCCCGACCTTGGCCTGGCGATTCTCGGATGACTCTCACCGCATCGTCGTTTCCGGAAGCGGTTGGGGAAGCGACGTGTTGGCAAGCTTCGCTGGCGGCGCGGACGTGCTCGTTCACGAGGCCGCCTACATTCCGACCGTTGCCGAACTCGAAGGAACGGGCGCCGAAGTACCCGATCCCGAGCGTCTCCAACTCGAAGCAAAATTCCACACTTCCATTCTCGACGTCGGAGACATCGCTGCCGAGGCCCAGGTCGACCGGTTGATCCTCGTCCGACTCAGGCCGCCGCCGTTTTTCGACCTCCAGGTCCGCTCACTCGTCGCAAACGATTTCGATGGAGAGATCGTAGTGGCCAACGACGGGGACACGGTCTACCCCTAGGACTTTGGCCCGCGCATAACAACACATACAAACGCACAAGGACACACAGGAACACAGAGAGACACATAGCAAGTCACAGCGACGCGCAGACGTGTCCGCCGTCGACCGCGATGACCGAACCTGTCATGTAGCGGGAAGCATCCGACGCGAGCAACAAGAGCGGCCCGTCCAGGTCCGGAAATTCACCGAGTCGACGCATCGGAATTCCCTTCACGAACTCCGGCGCCATTTCGCTTTCGAGCAGAACGCGGCTGACATCGGTCAAGAAATAGCCCGGCGCCAGCGCGTTCACACGAATCCCGAAACGTGCGGCTTCGAGGGCCATCACCTGGGTCAATCGGGTCAGCGCACCCTTCGAAACCGCGTAGGGAAACTGGCCCTTGATGGCGCGCGTATCGGTGATCGACGAGATATTCACGATATTGCCGCTCTTCCGACCACATTTTACGACCTGTCCCGTGTAGGCCTTCGAGATCAGCCAGACCGATTTCAAGTTGGTGTCCATGACCGAATCCCAATCGTCTTCGTCGATCATCGCGTAGGTCTTGGCCCCGGGTTCAACGCCCGCGTTGTTGATAATGACATCAATCGGACCATAGGCCTCCGCGGCGGCCTCCAGAAAAGTGTCGATGCTATTCGCATCGCAGACGTCGAGTTTCAATCCCGTGGCCTGGCCGCCAGCGGCGCGGATTTCCTCGACGCGTTCGCTGATCTTGTCCTCACGCCGGGCACCGAGCACAACGTTGGCGCCTGCTCGACTGAGTACACCCGCGAAGTGATGACCCAGCCCAGACGAGGCACCCGTCACGACAACATTCTTGTCCTCGAGGCCGAAACGCTCGCCCGTGAAATTTCCGATCTCGCTCATTCGAAACTTCCCTTCTCTACGATTGGATTATGTGGCAGACCCTGAGCCGGAATCCCTGACACGATTGGCCCAGGCAATGAAATCCGCCTCGACCTCTTCGCGATTCGTCTCGTTGAAGACCTCGTGACGAGCTTCCGGGTAGAGCTTGAGCCGGACATCCCCAACACCGGCCTTCCGGTAGCGATCCGCGACCATCGTGACGAGTGCGCCACCGCCGCCGACCGGATCGGCTTCGCCTGAAAAGAGATAGATGGGCAAATCCTTGCGAATTGCATTCGTCGAAGCCTCGCTCGAATAGGCGACCCCCGCTTCCATGAGCGAGGCAAGCCCGGCATCCGTGACCGAAAATCCGCAGAGCGGGTCATCAACATAGAGATCGACCTGATCGGGATCGCGGCTCAGCCAATCCGATTCCGTTCGAACCGGCTCGAAAGCTTGATTGAAGGCGGCGAAGAGATCCGTTTCGGGATCACTCTGTGCGGTCACTGCCGCCATCACATCGACCGCGGTCGTCCCGGAGAGCGCCGCGCCATCGATCAGCTCGCTGGCTTCGGTCAGGACATGCTGCACGACCATCGAACCCATGCTGTGGCCCAACAACAGGGTCGGGACGCCCTCTTTCCGATGTATCTGGGTGACTTGTTCGAGGAGTTGGAGCTGATCATCGATCAAGCCACGCCAGCCCTCCGGCCCATAGTCGCCCAGCTGCGAAGCATCTTTCACGGTCTGGCCGTGTCCGCGATGGTCGTTGGCATAGACGGCATAACCCTCACGGTTGAGCACGCCTGCCAAGGGCGCATAACGAAGCGCGTGCTCGCCCATTCCGTGGGCAATGACGACGACGCCTCGAACGGGTTCATCACCCGCCCAACAATGAACGATCGGCGTCTGCCCGTCCGCGGCGGGTGAAAGCGCAAAAGATCGATAGGACATGTCTGCCTTTCTCGGGGCCCGGTCGGGGCTCTGTTCGAAGGAGTGAAACAGTGGGGCGAGCCTACACCAACTCTTCCGACACCCGCCCGCATACCCAGGCTAGAGTCTACGCGACCATTCCAAACGAAGGGGATCGCGAATGAGCAAGCGGAGTTACTGGCAAGACAATTTGCGCCTCGTCGGCCTGTGTCTCGTCATCTGGTTCCTCGTGTCCTTCGGTTTCGGAATCCTGTTGGTGGATGTCCTGAATCGAATCGAGGTCGGCGGATTCCAGCTCGGCTTCTGGTTCGCTCAACAGGGAAGTATCTATGTCTTTGTCGTCCTGATCTTCTTCTACGCCTGGCGCATGTCGATCGTGGATGCCCGTCACGGCCTACAACACGAAGAGAATGCCGACGTGAAGGCCGCCCGGCCGAAAGACAACCTCCAGCATGGAGGTCCACTCTAGCCGTGGAACTCCAGACGCTGACCTATCTCGCCGTGGGCGCCTCTTTCGTCCTCTACATCGCAATCGCCGTGCTCAGCCAGGCGCGCAGCACCGGAGAATTCTACGTCGCAGGCGGCGATATTCACCCGATCGTGAATGGCATGGCCACCGCCGCCGACTGGATGTCCGCCGCTTCCTTCATCTCGATGGCGGGCCTGATCGCCTTTCTAGGCTATGACGGATCGGTCTATTTGATGGGCTGGACGGGTGGTTACGTGCTGCTCGCCCTGCTGCTCGCCCCCTACCTGCGGAAGTTCGGGAAATTCACGGTGCCCGAGTTCATCGGCGAACGATACGACTCGCGGACCGCACGCGTGGTGGCCGTACTCTGCCTGATCGTGATTTCCTTTACCTATATCGCGGGTCAGATGCGAGGCGTCGGAATCGTCTTCTCCAGGTTCTTGAACGTCGACATAACGGTCGGATTGCTGATCGGAATGGGAATCGTTTTCTTCTACGCGGTACTCGGCGGCATGAAAGGCATCACCTACACCCAGGTCGCACAGTATTGCGTCCTCATCTTCGCCTATACCGTCCCGGCCGTATTCATCTCGATCCAAGTCACCGACATCGCGATCCCACAATTGGCCTTCGGCGGCACGGTCGCAGACGGCAGCGAGTTCCTGCTGACTCGCCTCGACCGGATCGTCACGGATCTCGGCTTTACCGCCTACACCGCCGGATCCAAGAGTCGCATCGATGTCTTCGCCATCACCATGGCGTTGATGATCGGAACGGCTGGCTTACCCCATGTGATCGTTCGCTTCTTCACCGTGCCCCGCGTCCGTGACGCCCGCATCTCCGCCGGGTGGGCGCTCTTCTTCATCGCCCTGCTCTACACGACGGCTCCCGCGGTGGGCGCGCTCGCTCGTCTGAATCTGACCGAGACGATCCAGACCGGGCCGGTCGGCGCCGCGGACGGCAACCTCGCCTACGCCGAACGTCCACCATGGTTCAAGACATGGGAAGAGACGGGCCTACTACGCTTCGAAGACAAGAACGGAGACGGCCGCATCCAATATTACAACGATCGCAATCCCGACTTTCGGGCGGTGGCGCAAGCTTACGGCTGGCAGGGAAACGAACTCAGCGTCGACAATGATATCATCGTGCTCGCCAACCCCGAGATCGCCGGACTTCCCAATTGGGTCATCGCCTTGATTGCGGCCGGCGGCATCGCAGCCGCCCTGTCGACCGCTGCCGGACTCTTGCTCGTCATCTCGGCCGCCGTATCCCACGATCTCTTGAAGGGTGTCTTCGCTCCCGGAATCACGGACCGCAATGAACTCACCGCCGGACGAATCAGTGCCGCCGTCGCGATCCTGCTCGCTGGCTATCTCGGTTATAACCCGCCGGGCTTCGTGGCACAGGTCGTCGCCCTCGCCTTCGGACTCGCCGCCGCCTCGCTCTTCCCGGTGATCCTGCTTGGTATTTTCACCTTCCGCACGAATCGGCAGGGTGCGATCGCCGGCATGTTGACTGGACTCGGCTTCACCCTCGGCTACATCATCTATTTCAAGGGACTCTTCATAGGACCCTTCGCCGAGAACATCGCCGAGAACTGGCTCTTCGGAATTTCGCCCGAAGGAATCGGAACGATCGGCGCGGGACTCAATTTCGCAGTCGCGATCGGCGTGAGCCACCTCACGCCGCCTCCGTCCGCGGAGGTCCATGCCCTCGTCGAACGAATCCGAGTCCCTTAGAGCCTGTCCCAAAACCCCTGACCGAGTGAGGTGCGTGAATACGGTCCGAGATCAAGGCGCGAAGTCGCAGGCGTAGCCTTCGCTACGTCAAGACTTCGCAACGCAGAGATCGGATCGTAGGCGCGCGCATCACGACAGAAGGGGTATTGGGATAGGCTCTTAGAGCCTGTCCGAGACTGATCGATCGAATGGCGCGGCCTGGAAGCCTGCTACGCAAACGCCTAGCACCCGGGATACGTCCAGGGCATCGCTGCTTCGAGATCACTCGCGACGCGAAAGAGCAGATCTTCGCGAAAGACCCCGGAGACGAGCTGAACGCCGAGGGGCAAACCCGATTCGCTCATTCCGAGCGGAAGTGAGATCGCGGGCTGGCCGGTGACATTCCATTGAGTCGTGAAGGTCGCGATCGAGAAGACTTCCCGCGATCGACTGCCAAGGGGAACGGGCGGACCTGAAAGGGTCGGCGTCACGAGCAGATCAAAGCCCCCGGCCCACCACGCGGCGATTTCTCTCGACCACGATTGCAGCCCGGCAACCACACCGAGATAATCGGCAGCACTCGCGGCGCGACCTTTCTCCGCAAGGATGAGTGTCCCCTTTTCAACGTCGCCCTCGCCGATCTCGCGGCCCAACACCTCGCTCCATTCGTTCAGTGCCTTCGCCACCCACGAAGCCACCACGAGGTTGAAGCCCGAGAAGACCTCTTTGTGCCGGTCGAGACCGGGAGGATGTGCGATTTCGACGTGATGGCCCAGCGCCTCCAACTGGCGTCCGACCGTCTCCACGGCCGCGACGCAATCTGCATGGCATTCGCGCGTTTCCTTCGGCGAGCGCGTCATCAGTCCAATCTTGAGCCGCTTTCCCTTCGACCCGACCGTGGACAAATAGCTGCCCGAGTGTGGCGGCGCGGTATAGGGATCACCGGGCTCACTCCCCGCCACGGCGTCGAGCATGGCCGCACTATCCCGGACGCTTCGGGTCACGACGAAGGACGAAACGAACCCATGCCAATAGTCCCCGTGCTCGGGAGCCATCGAGATTCGCCCGCGCGAAGGCTTCAAACCAACCAATCCGCAGGCGCTCGCAGGGATCCTGATCGAACCGCCACCGTCCGAGGCGTGAGCCATCGGGACCATGCCCGCGGCCACCGCCGCCGCCGACCCGCCGCTGGATCCGCCCGGCGAATAGTCGCGATTCCAAGGGTTATGCGTGGCACCGAAAGATTTCGGCTCCGTCGTGCCGTCGAGCCCGAGTTCCGGCGTGTTGGTCTGTCCGAGAATGACCAGGCCCGCCTTCTGGAACTTCGAGACGAGGGAACTCGTATGCGGCCCTCGATAGCCGCTTCGCTTGAGGCATTCCATCCCGCCCGCAAAAGGTGCGTCCTTCAAAAAGACATCGAGGTCCTTGAGCAGGAAGGGCACACCCGAAAAGGGACCACCGCCCGCCCCATCCACCGCGTCCGCCTCGAGCAAAGCCTCTTCGAAGCGTTCGTGAATGACCGCATTCAGATTCTTGTTTCGGTCCTGGATCCTTCCGATCGCTGCGCCGACGAGTTCTCGCGGCGAGACTTCTTTCGACCGGACGGCGGCGGCCAGAGCCGTCGCATCTTGATCCAACAGATCCGAATCAATCATCGTCAGGCACCCAATTTCCGTGAAATCCGAAAGGAACGCGTTGCGGCAGTTGAATCGTCGCAACGGGCGGCGCCGAGAAGTCCTGCGCATGGAGGATCACGACATCGCTCTTGTCCGTCGCCTTGTCATAGACGTAGGCCATGATCCATCCCTCATCTTCCCCGGCGTCCGGCGACTCAGGGACAAAAACGGGCTCGAAGAAGATGCGGTGATCGCCCTCGCTATGCAGGGATGCCGTGCCGTTCTGGAAATCGTGCTTCTTGAGTCCACCCAGCGAAACGTTATCACCCAACCCCGTCGTATAACCATAGCGATACGGCTTTCCGGTCAAGCGTTCGTCAAGACGTGGAAACTCCTGGCTCTGATCGTCGAGGCGCGACTCTTTGACGGGGCCACCCTTCGGATCGATCAGCCAGCGGTCCAGCGTCGAGAGCCCATCCGAGGGACCTCGCATATCCGACGCGAACATCTGGGAATGGCGAACGACATCCAGCACAACACGGCCGTCTTTGTCTTCGTATCCATTCATGGGATGAAAGACATAACATGGATCGACTTCGTGCCAGGTCACATCCTCGGCCGCCCCCTCACGAGGAAGCAAACCGACTCGCGCCCCATATTCGGGATGCCATTTATAGGGGAAGGAGAATCCCGCCTCGATCACCTCTGGATCCAGGATGACGGGCAAGTCGAGCAGGATGAAGTAATTTTTCGTGATCATGCAGTCGTGGACCATCGGACTGCCGGGAACCGGCACGTCGACAGTCTTGCGAACCCGACCATCCGTCCCGACGACCACATATTGAATGGCCTGCCACATGGGCGAGTAGACGGCCGTATGCAGCTCGCCCGAATCGGGATCGAGATGGGGGTGGGCAGACAGGCCGGCGGGCAGCGTACCGCCGAAGTCGGTCCGACGGATCGTCTCCAGCTCATAGCTGAGTTCGACCGGAAGATTGCCGGCCTCGACGATGGCCAGGGTCCTTCCCGCGTGTTGGATCACGTTTGTATTCGCGAGGCCGCCACCCAGCAGACCCTCTCTATCCGGGCTCTCGACCGGAGGCAGCCCCTTGATTTCAGCGACCTGATCGTCGACGACATAACGATTGCGATACCAGAGTGCCTTGCCGTCCTGCAGACGGAGGCCATGGACCATGCCATTTCCGAGGAACCAATGATGACTCTCTGGATTGGCTGCGATCGGATTCGGACCGATGCGAAGAAAGCGCCCTTCGAGTTGCTTTGGAATCTCGCCGGTCACTTCGAGATCGAAGGACGTGAGTTCCTCCGTCACGGGCGCAAAATTTCCAGATAAGAATTGGTTTTCACTCATTTCCATTCTCCTTGATGTTCGTGCTAGGCGAGTTGTAGTGTTGCCGCGATCGCTTCCTCGAGGGAGGCGTCGGGATTGGCGTTTTGATAGGCGCCTTGAATCCACAAAGTCGCCAGCCCATGGACGGACGACCAAAGTGCACCCGCAACCAGGCGCGGATCGTCGGCGGGTTTCCAACCGGTGGATTGCGCGACGTGCACGTGTTCGAGCAGCCCCTTGAAGGCTGCATCGGAGTCGCGCGCGTACGATGCGTTTTGTGTGTCGAGGTCTCCGGCGCGAAACATCAAGGCAAAAAGGCCCGGATGGGCCAGGGCGCTATCGATATAGGCGCGGCCCGCGGCCGCCAGGCGATCGGACGAAGCGCCGTCGGGTTCGAGCTGTGCGTTGGATTTTTCGACGGCCTCGGAGAGCAGCCGATAGCCAACGGCCGCGACCTCCGCGCGCAGATCGGAGAGACTCCTAAAATGACGGGCCGGAGCGCCATGGGATACGCCCGCCCGACGCGCTACCGAACGCAACGTCAGGGCTTCGATGCCATCCTGGGCGAGTATCTCGAGGGCGGCCTCGATCAACCGGTCTCGAAGTGTTTCGGGGTCTTTGCGGGGAATTTCCATTTTGTAGACAGTGTCTACAAGCGTCAGTAGACACTGTCAACTGATTTTCAAGCGCCCAACAATGATTCCACGAGGTGAGCGAGGTCAGAGCGCATCTTTCGTTGCCAGGCCTTTCGCTCGGGACGGGAGAGTTGTTCGAGTTCGAATCCGCGCAGAAAGGCCAGGGTGATCCGAGCATCCCGGGCCGGCTCTTTCGAGCCGATCTGCTCCATCGTCCATTGCAGGCCCTGGTCCAATCGCTCTTGAAACGCCCGATATTCAGGGGCAAACGCCGGTTCCCGCGCGATCGCGAGAATCAGCTCGAATTCCGCCACCCAGGACGTGTTTGGATTGTCCCATTCCTTCAGCACATTCTCGAAGATCATCGAGACGGCGTCCCCAGGGCCCACCGGGCGATCCCGGTAGCGCTCTGCCGTCGCGTCGATCTGTTCGAGGGACTGTTCGCAGAAAAACCGAAAGGCCTCGCGAATCATGTCGTCCTTGGTCGCAAAGTAGTAGGTGGTCGCGCGCAGGGAGGCCTCGGATTCCGTCGCCACCGCCCGGTGGGTGACGGCGGCAACGCCTTCCCGCTTCACGATTCGAAGCACCGCCTCGAGCAGAGCCCTCCGGCGCTCGACACCACGAGCGTAGGGCCCTCGGACACGGTCGCTGGTCACGCCACCCCCGTCCTCTGAGTCGCCGACGACGACGGCTCGACCTTTTCGCGATCGCTCGGCTGGTGCTGCCATTTGGCCTTCCCGCCCTCTTGATCTCTTGATGCCCGAAGGCCCGCCCGCTGGTTAGCCCCGATTCTCGGCCGCATTTCTCTGTTGCGTGGCAATCTCTTAATATGATACAAATGTACCACTTTCAAGATCCCCTCCTCGAAAGTGCGAAAGATCGTGACCCCGATGACGACCTCCCAATTCATCCTCTCGATCGACCTCGGCACCGGGGGCCCAAAGGTGGCGCTCGTCGCCGACGACGGCGCGATTGCGGCCTCGGCGCTTCGGCCGGTGGAAACGAAAATGCTGGGGCCCGACGCCGCCGAACAAGACCCTGAAGAAATCTGGAAGGCGATCGTGAGCGCGGCGAAGCAGGTCATCCGCGAAGCGGGCCAGCCCGCTTCCGCGATCCTCGGCATCAGTTGTACGAGCCAGTATTTCTCGATCGTTCCCGTCGACGCAGCCGGTCTTCCGGTTGGACCGATGATTCCTTGGATGGACGGTCGAGGTGCTGTGCAAACGATGGCGCTCTACCAGGCGAATCCGACGCTGCCCACGTTATGGATCGAACGAACCGGAATGCCGCCGCTTCCCTCCGGAAATGATTCGCTCTCGCACATGCTCTTCCTGAAGGCCGAATGTCCGGAGATCTACGAGCGAGCGGCCAAGCTCGTCGAACCCTCGGATTACGTCACCGCCCGACTGACCGGCCATTGCGCCGCCAACGCCTGCACGGCCTTCGCGCAGCTCTTGACCGACAACCGACGCCTCGATCAGGTCGACTACGACGACGAACTGATCACCATCGCGGGAATCGATCGCGAAAAATTGCCGGACCTCATTCCCATAGGCTCGTGCCAGGGAACGATCCGCAACGAAATCGCTGCGGAACTCGGACTCGATCCGAGCACCCAGGTCTTTACGGGCGTCAACGATACGCACGCCGCGGCGATTGGAACCGGCTCCTTCCGACCCGGCCACGGTGCCGTCAACATCGGAACGACTTGTCAGGTACTCGCCTTCGTGGATGCGATGCGCACGGATCTCGAGAATTGGATTCTCAGCATGCCGAGCCCGATTCGCAATCGTTACATGGTGATGTCCGAGGTAGGGCTCGGCGGAAAACCGCTCGAGCATTTCGTCACACAGATCGCCTTTGCAAGCGATGCGCTGGCCGATCATTCGACCGCGGACCCGTTCGCCAATGTCGAAAAGGCGCTCCAGTCGACGCCGGCCGGCAGCGGCGGGCTTCTCTATCTACCTTGGCTTGCCGGCTCGCAATCGCCTCGGGCGAACGCTTCGATGCGCGGCGGGTTCTTGAATGTTTCGCTCGAAACCGATCGTGCCAGGATGCTTCGGTCGGTACTCGAAGGCGTCAGCAACAGCCTGCGCTGGGTATTGCCTGCCGTCGAAAAGTTCATCGGCGAAGACATCGACGAGCTTCGCTTCTCGGGCGGCGGCGCCGTTTCGGATGAATGGTCCCAGATCATGGCGGACACCATGAATCGCCCCGTCCACCAGCTCGCCGAGCCGCGCTTCGTAAACAATCGCGGCACCGCCTTCCTGGCCTTCAAAGAACTGGGCCTGGCCTCGCTCTCCGATATCGACAAATTCTGCCGCATCGCCAACGTCTACCAGCCCAAGCCGGAGAACCGCGCACTCTACGACCAGCTCTTCGAACAATTCGTCGCGGCCTGGGATCGCAACCGTCCTATCTTCGAGGCCCTCAATGGCCCCGCCTGAATCTCGACCGGACGAAAAGCAAATTCGCGCATTCCTGGGTTCCGCAATCTCGATCGCCGAGGACGCGGGCCCGATCGCGCTCCGGTATTTTCGTCAGCCACTCGAGATCGAGAATAAACGCGAAGGGGCGGGTTTCGATCCGGTCACGCGCGCCGACCGCGAAGTCGAAGCCTCGATTCGCCGCGAACTCGCGCGCCTCTATCCGGACCACGGGATCGTTGGCGAAGAAGAAGAAGCCGTCGAGACCGACTCGCCCTATTGCTGGGTCATCGATCCCATCGATGGCACACGCGCCTTCATGAGCGGTGTGCCCGCATGGGGAATCCTGCTCGGCCTGAAACACGGCGAAGAGTGCATCGCCGGTGTCATGCACCAGCCCTATCTCGGCGAAACCTTCTTCGGCGCTGCCGGTCGAGCCGGGATGCGGCGCGCGGGAAAGGAAGTCGAGCTTCGTACGAGCCAGACCCGTGAACTCGCCTCCGCCGTCACCTATTGCACACATCCCTCCATGTTCCCGGCGCCCAAGGACCTGGAACGATTCGAGCGAGTGGCCAGCGCGAGTCGCATGATGCGCTACGGCGGAGACTGTTATTCGTATTGCCTGCTCGCCCACGGCCTCGTCGATCTCGTCGTCGAAGGCGAACTCCAACCCTACGACATCGTCCCCCTCATCCCGATCATCGAGGGCGCCGGGGGCGTCGTCACGAATTGGCAGGGCGAGTCCGCGACCTCCGGCGGATTGATCGTCGCAGCCGCCAACCCCGAATTGCACGCGCAGGCCCTGAACCTGTTGAGCACTTGAACTCGCAATCGCGATCCGCGAACAAAGAGGAAGACGCATCATGACCGAGCAGAATAAGAAGCCGACCGGTGGACTCTATCCCTACGCAGACCGCTTCGGCGTCATCCGCTCGTTCCCCGAGAAGGGTCGACCGCGTGATGAGATCCTGCGAGAGCTCAGCGAAGTCGCCAAAGAAGAGGACAGCTTCTGGCAGACCGGGCAATGCTCGGGAACGATGTATTGCGGCGATACCGACCACTACGCCTTCTTGAACGAGGTCTATTCCAACTACTCCCATGTCAACGCCTTGCAGCGCGACATCTGCCCAAGTGCCACGCGCTTCGAGGGCGAGATCACGGCCATGGCGCTTGATCTCATGCACGCCGAGGCCGCACGCGGCGAAGATCCCAATGAGCGCCCCTGTGGCTCGGTCACCAGCGGCGGAACCGAGAGCATCATTACCTCGGTGCTGATGTATCGCGATCAAGCGCGCAAGGAACGAGGGATTACCCAGCCGGAACTGATTCTTCCCGAAACCGCCCATCCCGCCTTCGAGAAGGGTGCCCATCTCTTCAACCTGAAGGTCGTACACATTCCCGTCGATCCGAAATCGACGCTGGTCGACCCCGACGCTGTGCGAAACGCCATCAACGAGAATACGGTGATGATCGTCGGATCGGCGGGCAACTATCCCTACGGGACGATCGATCCAATCGAAGAGCTCTCGAAGATTGCCGTCGAACACAATGTCGGCCTCCACGTCGACGGATGTCTTGGCGGCTTCATTCTTCCTTGGGGCGAGCGACTCGGATACGACATTCCAGTCTTTGATTTTCGACTGCCCGGTGTCACGAGTATTTCGGCGGACACGCACAAATATGGCTTCGGACTCAAGGGGACGTCCGTCTTGTTGTGTCGTACACGCTCGCTTCGGCACTTCCAATATTTCGCCACACCGGAATGGCCCGGCGGAAAATATAATTCGCCGGGAATCGCAGGAAGTCGATCCGGAGGCCTGATGGCGTCGGCCTGGGCTTCGATGGTGAGCCTCGGGCAAGAGGGATATCTGAAATACGCCAAGGCCATCTTCGAAACCGCCTTCGCGATGCAAGACGTTGTCCGTCAGCATTCGGAGTTGCGGATGATGGGGGACCCCACCTTCTGTTTCTCGTTCACATCGGATGAATTCGACATCTACCACGTGAACGATTTCATGAAGGAACGGGGCTGGCGTTTCAATGGCCAGCAATTCCCGAACGCGATCCATATGTGCGTCACGCGACCGCAGACACAGCCCGGTGTCGTCGAACGATTCGCGAAGGACCTCGAGGCGGCCGTCGAATATGCCAAGAGTCCAGCGACCGAAGTACCTAAGTCGGCTGCCATCTACGGTGGCTACCCCAAAGAAAATCCGGCGGCCCAGGACATGGTGATGGGCATCCTCTTCAAATACCTCGATCAATGCCAGGATCTGCCGCCCGAGAACGACTAGCCGGAGCAGAAGCACTGGGAATTTCTTGATCCCGCTCCCTCACGGTCTGCCGCGACCGATGAAGGGGCGGGATCATTTCGTTCCGGACTCGAACCATCGCCATCCAAGCGCTTGACATCGATTAGTCCGTCGCACAACCTTATTATACACTCGAACAATCATGAAGAAGTAGACCGAGAATCAAGGACGATAGGGAGAGGCAATGGACCCGAGCTACGAAACCGTCATCGACACCGAGAATCTGATCTGGACGATGCTGGTCTATCTGCTTCATGGAGGGATCGTCTTCTTCCACGCGAGCGTGGCGGGATTCCTGCTCGCAACCGGCGGCCTTGGGCTCTTCGCGCCCGACCTCGACCGGGGCTGGCTGCGTAGACTGGGCGCAATTTCGGTCGGCCAACCCGATACCCGGATGCTCGGCGCCATCCGATTGGCGCTCGGTCTGGCGCTACTCACTCCCTTGGTGTTCGGTGCACCAATGGCCGTTTCACTTGCCGCGCTAGTGGGAACGGCCGCTGTTCTGATTGTTGGCGAACGAAAGAGCGCGACTGCGGACGAGCATCGCGGGCGTTTCATGCGACGGACGGCGATCGCCTTCGCCATGGTTTCGGCGATCTTCATGTTATGGGAACGAGAGGACAATCTCGTTTTGGGCATCGACCTGCTCGTCAATTCGATGGAGTGGCGAAACGAGGAACTGGCCTGGCAATACGCGATGGACGTCCAATCACCCAAGGTGGGCGACCTGGCGCCGGATTTCGAACTACAGGATCCGCAGGGAAACGTACGAATCCGACTCTCCGACTTCCGCGGCAAACGACCCGTGGCACTCGTCTTCGGGAGCTACACCTGACCGCCTTTCAGTAACGGGACCGTGCGTCTCAAAGAACTCTACGAACAGTACAGCGATCGTGTCGAATTCATCGTCGTCTACGTCAAAGAAGCCCACGCCAGCGATCGCTGGTGGCTCGGCCGTTCCCGCTCGCAACGGCTCGTGAATCGCATCACGAACCAGCGTGCGCGCACGGATATCAAGGAACCCGTGACCCTCGCCCAGCGAAGAAAGGTCGCCGCGAGTTGTCAGGCCAATCTCTTCGACGGTGTCGTGCCGCTCTATGTCGACGAAATGGACAACGAGGTCGCACGGCTCTACACGTCGAGACCGACACGAATCTATTTCATCGATCGCGATGGCCGAGTCATCTACAACCCAGGCATCGGTCCATTCGGCTTCAACCCCGACCATCTCGCACCGGTGATCGAGAACTACCTGGCTGAGTCAGCTCACGGGGCAACCAGTTGAATAAACAGAAAGCACCTCATCCCAGTTGAGAGATGAGACGCAAATCCTGTTGCCGCCCAGCTAGAGGACCCGGACCATCTTCCAGCCCCTAAGCGGATGGGCGGATGGGCGGACGTGAGGAAGATCGGGGAGGACGGGGAGGACGGAGGCGAGTCAGATTCGTCGTGATCTGGCCGCCAGCCCCATCATCCCGAAACCAATGAGCATCGCCGTACCGGGCTCGGGCACGGGTTCCACGTTGAAGACGCTGGTAAACGAAGCCGAGTCACCCGCACTCAGGTCGAATCGAATCGTCAAGCCAATCGTCGAGTTGGTCGCCACCGCGATGACTTCTTGAACCGGAATCCCGAAGTTGACCAGGCCAACGGCAACGCTGTCGAATGCATTCGGCGTCGAGAAGAGTTGCACCGGATCGAGCAGCGTGCGGACGGAAGCACCGTCGATCAGCGCATCATAGATCGACGACGATAGGCTGCTCGGAAGAGTCACCCCATTGCCATTGTTGTCCGTCGCGCCGCCTTGGATCGAGCCTCGAATCAGGCTCGATGGTCCGAAGGAAATGCTCGTTGGCAAACTGACCGAGAAGAAGAAGCTCTGTGTCGCGGCGGTATTGTTCGTGACTGAAAACACGTTGCTGATTGTCGGATCGGGATCCACGAAGATGTTCCAGCTATCGAGGGTCCAACCGCCGTTATCGAGGTTCGACCCGGAACAGGTCAGCTGGCCGAGCGCTCCAGGCGCGCCGCATCCGAGCGGAGCGTTCAGCTCACTCATCGTCACAACCGACTCTGGGTTTCCGTCGAAACCCAGGCTGATCGTCACGGCGGAGGCTTGGGTAGCCAGAACCAGAACGGAAATCAGGGCCACAAAACCAGACAAACAAACCAACGAACACTTCTTCAGCATCAGCACATACCCTTCCCGGTAAAATACCTGCCGATTATCTCAGATTCTCAGGCATTTGTGCGAACTAAATGGCCCAATTGAGGCGCTTCGACACTTGAAATTTCCGCTTATCCCCCCCCCCCCCCCCACGGGGGGGGGCACAGAGTAGGGGAGGAGGATTGCTTGCTTGGGTCTGAAACTGGGTAGAGCCCGCAGCGCAGGCGACAAGGGAACTGTTCATTCGGTGTGCTGTGACTGATAAGGGAGGCCTCCCCCTCTTTTCAGCCCACGGTCCCCGCTCGACAGCATCAGGTCGTGGCACGGGCACTGCTTCTACTACTGCTCGCATTCGACAAGCTCGGAGACGAGTGAGCAGCCAGTCAAATTGCCAGAACGGATCGTGATTGGTAATATTAGAACGCGATATTACCCTACGTGATGCGATCGAATCGACGCGCACCATTCATTCTAGAGGCCCACATGACCCACGAAGACCCCCTCAATTCCCCCGAACACGAGAGCTTCCGCGAGACGGTTCGAAGATTCGTCGAGCAGGAACTGCGGCCCCGTGCCCGTGAATTCGATGAGATGGGGCGCTTCGACAAGAAGCTCTTCAAGGTGATGGGCGATCTCGGAATGTTAGGCCTTCGCTATGACCCGAAATACGGTGGCGCAGGCCTCGATTGGTCTTATACCGCGGTGCTTTTCGAAGAAATCGCACGGTCGGACAACGCCGGCGTGACGATGGGAATCAGTGTTCATACGGATATGGCGACGCCTTCCCTCGCAGAATTCGGAAGCGAGGATCTGAAACAGCAATATCTCACTCCGTCGATTGCCGGAGAGATGGTTTCCGCGATCGCCGTGACCGAACCGGATGCGGGATCCGATGTTTCGGGAATCCGGACCCGAGCGATTCGAGATGGCGAGGACTGGGTCATCAACGGATCGAAGATCTACATCACCAACGCCGCTACCGCGGACTGGCTTTGCCTTCTCGCGGTCACCGATCCTGAAGCCGGCTACGGCGGGTTCTCCCAGATCCTCGTGCCGACCGACACCCCGGGCTTCCGCTATGAGCTGCTCGACAAGATCGGAAACTGGGGCTCGGATACCGGCCAGCTCTACTTTGAAGATGTTCGCGTTCCCGTCGCACACACGATTGGTGATATCGGTCGCGGCTTCCAACAGCAGATGATGCAATTCCAGGATGAGCGACTCGTCGGCTGCGTCAGTTCGATTGCCGGATCGATGTTTCTGTGGGAAGAGACGAGACGTTGGGCGGAAGAACGGGTCCTCTTCGGCAAACCGCTCTCCAAGATGCAGAACACGCAGTTCAAGATGGTTGAACTCTATACCCAGTTGACGGCAGCGAAGGAGTTGACCCAGGCGTGTGTTCGCAAACGCGTGGCCGGCGTCGATGCGACCGATCTGATCACCATGGCAAAATTGTTCTGCGGTCGAGTCAGTCGCCAGGTCGCTGACGAGTGCATCCAATTTCACGGCGGATACGGATATATGAAGGAGAGCATGGCCGGTCGCGCCTTCGTCGACTCTCGATTAATCAGTATCGGCGGTGGCTCGGACGAGACCATGCTGCACTACATGGCAAAGCAGCTGGGCTTCTAGGGTCCCACACGCCCTCTGCAGGGCTGATGGCTCTCCTTGACTAATGGCCCCCTTAGCTGATGGCTCCATTCAGCTGAGGGCTCCCTCCCGCGCTGATGGCTCCCCCTGGCAGGATTCGCTTGGTCGGCGTCATTGCGCGCGGGAATGGGGTGACTGACTCTACTCGTAATGTGGGCGAAGCGTGTCGTCTGCAATTTGAGGAGTCCGTTCATGGAAATCGTAATTCTGGCCTATCAGAAGATGACGGCCCTCGATGCGATGGGGCCCTATGAATTTCTGTCCCGGCTTCCGAACGCGAAGCTTCGCTTCGTGGCAGCGGAAAAGGGCCCGATCACCTCGGACACGGGGATGTTGACCTTCCTCGCCGAAGAGTCGATCGAGCATGTCGCGTCCGCCGACGTGCTCGTCGTTCCCGGCGGAGGCGCGGGGGCCGTGGGTGCCGTCATGGAGCATCAGCCGACAATCGATTGGGTCGCCAAGATTCACGAGACCACTCGCTACACCATCTCGGTCTGCACGGGCTCGTGGATTCTAGGCAAGGCTGGACTGCTGCGGGGTAAGCGAGCGGGATGCCATTGGCTGGGGCTCGAAGCGCTCAAGGAGTTTGGCGCCGAACCCTGCTCCGATCGAATCGTGGTCGACGGAAAGATCTGGACAGCGGGCGGCGTGACTTCGGGCATCGATATGGCGCTAGCCTTCGCCGCCGAAGTGGCCGGGCCTGACTTCGCTCAGCTTCTACAACTCGCGACCCAATACGATCCGGAGCCCCCGTTCAAGGGCGGAACACCGGAGAGCGCGCCCGACCACATCCTGAAGCTCGCGCGCGAGAATGCATCCGCACTGCTTGGATAGAAATTCCCCGCCTGGCCCTGGCTCTTTGCCCTACCGCGCGAGGCGAAACGCCTCAAGATTCGGCCCCGCAGGCCCGATTCATCCTGCGAGTCCGACTTCAGCCGACAGATAGGGCGAATAGAACCATGCAGACCTTGATGATTTCCTCGGTCATATTGTCCACGATCGTTGGAACCGTCGTCGCGATCAAGCTGCTGTTGATGGCTTTCCGTACACGCCACTTTCCCGAATTCGCGATCGGAATCTCGCTCCTATGTTATGCCACGGTGGCCCAGACCTGCCTTTTTGTGGCCCACGCCATCGGCCTCGAAGCCCCCTTCACGCTGCGCATGACGCTGCTCGGTCTCCGGCTCGGCGCTTACTACATCACCCTCGTCGGATTGGCCGTTTTCACCTGGCGGGTCTTCGACGCCTCGAGTTCATGGCGCAAGACATTGGTATTTCTCCTGTCAGCGACCGGCCTCGCGACGATGGGTACGAGCTATTGGGCGATCTGGCATCAGAGTTCGATCGACGCCGCGCTGCCGATCTACGCCCGCTTCGGCCTATCCGTGCAATTCGTGATCACCTTCGCATGGATGGCCGCCGATTCGCTGGCGTATCAAAGGCGGATGCGGAAAAGGCAATTGCTCGGATTGGCCGACCCCGCGGTCACGAATCGCTTCGGCATCTGGGGCGTCTCCGCAGCTTCAAGCAGCCTGCTTATGGCGGCCTTAGCGATCGTAATGATTCGAAGCCAGAACGCGTTTCTCGGTGCCGACGAAATCAGCTCCGGGATCGTCTCCGCAGCCGGGATCGTCAACACGCTGGGCTGGTGGCTGACCTTCATGCCACCTTCCGCCTACACAGGGTGGATCCGAACCCGTGCGGGACTCGAAGCGGCGGAACCCAGCGATGGCTGATACCGAGGCCTTCGACAAGGTGTGCGAGCTACTAGAAGACGAGACCGAGCTTTCGCGCATCGAAGCGCGGGGCACGATCCGGATCGCGCTCAAGCAATCGGGCCTCAACCCGAACTCGGTGGTCACCTCTCAGTTATTGGTCGTCGTCCGCGAAATACTTCCCAAGGAACTCGTCTCACGGGGCGTTCAGGATGCCGAAGAAGTCTGCGCGACTCTCAAGATCGGGCTTTCTCGACTAGGCGATTCGCCCCGCGGAGAAACCCCGGAGTCCGTCTTCTCGAGGCTTGGCGGCGGCGAATAGGCGCAATGGGCGCCTCGCCGAAGCAAGAACTCGTCAAGGCAACCCAACCCCAGGCACGGCCACGTCGACGACTTCGATTCGCCCGAGGCAACCCTGCGTCTTGGCCGGGTCAGAACTGGCCGCCGTACAGATAAAGAGCGTCTTGCGGTCGGGCCCGCCTAACATGCAAGCGAAGGCATCGTGCTCGACGGCGATTCGCTCGACCACCTCGCCGCCCTCGCGCACTCGAAGCAGACCGCCCTGCCCGACCGGCGACGCCAGCCAGATGGCGCCCTCCTCGTCCAGACAGATTCCATCCGGCACATCACCCTCCAATTGGGCCCAGATCCGGCGTCCGCTGAGTCGTCCATCTTCGGCAATATCAAAGGCCGTGAGTCGCGCGCCAAAGGACTCACCGACGATCAGCGTCTTGCCATCCGGAGTAATCACAGTGCCGTTCGGAAATTGAAGATCCTTCGCCGCGACCTCCGATCGCCCATCCGGGTAGACGAGAATCAGGTTGGCTGGAATCGGCTTGTCACCCGCGTTGAGATCGAACCCGAAGTTCCCCACATAGGCACGGCCTTCCCGATCGACCACCATGTCGTTGCAATGAAAGGTCGCCAGCCCCGTCAAATCTGCGACTTCCGTCAGTCCATCTGGGTCGAGTCGAAGAAGGCGTCGGTCCTGCATCGAAACCACGAGCAGTCTTCCGTCGGGAAGCCAACCCAAGCCAGAGGGTTCCGCCGGAACTTCGACGATCGTTTTCGTCTCACCGTCCATCGACGCCGAAAGAACTTTCCCGTCGTGCATATCCGAAAACCAGAAACGGCCGTCGTGCCAACGCGGCCCCTCTGGAAATCGTAGACCATCGATCAATACACGTGTTTCAGACATGGTGCGCCCCTCTGGAAGTTCGCGTTTCAGGACGACCCCGACAGAGGGATCGCAATTCACTGCGAAGAGCGTAGGGAGCCGGGCGCAGGTTCGCTTTCTCTCAAGCCGGCGACAGATTCATCTCGGGCTCGATGCGTACGACGATCGACGCTTCGACTTCACGCCGCAGGTCTTGCTCTGGGAGCTGGCCGCCCTGGCCGACTTCGACGTGGTAGAGCAGCGACGCCGTCGCTGGGTTCTGCGTCAGAAATTTTCGAAATCCGATCAGCGCCTCTTCGCTCGAGGGAGCCAGGACCGTCGCGCTCGCCCGGGTTGATCGCCCCCGCCAAACGACCTCGATCGAAACCCCGTCGCGCATATTTCTCCACCAATTCGCGACCGACGGCCGTGTGCAGACGTAGAGGGATTCGCCAACCTGGACGTAACTGAGTGGCGTCGAGAAGGCCTGCCCGGACTTCCATCCGCGATAACCGACGACCAGAAGATCCTTGCTCAACATGAAGTGAAGGCGGGATTTCAGCAGTCTCAAGATCAGGGGATTCGCCGCCCGCAAAAGGTGGACTCGAAAAGGAATTCCTTCACCTGGGTTTTGTTTCGCGATCGAATTTTCCATTGGTCTACCTCCTCGGTGCTCCGCAAAATACAGAATTTCCCCAAAGGTATTAGTACATTCACATTCACTTTATTTATGACATTATGTCATCAATGAAACCCGAAAATCTACCGGCCATCTGGACACTCATTCAGGTCATCGACAAAGGAAGCCTGAGCGCGGCGGCACAAGAATTGGGCATCTCGCCCTCCGGAGTGAGCAAACAACTCTCGCGCCTCGAAGCGCAACTGGGTGCGCGACTCCTCACGAGAACCACGCGTCGGGTCAGGCCGACCGAAGAGGGGATTGCACTCTACGACCGCTGCCGACCACTCTTCGACGCCCTGGACGAGGCCGAGGAAGCCGTGCGCACCATGCGCTCATCGCTCTCCGGGCATCTGAGAATGTCGGCAACGCCCGCACTCGGGCGTGCCCGACTCGTCCCAGCGATCGCAGAATTTACCGAGCGCCACCCCGAACTCACCGTTGAACTCGATCTCTCAGCTCGACGCGTCGACCTCGTCGAGGAAGGGCTCGACCTCGCGGTGCGCGAAGGCCCTCTCCCCAGTTCGAGCCTGATCGCGACGAGACTCGGTGAAATTCAGATCATGTTATGCGCCTCGCCGGATTATATCGCCCGACGGGGAACACCCTCCACGCTCAGCGACCTCGAACGATTCGACATCATCAGCGTTCCCGCCGTGCACTCCGGATTGGATCTCGGCCAGTCGAGCCTTCCGGACAAGGCCCGCATCAACCTGCGACCTCGAATCATCGTGAACGATCTCTTTGCCATCCGCGAGCTTGCGCGAGAGGGGCGGGGCATCGCGCCCCTTCCCGACTATCTACTCGAAGATGACCTCGACCATGGGCGTCTGGTCCGGATCTTGCCTGACCTGCGGTGGCCGGCGACGCCCGTGACCGCGCTGGTTCCGGAGCGGCGCTTTCAGCCCAATCGCGTCAGAGCCCTTCTCGACTTTCTCGTCGAGCATTTTCGAATGCCAAAGCGGTCGTGAAAAACTCCTTGCTGGAAGGTACGATGATCCAAGCGTTCACGGGACCCATTCATGGGGCAAGGAGAGCAAGATGAACCGAGGGCTCCTTTTCTGGCTAAAGCGAATCTTGATCGGTACCGCTCTCAGTCTGGTGGCCATCGCAATCGCTGGCGCCATCTCGGTCAAGATCATGGAGGGGTTGCAACGCTCTTCGACGCGCATCGAGACCGAAGGCGGAATCGAATCGCAAGAGTTCATCGAACTCGGCGGCGTCCAGCAATCGATCTACCTGCGCGGGCAAGACCAAAGCAAACCCGTACTGCTCTTTCTGCATGGCGGACCGGGCGGCCCGTTCACGCCCATGGCACGCCAATTCGGGCTTCGACTCGAGAAACATTTCGTCGTCGTTCACTGGGACCAGCGAGGGGCCGGGAACTCCTGTTCGGCGGAGGTCCCCGACGACAGCCTGCGGCTTGAGCAATATCTCGCCGACACGCTTCAGCTCGTCAACGAATTGCGTGATCGATTCGACACGGAAAAGATCGTCCTGGTCGGACATTCCTGGGGCAGCGTACTCGGGGTGATCACCGTTCAGCGTCATCCAGAGCTCTTTCATGCCTACGTCGGGATGGGACAAGTCGTCGACATGGCCCGCAACGAAGAAGTTTCGTATCAGTTCGTAGTCGATCAAGCGAAGCAGGAAGGCAACGAGAAAGCGATCCGGGAGCTCGCGACGATTCATCCACCCTATGACAACAAAGAAGATCTGATGCTCCAAAGATCCTGGCTCAGCCACTATCACGGCGATCTCCTCTCCGGCAATACCATCGAGATGTTCCTTCGAGCAGTTCTTTTCAGTCCGGAATACAGCTTCCAGAAGAAGCTCTCCTTCTTCCCATGCATGCTCAATTCCCTCGACCAGGCCTGGAGTGATCTGGATGAGATCGACTTCATCAAGACGGCCAGCCATCTCGACCTGCCGGTTTTCTTCTTCTCGGGTCGACACGACTACAACACGCCCTTCGAACTCGTCGTGGAATATTTCGAGACACTCGAAGCCCCGCACAAAGAGTTCGTCTGGTTCGAGAACTCGGCCCATTCGCCGAACCTCGAAGAGCCCGACCGCTATCAAGAAATCTTGATCGACCGGGTTCTGCCGATCGCCGTGCACTAGATCCGATGCCCGTCGACCCATTATCGACTTAGGAATGGGCTTTTTCAGGATTCGGTCGGCGAACCCTGTATTCTCGCCCTGGCGCGAATAACCTCGCGGGCAGACACGAGGCAGAGGCAACCCTTGTCGAATTCCCATTTTGATTTCATCGTCGTCGGAGCCGGGATCGCCGGAGCCTCCGCCGCCTACGAATTGCAAAAACACGGCACAACCGTTTTGCTCGAACGGGAGAGCCTCCCCGGTTACCACACGACGGGACGCTCGGCCGCATTTCTCGTCGACAGCTATGCCGGGCTCGTAGTCGGCAAACTCACCCGAGCCGGACGCGCTTTCTTCGAAGAACCGCCCGAGGGCTTTACGGAGTCCCCCCTCGTCACGCCGAACGCCGTTCTCTGGATTGGCCGCGAAGACCAACGCGCGAGTCTGGAGAAGACGACGGCGATCGGGCGCGAGGTCGGGGCCGAGATGACTGAGATCACGCTGGCCGAGGCTTGTGAGCGCTGCCCTATTCTGCGCGAAGACTATTTGTCGGCGGCCCTTCTCGAACCGAGCGCCTTGCATATCGATGTGGCCGGACTCCTCGAGTCGTTCTTGCGGGGGTTTCGTCGAGGCGGCGGAGTCGTTTCGACAAAGGCCGAAGTGACGAAGCTCGACCGTGTGGGCGAGGGCTGGCAGGTCAACGCCGGAGGCCAGACCTATCATGGCTCGGTCGTGGTCAATGCCGCCGGTGCATGGTGCGATGTGCTCGCTGGGCTCGCGGACGCCAGGCCGGTGGGGCTCCAACCGCTCCGACGCACGGCGATCACTTTCGACGGACCACCGGGTACCGATACGCGGACCTGGCCATTGGTGATCGATGCCGACGAAGATTTCTACTTCAAGCCGGAGGGAGCACAACTCTTGGCATCCCCCTGCGACGAGACGCCTTCCGAACCCTGCGACACCCATCCCGAGGACTACGACGTCGCACTCGTGGCCGACTCCATTCAACGCGCGACGACCCTCGAACTGAACCATATCCGCCAGCGCTGGGCGGGCTTGCGAAGCTTCGTTCCGGATCGCTCGCCGGTGATCGGCATGGACCCCGAACGCGCCGGATTCTTCTGGCTCGCCGGTCAGGGTGGATTCGGAATCATGACTTCGCCGGCGGCCGCTCGGGCGGCCGCGGCTTTGATCGTGAATGGCTCTCTACCCGAGGACCTGCAAGCACTCGGGCTGACATCCGCGATGCTGGCCCCGGAAAGGCTTCGCACGGATGGGCCGATCGCAGATTAGGCGGTAGGCCAAGAGTCGAACCGCCTCGAGACCCTGAAGTCCGCGCGAGCCCACGACTCAAAATCAACCGCAGGCGATCGCCGCCGCCTTGTCGCGCAGGTCGAATTCGCCAAAGTCCGGCTGACGCATCGCCTTCAGATAGCGCTCCGGCGCCCAGGGGTAGAGGTTCGGCAGGCCCGAAGCATCCATGTACCAACTTGTGCAGCCGCCACTCATCCAGACCGTATTCGGCATCGCCTCGCGCATGGCCTCGTTGTAGGCCACGAAGGAATCTTCTCTGGCCGCAATCGCCGCGTGCCCACCCTGCTTCATCTTGTCGAGCATGGCGATCACGAAATCGATCTGATGTTCTGAGATCGTGATCAGCGACAGATTACCGACGGGACCCGTGGGCCCTTCGAGCATCCAGAAATTCGGAAACCCGGGCATCGCGACGGCTCGATGTGCCCGTGGCGCACCCGCCCAGAATTCTTCGAGATCCAATCCCTTCTCGCCCGTCACCTTCGTCGGCAAGATGAAGGCCGTCGGGTCGAAGCCGGTCGCGAGCACCAGCACATCGAGCTCATGAAGCTGGCCGTCCGCTGTCTGCACGCCTTTAGTCGTCACGCATTCGATTCCCTCGGTCACGAGTTCTGCGTTGTCCCTCGACATGGCCGGGTAGAACGATGAACACAGAATCAGGCGCTTGCAGGCGGCTTGATAGTCCGGCGTCAAACGGGCACGCAAAGCGGGGTCGGCGACGTTTTCTTCGAGATTGTCGCGACAGGCCTTTGCGATGCGCGCCAGCATCTTTTGATCACCGACCGTCGCAGCACCGAAGGTCCGCAGACCACCGATATAGTAGAAGTAGTAGGGCAGCCATTGCAGAAAGGGCAGAAGCTTCAAGATGCCCTTCCAGATCGACGAGTATCGCGTCTGCGGCAAGGGAACCATCCACTGCGGCGTGCGCTGGAAGACGACCATCTTTTCGACCTTGTCCGTGATGTCACCAATGATCTGCGCAGCCGTCGATCCGGTTCCAATCACACCGACGCGTTTTCCGGCGAGTTCGACGGAGTGGTCCCAACGCGCCGAGTGGAAGCAGTCCCCTTCGAAGGAATCGAGACCCGTGATGTCGGGGCGGACGGGTCGATGGAGAATACCGGTCGCGCTGATGACGATGTCGTAGCGAGATTCCTCGCCTGTCTCGGTCACGAGGCGCCAACTCGGTGCCTCGTAGTCCAGGGTCTTGACCGCGGTACCGAAGCGAACGACGGATTCGACATCGAAGTCTCGCGCAACCTTCTCCATGTAGTCCTGGATTTCCGGGCCGTAGGAGAAGCGATGCGTCCAGTCCGGGTTCAGCGCGAAGCGAAACGAATACCAGCGCGAAGGGATATCGCACGAGAGTCCTGGATAGGTGTTCTCCCGCCAGGTTCCGCCGACGCGGTCCGCCTTCTCATAAACCGTGAGATCGCTATACCCGGCCTTGCGCAACTTGATGACCGCGGCGATCCCGGACATTCCAGCACCGATGATCGCGATCTTTGGATTGCGACCCGCGCGAGCCCAGGACTCTTGCCCGAATGTATCGTCCGCCATGACAGAACTCCGCTTGGGCACGCTAACGCGCCGGCGCTGGTTGAGCGCCGCGAATCAACTTGCCCGGAAGTGCGCCGGTGGCCACGCCATCTTCGAAGATGACTTCTCCCGAAGAGATCGTTGCGCGATAGCCGCTCGCTCCCTGATAGAGACGACGCCCGTTGGCGGGAAAGTCATAACGCATATGGGGTTGTTCGAGACCGAGGGCGTCGAAGTCGATGATGTTGACATCTGCCTTCAGGCCGACCTTCAGTTCTCCACGATCAAAGAGGCCGTATTGATGTGCGGTATCGCTCGTCTGCCGCTTCACCACGAACTCGACGGGAAGCAGCTTCCCGCGCTTCCGATCCCGCGCCCAATGCATCAGCATGAAGGTGGGCGTTCCCGCGTCGCAGATGGCACCGCAATGCGCCCCGCCATCGGCCAGACTGAGACCGGTCTGCGGATGGAGCATCGTTTCTTCGATCGCATCGAAGCGGCTCGTCGCATAACCAAACAAAGGAAAGTAGAGAAGACCCTTCCCGTCCTGGTCCATCAAGGCGTCGTACACGACCTCTGCCGGCGAACGCCCACTCGATTCGACGCGACCGGCGACGGAATCCGAGGGCTCCGGCTCATAATCATGCCCGCCGCCCATCGGATACATCTTTTGTGTGGCCCCGGTCAGGAATTTCAAGAAGACATCCGGGATCGGCGCGTTCTTGGGAAGTCCGTCGGTTCGCAATTCCCCGCCTTCCAGAAGTGCCGCCTTCGTTTCCGGCTGGCGCAAGACCTCGAGACGCTCTGCGATCGGAAGTCTCATCAACTTCACGTATTCCGGATGGCCCAGGAAGGGATGAACGCTGGTTTCCCAACCCATCAAGACGCCAACGGGTCGCCCCGAAAATTGCCCGCGAAGATTGGTGATGCCCTCGGCGCGCGCTTCATCAAGACCCTTGAGCGCCTCCTTGTAGAGATCGGGGTTTTCGTCGATCTGCTGGAGATTGAAGGTCACCATGCGTCCGGTCTTCTTCGCCAATTCCTTCATCCAGCCGATTTCACCGGGCACTTCGCGGTGGGTCAAACTCATCTGGAAGACGCCCGCGTCCTCCTCGCACAACGCCTCGCCGATTCCGAATAGCTCGTCATGGTCCGCAAAGGTTCCGGGGACGGGGTCTCCCTTGAGCGTATTATGCATCTCTGTCCGGGATGTCGAGAATCCCAAGGCACCGGCGTGAAGGGCCTCCTTGACGATCCCCTTCATCTGCTCGATATCGTCCTTCGTCGCGGTTTCGTTGTCGATTCCGCGCTGGCCCATGACGTAGGCGCGCAGCGCGCAATGCGGAACCTGCAAGCCGTAGTCGATTGCATGGTCGCGGCGCTCGAGCGCGTCCATGTATTCCGGGAAGGTCTCCCACTCCCACTGAATGCCCTCGTGCATGGCCGCACCGGGGATATCCTCGACCGCTTCCATCAGATCGATCAACTCATTGCGCAACGATTCTCGAACCGGCGCGAACCCCACACCACAATTGCCGAGCACGACGGTGGTCACCCCGTGCTCCGAAGAAGGTGAAAGCATCGGGTCCCAGGTCGCCTGCGCGTCGTAGTGGGCGTGAATGTCGACCCAGCCCGGCGTCACCAGCAGACCGCGCGCATCAATCTCACGACGCCCTTCGCCCACCGACGAACCGATCGCACTAATGCGATCCCCGTCGATCGCCAGGTCACCTACGACCGGGGCCGCGCCCGTTCCATCGACCAGCGTTCCACCTCGAATCACAAGATCATGCATCGTCATCGCCTACTCCTTTGGCCGACACGTCGTCGACGTGGGCTCAATCCTAAATCGTCCGGCTCGAAAAAATCTCGATTCCAGCCTCATGTCAATCATGTTATTCGTACTAGTCGTTCTCTTCGCACCGGCCTCGCCTATCGGTTCAACCATGATTTGGCCGCTCAAAGAGGTCGAGCGCCGAATCCGCGAGGGAAGAGAGCGAGCGCTCTTCGATCAGCCCCAGAATCCGCTCCATATCCTGCGCCTCGGCACCCCAGCCGATCAGCAAAGCCTCGACCAGTCCTTTTGCGATACGCGTCGAGTCGATCCGATCGGGCGCGCTTCGCATGAGCTTGCGAGTTTGAACAACACCCTGCAGCCCGGCCCAAAGCGCCATCGCCCGCTCACTGGCAACGCCTTCGCCTAGCGCGCCGGATTGCTCCGCGACTCGCAAGCGGGTCGCCAGGTCTGACAGCGCCGCCCAGGCCGCGTCAAAGACGAGTCCAGCTTCGCGATCCGGCAGGGTCAACTCGGACTTGCTCAAATCGTCGGAGAGAATGCCGAATTCCATCGGTGCGCTTCTCGAGAATGCCTCGAAGACGAAGCCGGATAACACGATGGCCAACACCGCTCGCTCTTTGATTCCAAATTCCTCTGAGCGCGCGATGGAGTCCGCCGACTCGACGCGTTCTCGTGTCACGTCCGCCAGCGAGGCGATCACAGCGCGTTGCAGGTCTGCGACGAGCGCGTCCTTGGACGGAAAATATCGGTAGAGAGCGGCGGTCGTGAGGCCCTGCTCTGCCGCGACCCGCCGGAGGGTCAGTCCATCACGACCGTCGACACGCACCACTTCGAGCGCCGCTCGCAGAATCCGGCGAATGCGCGTTCGGCGTTTCTGCGCGACGTGCGGACTATGTCGGGCGCGGTCGAGATCGACGACTCCGTGAATCATCGAAAAAATGTAAACGAAATTCACAAAAAAGAAAGGCTCGATTTGCCGGTTGCTCCGGCCTGCTCGTGGTTGGAAATCGAGCCTGGGTCGCCTCCGTGGCATCCCATTGTCCCTGAAGCCGTCTAGTCTTTCCCATTCCCAAAACCACCGGAGCAATCATGCCACTCGATCCCAGCCGAATCCCAGTCCTCATCGGCGTTGGACAATCCATCGAACGAAAAGCCATCGTCGACGTCATCGACCTCGCGAGCCGCGCCGCACTGGCCGCCTTCGAAGACGCTCCCGGGCTCCGCGACCGCATCCAACGCCTCACCGTCGTCGGGATCTCCTTTTCGCCGGTCAGCAAAAGCCCGGCGACCGAGCTGGCAGAACGACTGGGACTCGACCCGACAGATCACGTCCAATGCGAAGTCACGACGCCCGGCGGCAACACACCTCAGTGGCTGGTCAATCGAGCCAGTGAAGAAATCGCGCTGGGCCAACTCGAGACCACACTGATCTGTGGCGCCGAAGCGACCCGTTCGATGAAACTCGCCGAGCCCGACTCGGATTTCCTGACGGCGGCGAGAGCAAATATGCAGGAGGGCGGGGGCGAAGCGGATTCGATCGTCGGCGCTTCGGTTCGCGGCATGATCGGCCAGGCTGAGATCCACGCGAAGCTGGTCCGCCCGGCCGACATCTATCCAATCTTCGAAAGCGCCCTGGCCGCGCGCCACGGCGCGTCGCCCTCGGAATGGAGAAACGAGATTGGCGCCTTCCTCAGCCGTTCGAGCCAGATCGCCGCAAAGAATGAATTCGCCTGGTTTCCCGAAGCGCTCCGCCCCGAAGACATCTCTACCCCCTCCTCAAACAATCGGATTACCGCCGAGCCCTACACAAAGCGGATGAACAGCTTCGCGAACGTCGACATGGGCAGCGCCCTGCTCGTCACGACCCTGGCCATCGCGCGCGAAGCAGGCCTCGCCGATCAATGCGTCTTCCCCTGGGCCGGTGCCAGCAATACGGATGTCACGCCCGCTGAACGCCCCGAGCTCGACCGCTCACCGGCCATTGCGGCCGCCGCGAAGGCCCTGTTCGGGGCGGCGAAAATTGGCCTCGACGATATCGACTTCATCGATCTCTATTCCTGCTTCCCGATCGCGGTCGAGGTCGGCGCAGCGGAAATCGGTCTTGCCATGGACGATGCCCGCGGCCTGACACTCACTGGCAGCATGTCCTTCTTTGGTGGGCCCGGGAACAATTACACGAGCCACGGAATCGCCAGCGCCGCGCTGCGACTTCGAGAGAGCGGTCGCTTCGCCTATGTCTCGGGCAATGGCGGGCTGCTCTCGAAACACGCGCTCGGTATCTATGGCCACGAACCCAAGGAAGACGGGTTCGTGCTCGCAGACACAAGTCAGGAACAGTCGGCGATCAACGCCGCAGCGATCCCAGTCGCACTCGAAGCGAACGGCAAGGCGACCGTCGAAGGCGGCACCGTCATCTATGATCGAAGCGGAGAGGTCGTTGCCGCTCCGACGATTGCACGCTGCCCCGACGGCTCGCGCCTGGTCGCCAATGCCTCCCCCGAACTCCTCCCCGAACTGGTCGACCGCAGCCTGGTCGGAGAGACGATCGTCGTCTCGGGCAGAGAGCCGCCGACCTATCGTCTCGCAACAGAATCGTAGGGATACGTCGGGGTATCAGAACCGGCGCGCGAGCCGGATCAGACGACAAGCACCTCGATGACTTTCCACTCGGGTTGCAGCGCGGCAACGGCCATCGATTCCGCGTCCGCACGGGAATCGGCAGTGAAGGTCAAGAGTCGCGTCCTCGGGCCGGTCTTGGCTTGTACGCGGACGCGGAAGATTCTTGGCTCTGAGCCCTTTGCGGCAGACAAGTCGTCGCACGCATCGCTCGAACGATCGGTCGCGGCAGTGCCCGGAACCGAGGAGTCCGCGGCCGCCTGGCCGATCCGGTCGATCGATCCAGCAGCCATTCCGTCAGGCGCGACCCCGGCGGCCGCGAGTAGCCGGAGATAGGCGTCGTCGGATTTTTCGAGCATGGCGCCGACAGCCCAAATCTTGCGGGACGCGTCTCGGCCCTTTTGTGGACGAACGTGCCAGACTTCGGCTTGTACACGGCAGTCGGGAAATCCGGGAACATCAATCTCGATTTCGATCTTGTTCTTCGCTTCAAAGGCGACCGGCGAGAAGAGGCAAAGTCCCCCTTCTGAGATATCTACGATTCGAACTCGGACATGACCCCGTTGCTGGTGGACGCGACCATGGAGTCGACAATTCGCACGCGGCGTGGTTCTTCGCTCGTCCATCAAACTATTCTCCTCGAGTCGGACCTCGATCTCGGCGCCCAAAGGGGTGATGAATCCAATGACTCTCCAGACACCACCCGATGTTCGCCTCGATCGAATTCCTTATCGACCTAACGTGTAAGGTCTTTAAGGACGAAGGAACCAGATTCGAATCATTCACATAATAGTGTCAATTGGTTTACATTCTTACAGCCCCCTCGATGTTGAACGGGGCAGAGCGGAATGAGACAGGATGAAATGGCCATGAACTCCGCTGGCCCAGCTGGTCTAGTTCGTTGATCAGAACGATCTTTGCTTCGATCTGGGTCGCTCTCGCCGTCGCCGCGTGGCTGACATGGCACGGAAGCGAAACCAAGATCGAAGACCTCCCTGCACTGTTGAGCCAGTGGCTCTCGCAATTCGGCACCCGGCGAGCCGCGCTGATCTACATCGTTCTCTACACCGTTCGTCCGCTGGTCCTCTTTCCGGCCACGCTGCTGACGATCGCCTCGGGACTCGTCTTCGGCCCATGGCTCGGCATCCTGCTCACGCTGATCGGTGAGAACGCCAGCGCCAATTTTGCCTTTCGAGTCGCACGCTGGCTCGGTCATGGTGTGGTCGAGGACCGCAAGCCGGGACGCATGCAGAGATGGGATGAGAGAATCCGTGAGAATGCCGTCACGAGCGTACTGCTCATGCGGCTCCTCTATCTGCCCTTCGACGCAGTGAACTACGGCTGCGGACTGACCTCGATGCGGCAACGCGATTTCATGATCGGAACCGCAGTGGGCATCGTGCCGGGACTCGTCTCCTTCGTATTACTCGGGGGAGCCGGCGCAGCCGGAGTCGAGCATCGCCTATGGATCTTTGCCGGAGCGTTCTTCTTCTTCGTACTCGGGCTGATCATCGCCCGCGCCGTGCGACCCAATTCGCCAGAAGAGGCCCCAACAGGAAGCCGACCAGACCTCAAGCCTTAGACCTCGGGCGACGACTCGGCTCGGTCGACCGCCTCGCGATCGGAGTCGAGTTGATATTGTGGCTCGCCGGACCGCTCAGAGCGATCGTCGCTATGCGAGGCATCGCTGCCCTCGCGCGGCTGCATGACCGAGTTCTTCCACGTGTCATCCTCGGCCCAATGAAAGGGCAGACGCTCGACGCTACCGGTCGCCTCCATGGTTTCGAAGCCATGGAGCGCGGCCTCGATGATCGCGTCCTGCAATTCAGGTTGCTTCGGTTTCCCCGCCGTATGGCCTAACGGATAGTCCAAAAAGAGCGCGCGAGCAGGATTCACGGCCTCCGTGATCGACAATGCACTCGTCAAACACAGCGTCGGAATTCCCTGCGCTTCGATTTCCCTGGCGATCAGTCCCACGGACTGATGACAGACGGGTCAGACGGGGACCAGAAGAACGAGATCGACTTCGTCCTCCCGGACTCGGCGTGCGATCTCCGGTGCCAACTCCTCTCGGACGCGGCGCGAAGAGTAGATTCCACCCATACAGGTATAGGCATAACGTCCAAGGCTGCCGAGACGACCGGAGGCGACGCTTCGGCGAAGCGGCTCGATCGGAAAGACGACGTTCGGATCGGAGCGTGCGGCCGTCTGGTCGTAGGCGAAATGACTGGTACGCAGCTCGGACAATTCGACGTCGGATTCGATTGCACGAAAACTGGTGTCGTCACGATGATGAAATGCGACCTGACCGGCCCGGTACACACCCCCCGACGCGACGAGTGCGAGGCGGCTCTTCGAAACAGGCTTTCGCAGTGGCGCCCAGGCGGAGGGCTCGTCGCTTTCCACCCAGCGGTAGCTGGCATGACCGAGCGCATCGTATTGCGCGCGAGTCCGAGCGATATAGTCGATGGGCTCTTGTCTGGGACCCAACGCGCTGCTCGAGCTGCTCACTTGTGCCTCTCCCCGATTGTCGATCAAGTGGCGATCGACCAAGACTGGATTGTCAGACTTCGCTTCTGGCGCACCCGCGCGCTGCATGGTACCTGTGGATCAATCAAAAGGGGAAGTGCCTATGTCGCTCGAAACCGATGGACCCAATGCCCAGCAGATCGAATATTGGAATGAGGTTTCGGGACAGCGCTGGGTCGATATGGGCGAGGTCATCGACAGCCAGATCGCACCCCTGGGTGAAGTGGCCATGGACCGCGCCAAGATCTCACTCGGAGAACGCGTCCTCGATATCGGTTGTGGGTGTGGTCAAACGACAGTGGAATTGGCGTCGCGCGTGGGACCTGACGGGTCGGTGCTGGGTCTGGACATTTCCGGCCCGATGCTCGGCCGCGCCCGAGAGAGAGCCGGGGAAGCGAGCACCGGAAATGCTGAGTTCATTCAGGCGGACGCGCAAACGCATACCTTCGATTCGACCGGAGCCGACCTGCTCTTTTCACGATTCGGCGTGATGTTTTTTGCCTCACCGGTCGAGGCCTTTTCGAATCTCTGCTCGGCGCTCCGACCCGGCGGCCGGCTGACATTCATCTGCTGGCAAGAGGTCACTCGAAATCCGTGGATGTTGCTGCCGGTCTCTGCGGCCATGAAGCATCTTCCGCCCCCGGATGCGCCACCCGATCCACTCGCGCCGGGCCCCTTCGCCTTTGCCGACCGCGACCGTGTCACGGGCATTCTCGAGCAAAGTGGCTTTGAGAACGTGGCCCATGAATCCCTCGAACAGGACATGCTGATCGGCGGTGGGCGATCCCTCGACGAAGCAACTGAATTTCTCACCCAGCTTGGTCCAGCCGGTCGGGCCCTACAGGACTCTGGGCCGGAATTGCGTGCCCAGGTGCTCGACGAAATTCGTCGGGCCATCGAACCCTACGAAGGCGAAGACGGAGTCCGCCTGGGAAGTGCGACCTGGATCGTCTCCGCGAACCGCCCGAGCTGACGAATCCGGACCAGAGCCGAACCGTCGCTATGTCATCCATTTGATCGCCAACGAAAAGGAAATCCTCCCATGGCCGAGGCACCGCGAACCTTCATTGAACTGATCACGACCTACAAAGAGACCACCACGCTCTGCGATGCGGGGGAAGCTGCCGGGAAGATCAAGACCGACGCTAGTCTGACCATCGTTGATGTCCGCGAGCCCGCCGAATTCGAAGAGACCGCTGTCCCGGGCGCCGTCAACATCCCGAGAGGCTTCCTCGAATTCAAGATTGCACAATCCTGCCCGGAAGCGGACCAGCCGATCCTGCTCCACTGCAAGACGGGCGGCCGAGCCGTGCTGGCGGCCCGAACGCTATCCGAGCTCGGGTACAAGAATGTCAGTGCCTATCAGGGAACGGTCGAGGACCTGCTCGCAAAGATCGAGTAGGCGCGCTCGAGCAGGCATCTCACAGGCAACCCGCGCCAATACCCGTCGACCGACCACCCGGCGATAGACCGTCAATCCCTGCCGTTCGCCGTTGTGCCCCGTCGCTACCGGTCAGCCAGCCCGTCCTCGCCGAAATTGCGGCCCGAGTGGTCAAGCGTCGGGATCGACCGGCCGATTCTCCTTCCATGAAGAATCGAATGACGCCTGCACGCCTCGCCCTCTCCATAGCCGCCCTCGCGGCGCTGTCGCTTTCGGCCTGTGCGACCAAGGACTCCACCTGGGTGCATGAAAATCTCGAGTTGATCGAGAATTTCCATGCTGGCACGAAGGTTCTCGTGACGCCGAAGTTGCCCAATACTGGTGCGCACGTCGCAAAGCTCCGCGCGACCGCCAGGACCCGAGGTAGTCGGGTAGGCGCCGAAATCGAATTGACCGTTCGCGCCGTGTTCGACGACTTTTCGTTTCTCGATCGCGTGTCCTTCGCGAGTGGGCGAGCCTTTCCATTGACTGTCGAAAAGCGCGTCACCGAAGATTGCGGAACGACGGACAAATCCCTCTGCAATGTGCACGAATACGTCAACGTAAAACTATCGCGCAAATACCTCATGACGAAGCGCGCCTCGGGATTCGATGTGAAGCTCTGGGGCCGACGCGACAGCGTAAAATTCTTCGTCCCGCCCCAATACATCGAGGGCCTTCTGGCACGGATGGAGAATCGCACGCCCGAGGACTTGCTTCAGCCCACGCTGACCACGAACCCCGAACAAGAACCCGTGCCCGCTTCACCTGCTTCGAGCAACTTTCGATTACGTTAGGCGTAAAATGCTCGACCGCCGCCTGTAGCACAGAGCAGTCGACGCCAGCCGGGACCCAATACAATTCTAACCTGGCTCAGCCAGGTGCCCTGCGAAGCAACGCGGGCAACTGGAAATGCATCCCCTCGTCGACAATCGGCATCGACTCGATCTTTACGGGATCTCGTGCGAGAACTTGAAGGCGACTGACCACCCCCTGAACCAATCCTTCGGGCACTGCGGCCCCCGAAGTCACCCCCACGCGATCGACCGAGTCCAGCCAACTCGCATCGATCTCCGAGGCCTCGTCCACCCGCTCGACCCGCGCCCCCACACGCCGCCCAGCCTCGACCAGGCGCATGCCGTTCGAAGAGCTCGCCGAACCCACGACGATCACCAGATCGCAATTCGAGGCTAGCTCCTTGACTGCGTCCTGGCGATTCTGTGTCGCATAACAAATATCCGAACGCTTCGGTGCCGCGAGCGAAGGGAAGCGTCGCCGGAGCACGGCGAAAACATCGGCAGTATCGTCGACCGATAACGTCGTCTGAGTCAGGACGGCCGCACGATCCGGATCACGGACCACCACCTCTTCCGCATCCGCAACATTCTCGACGAGGCGCGTGTGGTTCGGCGCCTCGCCCATCGTCCCTTCAACCTCGACGTGGCCCTTGTGGCCGATTAACAGGATATCCAACTCCTTCTCGGCGAAGCGCTTGGCTTCAAGATGAACCTTGGTGACGAGGGGACAGGTGGCATCGATCACCTGCAGATCGAATTTCTCTGCTTCGGCCCGCAGCTCCGGGGATACGCCGTGCGCGCTGAAGATCAGGACTGATCCCGGCGGCGCGGCAGAGGGACGATCGACGAAGACCACTCCCTTCGCGCGGAGCGAATCGACAACCGATCGATTGTGCACGATCTCGTGCCGAACGTAGATCGGCGCGCCGTATCGTTCGAGGGCGAGTTCCACGATCTTGATCGCGCGTTCCACACCCGAACAGAATCCGCGAGGGCTCGCCAACTGGATCTGCATCAAAATTCTCGCTCGACGACGAAACGCGCCAGACGCTCGAGATCCTCTCGTGCACGTTCTTCGAAGGGCACCTTGTCGAGACTCTCGATCGCGCGATTGAATTCCCGACGCGCTAGCTCAATCGTCGCGGTCTCCGTGCCCAGGGAGTCGAGCCAATGGACGCCACGACGAATCGACGCCTCATCGACGGGCTCGTCGGAATTCATCCATTCTCGCAGAGCGTGACCGGGGGCTTCTTCGGAAGCCATCGCCATCACGATCGGAAGCGAGGCCTTGCGCTGACGCAGATCGCTGGCCGGCGGTTTGCCCACGCGCTCGGGATCACCCCAGATCCCCAGCCAATCGTCTACGGCTTGAAAGGCAAGGCCGAGCGCTTCCCCGAATTCTCGCAACGCCGCGACGTGATTCGCCGAGGCGCCGGACAGAATCGCACCGATCGAGGCCGAACAACCAAGCAGAGCACCCGTTTTCTTGCCCGACATCGACAGGTAGTCGGCGACGGAAACGTCAATACGCCCCTCAAAGGACAGGTCGAGGGCCTGGCCGGCGATCACGGTCTGTGTCGATTCGAGCAACACGGTCAACGCCTCACAACGATGGGCACTCTCGTCGCCTAACAATACCTGTTGGGCGAGGAGGCTCATCGCATCCCCTGCGCAGATCGCCTGCCCGATCCCGAAGACGGTCCAGGCCGCCGGCCGACCACGACGCTCACGGTCATCATCCATGACGTCGTCATGCAGCAGCGTAAAGTCATGAACCAACTCCACTGCCGCAGCCCCAGCCAAAGCCACCTCGATCTCGCCACCGACCGCTTCCGCCGAGAGCAAGGCAAGCGTCGGACGAAGGGCCTTGCCCGGGCGGTCCTCGATCGCGACTCCGTCCGGATCGACCCAACCCCAGTGGTATTCGACGACTCGACGAAGCGCGGGCTCGAGCCCGGCGCTGGCCGCGGCCAGGACGGGGTTCACGGCGAGCCGCGCACGAGCGAAACATTGTGGAATTTCCAGGGGGGTCATGCCGCCTCCGTCTCTTCGATTCGGGAAAAGCCAGCCAGACTCTTCATCGCTTCCGTGGCTGCCCGGCGGCCGCTGGCGACGGCGCCTTCCATCGTGGCCGGCCATCCGGTATCGGTCCATGCGCCTGCGATGAACAAGCCGTCGGCGACCCGGCCGGCCGGGGGCCGCAAGCGACGACTCCCCGGCGCTTGCCGAAAGGTGGCCGCACGTTCGACCGTGACAACGAAGTGGTCGACTCGCGCTCGGCGCGCGGCGGGAAAGAGTTCTTCGAAGGCGGGTAGAAAGATCGCGCGCAGCTCATTCGCGGCGAGGCCAAGGTATTGATCGCCATCCGATAGCGAGACCGTCAGGTATTGGCCGCGCTCGAGACCACTGGACTCCGTCCGATCGAAGACCCATTGCAACTCCGAATCGATCCCGGCAACGAAGGGGAGATCCATCACCCGTCGATCGAAGACCACGTGGAGATTCACGATCGAAGATCGACCGAGCCCGGAGAGGTCGGACAAATCGCGATCGGTCGTCGCGGGCAGAAGCGCTCCTGCTGCGTC
The DNA here is from genome assembly GCA_964565565.1 of uncultured Spirochaetaceae bacterium. Lineage (GTDB taxonomy): Bacteria > Myxococcota_A > UBA9160 > UBA9160 > UBA4427 > UBA4427. The sequence goes on along the minus strand of CAZMFM010000017.1, from coordinate 3,930 downwards.
ATGAGGAACGGCCAGGATGACGGCATCGGCCTCGAAGCGATGCCCCTTCGACCAGACATACGAGCGGCCGTCGACGCGCCGTTCGATTGCATCGACCGGCGTTCGCAGATGAACGCCTGCGCCCGCCTCTCGTAGTATGCGCTGTGCGGGCTCGGCATGAAGTTTCGCGAGGGGAATTTTCGACCAACCTATGTCCGCCCCATCGGAGCGATCCAGGAATCCGGTTCGCAAGACTTTTGTCGCCAGGGCGAGCGACGCTTCCCGAGCTCGAAGATTCAGCGTCGACCGGATCAGCAATTCCCAGAAATGCTCGATCGCCTGCTGGCTCTCGCCGCGCTCGGCCAGCCAATCGCCGATCGAATGCGCATCGAGCTCGGGATCCAAAGGGTCGAGCTTCGAAATGGCGCGCGCCGTCCGTGCGGCATGAATTCGGGCAGCCAAGGAAAGCGGGCGATAAGTCAGGATGCTCTTGGCCAAATGGACGGGGGCCGGAAGTCGATTGCGCCGGATCCAGACCAGCGGCGCGCCGGGACGTTGAACGGGAACCGAAAGACGCGTCTGCATTGCGACCGAATCGCGAACGCCCAGCCGGTCGAGAAAGGAAAGGTAGTGCTCACAGCATCGCATGAAGACGTGCTGCCCGTTGTCGATTTCGAAACCGAGACCACGATGGAATTTGGACCAGGTCGCTCCGCCCAGGCGACTTCGCGCTTCCAGAAGCGTGACCCGACTGCCGGCATCCGCACAATGGATCGCCGCCTGCAGACCGGCCAGCCCGCCTCCGACGACGACGACGTGAGGCACGCTCATCGACGAACCCTGGCTCTGGTCGCGCGCCAACAGAGCCTCAGCCAATGGCGAAAGAGATCTCGGCGACGCGGGCGAATGGAGAGGGACAGCACATCGAAGTCGTCGCGCTCGAGGGCATCGCAGGTCGCAAACCCTCCCGCCGCATAACCGGCAATCAGCGGAAGTGCGATCCCCCGGAGCATGGGGAGGAGCGCATCGGCCTCGGACAACAACTCGCGTGCGCGCTCAACCTGAAGTCGAAGTAGCTGTCGCAGCGCCGCTGAGGCGGGTGCCTGTTTCAGATCCCACCGCTGACAACCGAGGCGTTCCATATCGGCGGCAGGTAAATAGATTCGCCCGGCAAGAAAATCTTCGCGGACATCCTGACAGTGTTCGACGACTTGCAGCCCACTACAAATGGCATCCGAGGGCGGAATCGTCCACGCGTTCGCCTGGCCCAGAATGCCGAGGACCAGCTCGCCGACCGGATTGGCAGAACGCGTACAGCTATCGAGTAGCGCTTCCCAGCTCGAGATGAATCGCAGCGATTGATCGCGGCGATTCGCCTCGACCAGTCGTTCGAGGGCATCAAGCGAGAGGTCATGGCGACGCACGACGGGGGCAAGTCGAAGAACGATCGGATTCTCCGGCACTCCGTCCGGAATGCGCAACACGTCTTGCGAGAGCTCGTCGAGCATGGCCATTCGATCGCCCGAAGCGTCGTCGCCCACCTGGTCCACCAGTCGCGCATAATCGTAGAGCGCCAGGAGATCTCGACGCAGCGAACCCGGGAGCCCGCGCATCGCGACCGGAAAATTCTCCCCCTCGGCCCGCGCCCGGATGACCTCGCTCGAAAGGGACGCAGTGCAATTCAAATCGGAATCCGAATCCAGGTGCGGATCGGAACTCAGGGTGTTCGTCAAGTCAGTGGTCATCAGACGGCGACCTCTTGACCGTGCAATCGCTTGCGCAGCGCGCCGCGACCGGGCGTAATCTCGGCTTGCCATCGATCTCGATCACGTGGCGATTCTTGCAGCCAGGCCTCGAGCCTTGGCCCCAGCACGACTGGAAGCGTCGCCAGCTCGGCCGTCGATCGTGCGCCGACGAGCAGCATCATCGCGCGCAGCGTCTCGGCGAGCATTTCTCCATAGGCACGCACGCCCTCTTCGCCGTTCGCCGTGAACGCGCGCAAGAAAGGCAGCGCTAATCCTCCCACGCGCGCACCAAGTGCGACGACCTTCAATAAATCCTGCGCGTTGCGCAAACCGCCGGACGCGATCGCGGGAACCCCCGCGCGTTGCGCATAGATCAGCGAAGCCGCCGTCGGAATTCCCCATTCCCGAAGTGCATCGCCCATCGCGCGTTGACGCGGCGATCCGCGCAGACTCTCGACGAACGGCCAGCTCGTTCCTCCCGAACCGGCCACATCGACCGCGGCCACCCCCGCCTGGCGCAAGCAAGCGAGACTCTTCGGCGACATTCCGCAGCCGGTTTCCTTTACGACGACGGGAACCGCCAATTCCTTCACCAACGACTGGATCGCTTCGATGCAGCCGCGAAAGTCCCGATCGCCTTCGTCCTGTGCCAGCTCCTGGGCTGGATTCAGATGGATGCACAAAGCATCGGCGCCAACGGCATCGACGAGTTCGGCGACCTGCCCCGTGGTGCATTGGCTCGCTTGAACGCAGCCGATATTGGCAAAGAGAAGAATGTCGGGTGCGACGGCTCGAACCGAATAGGTCGATGCCAGCCGCGGATCTTCGAGCATCGCTCGCTGAGAACCGAGTCCCATCGCAAAGCCAAGTTCCTGCGCAGTGGCTGCCAGCGCACGATTGATCTCGAGCGCGCGATCGGCACCGCCCGTCATGCCCGAGATCAGGATCGGTGCGCGCAACCGATACCCGAAGAGATCGACGGAAGAATCGATTTCATCGATGGACAACTCGGGAAGGGCTTCGTGAAAGAGTTCGACCTCGTCGAGCAGCGTCGAGCGAAGCGTCTCGACATCTTCGCGTGCACAGATATCGAGATGCGAGAGCTTTCGCTGCACGATCTCGCTCACGCCGCCAACCTCGGGCGAAACCAGACCCGGGCCGCAATGCCCACTCGCTCCGCCTTCGAGAGCCGAACGACCCGATCGAGACATGGGAAGTCCGCAGTCTCGACGCGACGCAATAGTTCATGGTAGATGGCGCCCATCGCTTGTGCGGGTCGAAGCGCCCTGCGGTAGCCACGTGGCAAGGCCGCTTCGGCGTTTTCGAAGCGACGGTGGGCGCGCCGGGCGTGCTCCTCGAGTAGCCCGCGAATTTCCCCGGTCAGCTCAGCGGACTCGATCGCTTCTCGCGTCACGCCATGTCGATCGAGATCTTCCTGTGCGAGATAGACGCGACCAGACCCGGCATCGTCGCCGACATCACGCAGGATATTGGTCAGCTGAACCGCGATTCCCATCTCGATCGCATAGCCCTCGACCGCCTCACCCCGCAATCCAAGAATGGCCACCACGGCGAGGCCAACGGTCGAGGCAACGCAATAGCAATAGCGTTCGAGTTGCCGAAACTCGCGAATCTCCACTTCAAGAAGATCCATTTCGATTCCCTCGAGCAGGTCTTCGAACCAGATTTTGGGTAAACCGTATCGCTCGACGGTATCAGCCATGGCGATGCCGACCGGGTGAGAAGCCTTTCCGGTATAGGCGTCCTCGAGCTGTCCGCGCCAACGCCGAAGTAGTTCAACGCGATCGCCTTGAATCGATTCATCGTCGGCGATGTCATCGGCGAGGCGACAGAATGCGTAGATCGCATGCATTGCTCGGCGTTGCTCACGAGAGAGCATCCAGAACGTGGCGGAAAAGCTCGAATGGCTTGCGCGAACGATCTCTGCACAGTGGCGGTAGGCGGACAGGGTCTCCGTGGAGAGGGCGCCATTCGTCATTTCGAAGATCCTTCGCATAACATGGAACGCACCGCCGCGACGATCGCCTCGCAGTCGATCCCCGCCTCACGCCATTGCTCGGAGGCCTCGGCGTGCTCGACGAATCGATCGGGCAGCCCCAGCCGAACGACGTCGACGCTCGACCGCCCGGTGGGCATGGCCGGTAGCGACACCATTGGCTGCGTCGAGAGCAGCTCCATTACAGCG
>CAZMFM010000016.1:55598-59081 GCA_964565565.1 uncultured Spirochaetaceae bacterium | reverse complement strand
CGCGACGGCCTGGCCCTTACAGGACATTGCAATCTCAGGATGTCCCAGGCGTTCGGCCGCGAGGGCGGGGCCTTCCGCAAGCAAGTCTCCGACTCCGCCCCGCCTGGCAATCGCCTCGATCATCGCGACCATGCTCTGCGTGTCGCCCCAAGCCAGACCCCGCTCGCCACTCGTCCCGCCGGGCCAATGATTCTCCGTCGCTTCCATATACATCGAAAGCGCGTTGCCGGCTTCGATCGGATCCATGCCGAAGTCGTTGCATTGGTCGATCATCTTGGCGATCGAATTGATGTCGTCGTTGTCGCAGTTGGAGCCGAGGGACCAGGCCGGTTCGTATTCCACGCTCTCCATACGCAGGCCCTTCCAGGGTCCCGTCTTGATCTCGACCTCTTTTTTGCAAGCGACCGGGCAGGCATGACAGGTCGGGTCACCGACCAGGATGTTTTGCTCGACATATTCGCCGCTCAATGCTTCGGCGCGGTCGCCGAAGGAGGTCTTCTGACTATTGCGTACGCCGAGCGCACCAATCGAATTCGTGACGTTCATCAAGACGTTCGTGCCATAGACCGAGAGCCCGCCCTTCTTGGGGCTGGTGATATTCTTTTCATCTCGGATCAGATCGAGCGCCTTGCGACGAACGGCCTTCCAGGCATCGGCGTCGACATCACGACTCTTCTGGAGGCTTGCGCGAATCACGATCGCCTTCAGGTTCTTCGAGCCGCCGACCGCTCCGGTCCCGCCGCGTCCAAAGGCGCGGTCGTCTTCATTCAGCCATGCGGCATAACGGCAGAGCGTTTCGCCCGCCTGGCCGATCGCGTTGACCGAGAGATTTTTCTTGCCATAGCGATCTTGGAAGAGGGCGATGGTTTCGTGAATGCCCTTGCCCCAGAGATCGCTGGCGTCGCGCACTTCGATCTGTCCATCTTCGATGAAGAGATAGACGGGGTGTTCGGCCTTGCCCTCGATGATCAACCCGTCGAAACCGGCCCAGCGAAGTCGCGCGCCTGACCAGCCGCCCTGATGACTATCCGTCACCGTCTGGGTCAGCGGCGATTTGGTGACGCAGGCCCAGCGCCCGCTCATACTGGTTTCGGACCCGGTCAAGGGTCCATTGACGAAGCAGAGAAGATTCTCGGGTGACAGGCTGTCGACTTCCGGTCCGGCTTCGAGCACATAGCGGACGCCGAGGCCGCGCGCGCCGACATATTTCCGGACCCAGTCCTCGGGTGCGGCTCGCATCTCGATCTGCCCGGTGGTGAGATTGATATGCGACATCGATTTTCCGAAAGTCTTGAGTTCCATCTCGACTCCTCCTATCTCTGGCTGGTGATCCCCATGAATTGAAACCGAGATCGGTGGTGCATGCCAGTCGCCGGCGTTCGGCGGCGCCTGAGCCGCTACGGTGCCTCGGCCCGTTCGCGTTCGGCACTCTCGTCGATCCAGGCGCTGACAACCTGATCGAGGACTGCCAGCGGCAGCGCGCCGCCCGCCAGAACCAGATCGTTGAAGGCTCGCAGGTCGAAGTCCTCTCCGAGTGCGTGTTTCGCGCGCGCACGGAGCTCCAGGATCTTTAGTTGCCCCATTTTGTAGGCGCAGGCCTGGCCAGGCAAGACGATATATCGCTCGATCTCGGCGGTTGCGTCGCCGCGAGGCAGCCCGGCATTGTCGATCATGAATTCGATGGCCCGCTTGCGCGTCCAGCGCTTGGCGTGGATACCGGTATCGACGACCAATCGCACGGCGCGGAAGAGTTCCGCCGAGAGTGCCCCGAGCTCGTCGTAGCTGGTTTCGTGAAGGCCTTCTTCGAGGGCGAGCCGCTCGGCGTAGAGGGCCCAGCCTTCGATAAAGGCGGTCATCGGCATGAAACGCCGGAAGAGCGGAAGATTTTTCGTCTCCATGGCCAGGGCGATCTGGAGATGATGGCCGGGGACCGCTTCGTGAAAGGCGAGGGTACGCATGCGAAAGGTCTGGACTTCGGAAACATCACGCAGGTTCACGTAGAAGACGCCCGACCGACTGCCATCGAGGGATGGCGGGTTGTAGTAGGCGCCGGCTGAGCCTGCTTCCTTGAAGACGGGGACGCGCTCGACTTCAACGGGTGCCTTGGGTAGCCGGCTGAAGAGTTCCGGCAGGCGTTGGTCCACGTCGGCAATGATCGATCGGTAGTCGTCGAGGATCGCCTCACGTCCTTCGTCATTGTCCGGGTAGAGAAATCGCGCGTCGCGATTGAGTTCGAGTAGCGTTTCGATCGGTGTATCCGAGGGATGTCCGGCGGCGGCCAGGATTCGCCCCATCTCTCCGTGGATTCGCCTGATTTCGGCGAGCCCGATCTGGTGGATCTCGTCCGGTGTCTGATCCGTGGTCGTATGCCAGCGAAGGGCCCAGCGGTAGTAGGCCTCTCCGTCGGGATGTTTCCATGCGCCGTCGTCCTCGCTCGCTTCGGTGGCGAGCGCCGAGAGGGTCTGGGAGAGCCGTCGGTATCCGGGCTCGACGACTTCGCTGATGAGCGTCCTCAGCTCGGCCGTTAGCTCAGTACGCGTCGAATCGGGCAGGTCCTCGATCTCGTCCAGGGAATCAATGAAATGGGTGTAGAGGACGCTCTCTTCGGTCGCCGCCTCGGCGAACGCGGCGGTCTCCTGCTCGACTGCGCGCAAGACGAAGCGCGGTGGCAAGAGGCCCCGCTCGGCGCGTGCGCGAACGGAGTCACCCATCTGCTCGAGGGCCAGGTCGAATTGCTCGAGGCGGGCCAGATAGTTTCGTGCCCCCCGCTCGTCGTCGATCTGGTGGATGTTCACCATGAAATCGGGCAACCCGGACTGCGAGCCATCGAATTGATTGAGTGGGTAGTCGTGGTAGAGAAAGGGGCGTCCCGCCTCCTGTACTTCCAGCAACCATTCGAGGACGTCGTAGGAGAGCTTCTCGTCGGGCGACAATGAATCACGATCGTAGTCGCGCAGGCCCGAGTGGATCTCGCTCAGTTGATCGAGGATCGCGAGATCCCCGGCCGGTGAATAGTCCTCGAGGTCGTCGGAATAGAAGTCGAGACCATAGGCGTCCAGGGGGCGAGCATAAGAGAGCAGCATCGGATGCTCCGCGGCCACGGAGATGAAGCTTCGCAGAAAGAAGTGGCCGATCGTCCAAGGCTTTCCCCAGAGCGTCGGGACGAGAAAGACGACTGCGGCAAGCAAAGAGGTCGCTGTCAGGCCGGCGGCGATGCGTAGAACACGATGCATGGATAACCTCTTGCTTGTGTCGTTGTTTCGACGCAGGCTGCTAGAGAATGTCGGGAGGGTACGATAGGACGTGTCTTCGGGAGAACTGAGAGTGACGCCGACTCGGAGACAGATTTTGAAATGGGGACTCGGCGCCGGAGCTGTCGCCGGAATCGGCATTGCGGCGAAGGCCGTCTTGATCCCGCCGCCGCCGAGCGCGCTGCTCGCGCCGGTCGGGGACCTCGCGATCAGGCTCTTCAATTCGCTCGAC
>CAZMFM010000016.1:44058-55498 GCA_964565565.1 uncultured Spirochaetaceae bacterium | reverse complement strand
CAATTCGCTCGACGACGAAGATCGTCGGGCGGCCGTTTTCAATTACGACCATCCATTGCGCCAGTACCACAATCGCGGAGTGGACACCGGCGGTGCGTGGTCCTTCTTCCTGGGTCGTGAGGCGCGACAATTGCTCGTGGATCTCGTCCACGCCAGCCTTTCCGAGGCAGGGCGGCGGCGAATTCCGGGCCAATTCTTCATGGATCTGCCCGGCGTGCACGTGACGCGCCTGGCCATCTTTGGGGATCCGCAGGTGGGGCCCTATCAGATTCTCGTCTCGGGGCCGCATCTCAACCTGCGAATCGGCGGACGCAATCGCGAAGGCGTGGCCTTCGGTGGTCCGCAAATCTACGGCGATCAGCGCGGGAACGGCAAGGTCGGGTTGCCCGGGAATGCCTATCGAGATCAGCTTCGACAGGGCCAGGACCTGTTTGCGCGCCTCACGCCCGGTGAGCGAACGATTGCGCGGCGACCCAAAGCGCCGGTTCAGACCGGAATCGAGCTGCAGGGTGTGCGCGGCGAGTTTGAAGGCGTGGCGGTCGCCGATCTTTCCCTCGACAAGCGGCTGCTCGTTCGCGATTTCGTCGCGTCTCTTCTGGAATCCTACCGAGAGCAAGACACCGCCTACGCTTGGGAGTGTATTGAACACAACGGAGGCGTAGACGGATTCCATCTGGCGGACTACGCCGAGGACCACCAGCCCGGTCGCAATGTAGGCTCGGGTGCCTCGCAGATCTTTCGGATCGAAGGGCCGGCCGCGGTCTTTCACTATCGCGGTGAGCCCCATCTTCATGCCTTCATCAATATTGGTATGGACGGTGAAAGCCCGCTCAGCGTGGGTGAAGTCGTCGGCGTCAATCCGACGGCGCTGGATCGGGATGCCGTGAAGGCGCTCTTCGAAGGCATCCTGTTGCGCGAGACCGGAGCCGACCTGGCCTACTACCACGGCGAGTCTGTCGCCGGCCGGCTTCGAGCCGGCACGATTCGTACCGGCGATCTCTACAATCTCGAAAGCTGGCGGGAACGCGTGACTGTGGTCGAAATCAAGGGAGACGATCTCAGCCCGACGTTGATGAAGGCGCTTCGCTCGCGTGGAGATGCGCTACAGGCTCGCGCCTCATACCGGGTCGCGACGACGAGCTACGTGGCCGGAAATCTGGCGGAGGAATCACTCGGCGCGACGCAGTCTGAGCGCACCGGCGCGATGTTGCGCGATGTTGCGATCGATCACCTGATGGAGCATGGATTCCCGCCGAAGGCATAGGCCGTAGGGCAGAAGGCGTCGCTCCCGCGATCTATTGGCTCGTCAGGTCGCCCCGGGCGTCGAGCTTCCACAACCCCGACCGGATCGCGACGAAGACGATGACCATGAGCATGGCGCTCGCTGAGATCAGCAGTGCGGACTCCGGTCCGTAGCGTGTGTTGAGAAAACCGCTCAGCAGGGCGCCCAGGGGACCCGAGCCCATGAACGAGAATCCGAAGAAGGCCATGATTCGTCCGCGTTGATCGGCGGGGGCCTTTTCCTGCATGATCGTTCGCGACATGCTCATGGCGATTCCGCCGCAAGCGCCCCAGCCGAAAATGAATCCCAAGAGCCATGGGAACCCCGAGAAATATCCGGGTGCACCTAACATGAAACAGCCGATCGCCTGGGCGATCAAAAGCGCTCGCCCTTGTCGGTGGATGTCTCCGAAGCGCAAGAGCAAGAAGATCGTCGAGATGAGGCCGACCGAATTCGTGATATTGAGCAGCGCCAGATCGGTCGAGTCACCGGCATAGATTTCGCGAATCAAGATGGGAAACGTCACGATGTACGAGCCCATGAAGAAGGTGCCCATGGCCATGTTCTGAAACATCACCATGCGCATTGGCGCTGAGGCCGCGACGCTTCTCCCACCTTCGATGATCGATTCGAGGATTTCTCCAACGAGGGATCTTTGCCTTTGGATGACGGGGGCCGGCGGAACCTCAACCCTGCGAATCGCGAAGACGCCGAGAATGAGCATGGTCGCTTGAGAAAAGATCAGCAGCATGGGCCCGAACGTGTCCGCGAAGCCGGCCAGAGCGAAGCCGAGGATCTGCCCGCCGAATTGCATCAACATGGCCTGGACGACGGTTCTTTGTACTGCGTCACCGGCTACGTCATTCAACAGTCCGTCGCGAGCCGGCGTGACGAAGGCCTGTGCCGATCCCATCATCAATGCGTAGACGATCATCGTCGGATAGGTGATGTCGGATACGACGAGCACCAGAAAGAGAAAGAGGGGGGCCAGGGCGGACAGGGATTGGGAAACGATCAGGAGCCGACGGCCACCGTATCGGTCCGCCAGGCTACCGCCGAATAGCATCAGCAGTGTGCCGGGTACCAGCAGTGCCATCTGGGCCAGGCCGATCAGGGCCGGCGATTCTTCGAGTACGATGGTGATCAGCCAGGCGAATAGGACGCCTTGCATGCCATAGGAGAAGAACCAGCTGGAGACGCCGAGCAGATAGTATTGGCGAGAATTCAATTGCGGAGTTTTCTAGGTTACGAAGGCTGGCCAGCTTAGCCGGCTTGCACGACCAAAAGCGACTTCCGACGAGAAAGAATCGAGATAGGAGATTGATGATGAAATTGGTGGACCTGACGCGAATGCTCGATGCGGCCGATTTTGAGCGAATGCCCGAGGCGGCGCGAGCGGCCGCCGCGGTGTTGGTTCCGACGATCGACTCGATCCGGCCGGAGGATCGCGGTGCGGACATCATGTGCGCACTTTTTGGTTGTGCGCGGGAAGATCTTCCCGATGGCGAAGGGTGGGGCGATGAGCAGCTTCGCTTCTCGAGCCATCTCGGCACGCACGTCGATGCGCCGCTGCATTACGGCTCGACCTGCGAGGGCAGGCCCGCGAGATCCATCACGGACATCGCGCTGGAGGAACTCTATCTCGACGGCGTGGTCCTGGATCTTCGGTCGCGCTGTACGCCGGGAAAAGGCGTTACCGTCGAAGCGCTCGAGTCGGCAATCGACGAGGTCGGCGTCGAGCTTGGCTCGCATTCGGCTGTGCTTTTGCGAACCGGACAGGAGCGCTTCGGGATCGCGGATCTGGCGTTCTACAACTATCCGGGCATGACTCGGGAGGGCACGCTCTTTCTGGCTGACCTCGGGCCGAAAGTCCTGGGGACCGATGCGGTTGGCTGGGACAGGCCATTTCTCGAAATGCGCCAGGCCTTCGCAGAGACCCAGGATCCAACCCAGATCTGGGACGGGCACTTTGCCGGCCGCGAGCGCGAGGTGTTCATCGTGCAGCAGCTCGACAATTTGTCGGCCTTGCCGCCCAGTGGATTCAAGGTGGGCTTCTTTCCGATGAAACTCATGGGGTGCAGTGCGGCGCCGGCGCGAGTCGTTGCATTTCTCGATTGACGAGCGCCGTGGCGTGGCGGGATCCGACTAGCCGCGCAGTCCCCGCGAGTTCAAGGCGTGTAGTCCGCGCGCGCGTTCCAGTAGACAACCCAGACCGAAGAGCGTGGCGAGGATGCGCACTGCCGGGCCGATGAAGGGGAGGGCCACTGCCGTAGTCAGGGCCACCACGCCGACCAGAAGCGAAGGCGCAAAGGATCCGAGCCCGGATCCCGAACGTCTCAAAATGGCCTGCCCCACGAGTCCGGCCACGATCACGAACGACGAGTAGAGGGCAGAGATCAAGATGAACAGACCTAGCAGCGCGATTGGAATGCCGACGATGGTCAGGCCGACCAATGCGATCGCGACCGGACCGGCGAGCAGGACGACGAAGCCCATTCCCAGTGAGCGAACGAATTCGCGGGCGTTCGGCGGGTCCGCTTCGAACAGGCGCGGATCGATCAAGTAGAGCAAGAGTCCGAAGAGAAAGGCCCCAGCCGCCGCGATCAGGATCATCACGTAGAAATGCGCCTTCTTGTAGCGGGCCAGGTAGTGGTCGTGGAGCATCGACTTTTTTGTCAGCGTGATCTCGCCGCCCACGACCGACTCCGGCGCTTGCTCGATCTCGGCGCCTCGGCCCATGAGTTGTCCGCGCACATCCCCCGCGATGCGGGCGCTGTCGAGCAATTCGATTCGATCCGCTCGGAGAACATGAAGGTCCCGGCCGATCTCGGCGCGCACCTCGATCCAGTCGCCGCCGAAGGTCACGTCGCGCGCCGCCTTCCCTGACATGCGCACGCCTTCGCCGAAGAGCACGACGTCGCGCGCGAGTCGAGCCCCGTCCGTGATCGTGACGCGGTCCCCGGCCAATGTGGTGGCACCCTCTACGCGGCCACTCATACGGATCCTTTCGCCGAGTGCGATGAGCGTGCCTTCGACGACGCCATCGAGTTCGACTTCACCGGCGAAGAGATAAAGGTTGCCGGTCACCGTCCCACGCAGGGTGAATCGCTCTGCCGCAACGATCAGGTCGCCGTCGACCGTGCCATCCACCGAGACGACATCCCCCGTACAGACAAGGGTCTCGTTCACGGTTTCGCCTGCAGCGATATGGGTATCGGCGTCCCTGCGCAGGTCAAGGGCGCTCGCCCCATCTGGGCTGGCGAGGAAAATCAGCAGCAGGAGCGAAATCGAAGAAGTTTTCGCGAGGTGCCGTGACAGCGCGTGCAGGAAGGCAGAACCGAGGGCTGAGAACGCGGCCATGGCACCGATCGAAGCGGCCGCATCGGAGAGTTCAGGCCAGCGACCTCGCAGCATGAAGATTGCATCGAAGACCATTTCATTCACTCCTATGAGACGCTTTGGGTTGAGCAGGTCGAGCGCGCCCGGTAGGCGGAGCTCGATCAGTAGACCACCGAGGGTGAGCAAGGCAGTGACGACACCGATCGCGACCGGCAGGCTCCACGACAGATCCTTGGGCGCCGCTTGCGGCGATCGTGCATAGAGCTGGGAAGAATCGCGTTCGTGGAACATATTTGAGAGCGCATCGATCTCGTCTCGAAGCGCCATGACCTGACCGCGGCAATCGCGGCAGCTGACCAGGTGCATCTCGACCCCGCGCAACTCATCGTCGGGCAGTTCGTCATCGACATAGACGGACCAGGTGAATTCATTCGGGCAAATCATGGCGCGGCCCCCTGCTCGGAACGCAATAAGCTTCGCAACTGTTGTTTCGCACGGAATAGCGATGTGGCGACCTGTGAGCGAGTGAGCCCGAGTTCATCGCCGATCGCGTCGTAATCGAGTTCTGCGAAATAGCGCAAGACGAGTGGCGCGCGGTATTTGTCGGGCAGACTGTCGAGTGCGCCGCGTACGGCGGATTGGCGGCGGGTTTGGATGAGTTCGTCCAGCGCGGAGCCGGACCGCTCTGGATGGTCGTCGATTTCGGAATCGGAACTTTCGAAAAGACGCTTCTCGAGCGTGCGTCGTCTGAGCCGATCGATGCAATCGTGAGCCGCGATCGATCGTAGCCAGGGGCCCAGACTCTGTGCCGCGTCATAGTCTTCGAAGCGAAGCTGGGCGCGATGGAAGGTCTCGCTTGCAGCATCCTCGGCATCGGCCGTGCCCAGCATGCGGGTGCAGAGCCGTAGGATATCCGGTCGGAAGGCCTCGAAGAGTTCGCCGAGGGCCTCGCTTTCGCCAGACCTGATGCGCTCGACATGCAGCCGGATCGTGCCGTCGTCCACCCGTGCTCCCATGCTCCGATGACCGATTGGGCCCCGTTTTCCGAAATCGGCGGCCGCGTAGAATGCGATCCAATGTTTCCCAAACCGAGGCTTGGACCAGCAGATCTTTGGTTGAGTGTAGGCGCTTGCCCCGTATGTCATCTGGCGCGTCCTCGCCTCTTTTGCCCTTTTTTTTCGCCTCGGCCTTGGTCTCTCCACTTCCGGCTTTTCGGCTCACTCTGTAATACGAGCCTGGTTGCCGAAAATTGCAGATTTCTCCGGGTCGAGCGTGTTTTTCGGGCTCGGGTGGCGCCCTGGCCGGTTCGAGAGCCCGAGCGGGGAGCTAGCATCGAATTCGCTCTGCCTCGGTCGCCTGTGCGACCACGGCGTGACCGAGCTAGTTCGTTAGGCGAGGATTCGTCTGGGCGAATCGGAGCCAAGGGGGGGATCGAGTGAAACGGTTTGCAAGGACTGGATTGGGCGTGGCGATTGTGTTGGGGCTCTTCCTCGGCTGTTCGGATGGTTCGGAAGATTCGATCCTGGAGCAGGGGCCACAACTTGAAGGGGCCGATAATCCTCGATCGAGTGAGGTTTTCGCCGTGGATGAAGAGATCCTCGATTTTACTCGGCCGTTGCGGAACCCGGACCGTGCGGCCTATTTCGGTGACCTTCATGTCCACACGAAATATTCCTTCGATGCCTTCGCCTTTGGAACATTGGCTTCGCCCTACGATGCCTACCGGTTTGCGAAGGGTGAGGCGATCGCTCATCCCGCCGGCTTCGATCTCCAGTTACGACAACCCCTCGATTTCTATGCGGTCACCGACCACGCCATGTTTCTCGGCCTGGTCGAAGCGGCAGCGGATCAATCCTCAGCCTTTTCCAAGCTCGCCGTGGCGGAGCCGCTCCACGATCTGAACGCGCCGGACAATCTCGGAATTTCGAGTCTGCTACCGCGCTTGAAAGCCTTCGGGACCTTCATCCCAGCCATGATCTCGGGCCTTCAGGATCAGTCGATCGACAGCGAATTGGTCCTCGACATCACCCGAACCGCATGGCGTGATTCGATCGCGGCCGCTGAACTCTTCAACGACCCAGGCCATTTCACGACCTTTATTGCCTACGAATACACTTCCTCGAGCGACGACCGCGGCAATCTCCACCGCAACGTGATCTTCAAGGGCAGCGATCGGATTCCAGCCATTCCCTTCTCCCGTTTTCATTCGCAGAATCCGGAGGGGCTCTGGGATTGGATGGATGGCCTGCGCGCCCAGGGAATCGAGAGTCTGGCCATTCCGCATAACTCGAATGGTTCGAATGGGCAGATGTTCAAGCTGGTCGACTGGGCCGGTGACCCGATCGACAATGCCTACGCCGAACGACGGATCCGAAACGAACCCCTGGTCGAGATCACCCAGATCAAGGGGACTTCGGAAACCCACCCCAGCCTGTCGACGACGGATGAGTGGGCCGACTTTGAAATCGCGCCTTTTCGTGTGGCGACGATGTTGCCGAGTGAGCCGGCCGGAAGTTACGTCCGAGATGCCCTTCGCCGAGGTCTGGCACTCGAACGTCAGGGAATCACGAACCCCTACGATTTTGGTGTGATCGGGTCGAGCGATACGCATAACGCCGGCGAGTCCTTCGAGGAGTCGAAATACGTCTCGAAGTTGGGTCTGCTCTCGAGTCGGGCCAAATTGCGGGGCTCCGTTCCCCTCAGCCTGATCGAATCGACGGTCGTGGGCATGGCCGCTCCGAGTGCGAGCAAGACGGTCGAAGGGGAAACGTATATCGAGACCGCCACGCCCACCTACGGAGCGTCGGGATTGGCCGCCGTCTGGGCAGAAGAGAATACGCGCGACGCAATCTACGAGGCCTTCCGCCGCAAGGAGACCTTTGCCACGTCGGGCCCGCGGATTCAGCTTCGCTTCTTTGCCGGCTATGGCTTCGATGAGGGGCTACTCGATTCGCCCGATCTGGTCCGGCGCGCATATGCCGAAGGCGTGACGATGGGCGGAAATCTCGAGGCGAAGGCCGGGGCCGAGCCGGCATTCTTGTTATGGGCGCTCTCCGACGCGCTCGGTGCGCCGCTTCAGCGGATGCAGATCATCAAGGGCTGGTTGGATGCGGAGGGAGAGACTTCCGAAATGGTCTACGACGTGGCCTGTTCAGGAGGCGCAACGGTCGATCCCAAGACGCATCGCTGTCCCGACAATGGGGCAGAGGTCGATCTGTCGGATTGTTCTTTTTCGCGAGGGGATGGCGCCGGTCAGCTTCGTACGTTCTGGCGGGATCCCGATTTCGATCCGAGCGAGAGGGCCTTCTATTATGCGCGGGTGCTCGAGAACCCGACCTGCCGATGGTCGACCTGGGATGCGCTACGTGCCGGGGTGTCGCCACGTCCTGATCTGCCGGTGACGATCCAGGAACGCGCCTGGTCCTCGCCGATTCACTACCTGGCTGGAGGCGCGCCGCTTTCGGATCGCTAGCTCGTTTCTTCTTTTTTCTGTCGCGCGATGATGAATCCCAGCAAACCGATCACATCGTCTGGCAGGGTCCGCGCCAGAGGTCCAGAGCTATAGGAGGATTGGAGGATCTGGCCGTCCCGACGAAAGATGAACTCGGACGGTTGGATGAAGCTTCGCTTCTCCTCCCACCATGAGCCAAGCGTGTTGGCTTGATCGCGGGTGACGCCATGGCCAAGCGGAAACGAAATGCCGGACTGGGCGACTTCGGCCGTGCGTTCTTCGGAGTCGACGCTGGCCGCGAAGACCTTGACTCCGAGATCAGCCAACGCCTGCTTCTTTTCTTCGAAAGCGGCCAACTGCCGCCGACAAAAGGGTCACCAGAAGCCGCGATAGAAGAGGGCGACGCCGAAATCTGAGTCGATCTCCGTGGGCAGTGTCAGCGTCCCGCCCCCGACGAGCTGCAATTGAATCTCCGGCAGCCAATCACCGGTTTCGAGTTTCTGGGTCATCTCTCATTCCTTCTTCTGGTCTGGTCTGGTCTCAGGTCTCGCGAATGTAGTGCCTGGCCGGGAACGGGTCGAGGTGATGCCAATTTCTGCGATATCGTAGGCGCGATCGAAACCGGTTGGAGGGAAGGCGATGACATCGATGATCTGGACGAATTCAATGAAGAGGGCGCTGTGTCTGAGTCTACTCGTCGCTCTTTGGTCGGGCGGGGCCGAGGCGGCGGACAAGCCAAATATCCTGATCATCTGGGGCGATGATATCGGGATCAGCAATCTCTCGATCAACACGCGCGGAATGATGGGCTATCGCACGCCTAATATCGATCGCATCGCGCACGAAGGCATGCTCTTTACCGACTACTACGGAGATCAGAGTTGTACGGCCGGACGGTCTTCTTTCATTACGGGCCAGAGTCCATTCCGCACCGGCCTGACACGAGTGGGTGTACCTGGGGCTGAATTGGGCCTCAAGGCCAAGGATCCGACGATCGCCGAGTTGCTGAAGCCCGAGGGCTACGTCACAGGGCAGTTTGGCAAGAATCATCTGGGCGACAAGGATGAGTTCCTTCCGACCAATCATGGCTTCGACGAGTTCTACGGAAACCTCTATCACTTGAACGCCGAGGAAGAACCGGAGAACGCGGACTACCCGAGCACGCCCGGTTTTCGAAAGCGGCACGGACCGCGCGGTGTCGTCAAATCCTCGGCGGACGGAAAGATCGAAGATACCGGGCCGCTCACTCGCAAGCGCATGGAGACCGTCGACGAAGAGTTTCTCGTGGCCGCCCTCGACTTCATCGATCGAGCCGACAAACAAAAGAAGCCCTTCTTCGTCTGGTTCAACTCGACTCGGATGCATTTCAAGACGCACATTCCGGAGAGCATTCGCGGCGTTTCGGGTCAGAATTTCTATTCAGATGCCATGGTGGATCACGATCGTCAAGTCGGAGAGCTCCTTAAAAAGCTCGACGAGCTAGGCATCGCTGACAATACGATCGTCTTCTACTCGACGGATAACGGGCCGCACTACAACACCTGGCCCGATGGGGCGAACTCTCCCTTTCGAGGAGAGAAGAATACGAACTGGGAAGGCGGCTATCGGGTGCCTGCGTTCGTTCGTTGGCCGGCCAAGATCAAGGCCGGTTCAGTCTCGAACGAAATCATGTCGCATCTCGACTGGGCGCCTACGCTGCTCGAAGCTGCGGGCGTTTCCCAGATCAAGGGCAAGTTGCTCAAGGGCTATCGCGCGGGAACGAAGAAGTTCAAGGCCCATCTGGACGGATACAACTTTCTTCCGCTCCTGACCGGCGCGGCGCAGCGCGGGCCGCGGAACGAGTTCCTCTACTTCAGCGACGGGGGTCTACTTGTCGGCGTACGCGTCGGGGATTGGAAGACGGTCTTCGCCGAGCAGCGCAGCCATCGCTTCGATGTCTGGCGTGAGCCCTTCGTGTTTCTGCGAATCCCGAAGCTCTTCCACCTGCGACGCGATCCCTATGAAAAGGCGGATACGGATTCCAATACCTACAACGAATGGTGGATGGATCGCATCCCGCGACTCTTGGATTCCCAAGATGTCGTGATGCGCTTTCTGGGTTCGCTGCGTGAATTTCCGCCGAGCCAACGACCGGCGTCCTTCACGATCGACCAGATCTTCGGCAACGTGCTGCGCCAGATCGAACGGAAGCCTTGAACTCCCACCCGTTTCCGTCGAGGCTCGCCCTCGCGGATCGGCAAGACTCAGGCAGCTTGGCCGCTCACAACGGATGAATACGCTCTGTGTTCAAGTCCGATTGGAGCCAATCCGATCGATCTACCATGGGCCGATTCTCTGTCGCTGCACTCTTGAATCCGACTCGCTCCGAGACGCGCGTCACGCCGCGTGGCGGCGCACCCGTCGAGATCCAGGTCATGGGCCCCGGCCGACTCGATGTCTTGAACGCGCGGAACGTGAGTCAGACCGGTATCGGAGTCTACGTGCCCCACGGATTCAGCGGGTGTGATCTCGAAGCCGAGGTCGAGCTGGTGATCACGCTGCCCGGCGAGCGATCCTTTCTTGCGCGTGGATTGATCAAACATCAGACCGAGAGCGGTGGAGAAGGTCGCCATTTCGGCCTGGTCTTTACTGAAATCTCTCAAGAGCATCGCGCGCTCATTCGCGGCTTTGTTCGTTCGATGAGCCCACGCTCCCTCCGCTAGACTGCCGCGGGTAACCGCGGAGGTCGAGATGATTCGCTGGACAGAGTTTGAAGCGCGAAATCCGGAACTAGCCAGTGCGGGTAAAGAGCGGCTCTTTCAATTCGGGCCGGGATTGGCCTTCCTGGCCACCGTGCGAAAAGACGGCGGGCCGCGGGTTCATCCGATCTGTCCGGTACTTGCGGACGGGGGCCTCTACTTCTTCGGTCTGCCCGCGTCGCCGAAGGTGGGCGACCTGATTCGTGATGGGCGTTATGCGCTTCACTGCTTTCCGCCTCCGCCGGAAGGGCAGGACGAAGAGTTCTACTGCACCGGCCACGTCGCGTTGATCGAGGACACGACCGTTCGCGCGGCGGCCGCCGAAGCAGCCGAGCATGCGATCGATGACGGCGATCGCTGTGTCGAATTCCTCATCGAACGGGTTCTGCGAACCACTTGGAATAATTGGGGAACGCCGGAAATGTCTCCCAATCATGTCGTCTGGCACGCCTGACGACGTCGAGCGTCGAGCCGGGTCGCCTCTCAGCTCGAGTTGCCGGTGGAACACGCCCTTGCGTCTGCCAAGGAGGAGCTGCGAGCGGCCGATTCGAATGAGGCCCGCGGCTTTCGGGTTGCGAGGAATCTTTCCCGCTTGGATTCAGGGAGAATCGGTATGGCACAGGCGACGGA
>CAZMFM010000016.1:23616-43958 GCA_964565565.1 uncultured Spirochaetaceae bacterium | reverse complement strand
GCGACCGAGGGTCGCCGCCTTTCTGCCCTTTGCCCGCTTCGCGCTCTACGCATTGCAAGGCCTGGTGGTCTGGGTTGCGACGCGCGAGGCCTATGCGCTGGTCTTCGCGGGATCGCCGATCGTCTAGTGTTGCATCTCGCCTCGATCTCGCCCGAGGATTGAAGCGCTTCGGGGACGTCGGATGAGCGGCCACTTTGGGGCGTCTTCCCCTCTTTTCTACGCGAATGGTCCATATCGCTTCGATTGTTGCTTGAGCAGTGACACCATCCCGCTCGACTCGCCACTTCCCGATTGGGTCCGTGTGTCAACCGACGCGCGTGTTGGGGGGCGAGTTTTGACGATGATCGAGAAGAGAGTGAAAGAGGCATGGTCGTTCCTTGCGCCGTGTCGAGGGATGGGCGCGCGCGAGATTCGATTCGGGGCCGGAGATCGAGGGAATCGCTCGGCCGTCGTGAGCGCGGCCCTATGCGCGATCCCATGTTTGGTGATGGTCGTCGCGAGCGGCACGCGAGTCGCAGCGGAAACCGTCTCCGTCCGCGGACGCAGCGCGTTTTCGCAAAACGAGCTTCCGCGTGCCGGTTTTCCTGGGCTGCCCGGGATCACCCCTGATCCCGTCGAGGCCCTCGCGGACGCCGTCGGGGAAGACAACACAGCGTCTGCATTCGGAGGCTTGGGCGGCCGGGGCGGCGTTGGCGGCCGACGTTTCCCTTCGCTACCAGGTCCACAGGGTGGTGTCGGCGGTGCGAGCGGCGATGCCACGGCGATCGCGGTGACGCGTGAGTCGTTCTTCGCGGGCGCCGAGGCAGGTGTCCTTCGGGCGGGCGTCGGCGGGCCGGGGGGATCCAGAGGGATTGGCGATCCGAGGCAAGGGCCGGAGGGGCCGCTCGGCGTCGCCGGTCTTCCCCTGGCGATCGCAGACCTGCAAACGTCGCTTCCAGGTAGTGCCACGCTTCGAGAAGCCGTGGCGGATGCCACCGCACGTGCGCTCGGTTATTCAGCTACGCGCCCGACCTTGGGCGGCGGTTCCGCGCAAGCCCGCAGTCGCGCGTCGGTCTCCGGTTTTGGTCTGGATGCGATGTCGACCGCGCGTGCCGAAGGTGGCGGTCGGCCGGAAGGCGCCGTGTTGCGCGCCGATGCCTTCGCGGAACAGACAGCCGGGCGCAATGCCGCCGCGATCGCGAATACCTTTGGCGATGCGGCGCGTGGCGTGATCGGCCCGGCTGCAGATCAGCTGCCGACGGCGTTTGCTCGCAGTACCGGTGCGCGAACCTATGCCACCGCGACCGCAGAGATCGAAAGTGGGTTGTATTTTCCTCCCAGGGTGATTGGACGGACAGGGCCGCAATTCCGTTCAGCGACGCGATTGTCGCGCGGCGAGCTACGCGCGACGGCCCGGGCCGAATCCGGTCCTTACAGGAGTGCGATCGCCAGGACCCGGGTCTGGGCGGGGCCGACCGTCGAGCCCGCCCCCGTCGAGCTGAACAATCAGGTCTCCGGCAGCAGCGGAGGCCTCCTCTCTCTCGAACAGATCGGGTATTCCTTCGGAAACGATCTCGCGAACCAACTCATCGCCGAAAATGAAGGCGGGGGCGCGCTCAGGATATCCGTCAATGCGACCGTGCTTCCGGACATGGAACGCACTTACAGTGGTGATACCCGATACCGCGTGGGCGACACGATTCTCGGCGACGTCATCGGCACCTCGACTAATGGTCAGGACGTCAGGGTGAGTGCGGCGGCGACCGCGGCCGGCAGCGATGGGGATCTCGTGGGCGGTCGTTTGCGACTCGAAAGCCTGAGCGATCCAACCGGGCAGACGCGCAGCCGAATTCACGGGCAATCGAATGGTGGCAAGGTCAGCGCGTCGATCGCGCTCGTGGAGGCACGCGGTGGATTCACGGGCTCCGAGGTGAAGCTTCCGACCGCCGGACGATCGATCGACTACCGCAATCTTGTTTCGGGCACGACAACGGGTGAACTCACCTTGAGTCAGTTCCTCAGAGCCGGGTACGGAGGGGCGCGTGACGTGGATGCCGGGGACCTCGAATCGCTGTCGATCGACGGGAGCTGGCGAGGCGGCGACGCGAACAATGAAATGGTCTACGACGAGTCCGTTGACCGGCTGCGATTGGTAGGCAGAGCCACCGGCGGCGCCGGGGGTTCGCTCCGATCGATCCTGCCCGGTGGCGCTGCGTTTCTTGCAGGCGCGGATAGCGGTAGCGCGAGAACGTTCATTCGCGGTCGCAATGACGTTGGCGATGTCATCGTCTTCGGCGAGAGTCGGGCTGGAGACTGCATTCTATGCACCATCGACGGGAATCTTCGCTCTGGCCAGGCCGTTGTCGAACTCGAAGCGCGCACTACGGGCGACGGGAACAAGGTCTTCGCAAACTTCGAGGATGCCTATCCGGGTAGTTCCATTCAGCCCTTGGTGGGCCGAGCGATTGCGAATGGGTTTGCAAGCCGAACGCCATGGCTCGACGAGGAGACCCGATGGGATGCCTCGAGTCGAGTCGTTGGAATCGCCGAAGGGGATTCCGAGGTGATCGCCGTCGCCGGGAGCGCGATCGAGGCCTATTCACAATACAATCGCTATCGACTGGTCCAGGCTTTGGCTTCGGCACAAGGAGCCGGTGGCTCGCTCGTGGTTGCCAGGGCCGAGAGCGATTACGGTGGATCAGGATTCATTTCGCAGAACGGCGACTTCGTTTCGGGATCGGTCTCGGATTCGACGGCCGTGGGCCTCGGCCGTGTCGAGTCCTCCGCGCGCTCGACTTCGACTCCGACGCTCGTCGAATCCGATGTCTATGCCGGATCGGCGAGTGCGACCGCCAGTGCAACCGGGTCAGAGGGCTTCGCGCGCGCCGACGCATGGTCCGTTCGAGCGCTCTATTACGTTTCGATCCGCGACACGGGCGTGCCGGATCTGCGCGCCCGGGTCGAAGGCTCTGTTGCCGGAACGACTTCGGTTCGCGTCGACGTGAGAGGCGGATCGGGTTTGCTCGATTCTTCGGCGATGTTGCTCGGCGGGGCCGATGGCCGCATGGTCGTCGTAGGCAATCCCGACGCGGCGACCCGCGCACGCGTCTTGCAGTCGGCACCGGGTCTGGGGGATGAATTCGACGCCCATGCGAGTGCGAGGCTTGTGGCCGCCGGCCAATTCGGTGGCGTGCATTCGGGGACCGGGCAACGAAGCATCGAAAGCGTTCTCGAGATCACGACGAAGTCGCTCGAGGGGAACGAACGATTTCTCTTTTCCGTTTTCGAGACCACCTTCATCGGGAATGGCTTCGCGGACCTCGTGGTCACCCTCGAGGATGCGTCGGGTGGGAACTATTTCGAAGCGAGCTTCGATTCGATTGCCGCGGCGATTGCGTTTTTTGCGACAGGTTCGATCGACCTGGGCGATATCGGCCTCCGCGCCCCCGGCGTGATCACGAATCCCTCCGAGCTTCGCTCATTACTGACGATGCGAATGAAAGCGACGACTTCGGAAGGCGATGGTTTCTCGATCGGGTTCGCGATGTCGGTCGTACCGGAGCCTTCGATGGCGCTGCTTCTGTTGTTGGGGCTCGTCGCGCTGGCGTCGGGCAGGGGGCGGAGCGCACACGCCTGGTCGCATCGGCGAGCAGTCCGAGCGTAAAAATGGAGCCGACGATCCGATTTGAACGGACGACCTGCTCATTACGAGTGAGCTGCTCTACCAGCTGAGCTACGTCGGCCCGGAAGGTGAGTTGGGTTTCCGCGCTCATGCTGCCAGCGAAGAAACCGCTTGATCACCGATTGGGCGGCCCACGGTCCGGACTCCGCTTGGATCCGATGCGCGGGTTGCGCGCGAGTGGAGCCGGTTGGAATCCGGTCGGGCTGACGACCCGGGGGTCGTTGGGGCGCTGAATGTAGCGCGGGGGTACCCGCGCGCCATCTTGGAAATGAATCGGCGAGTTTGCGGCAACTCCTTAGCCGAGTCTCCAAAAGGTTTGACCGGGCGGGTCCGTGCAGATTAGGATTGGTGGCGATGGCAAGCACCTGGCCACGGACAAGGGAGCCTTTTCAATGCCCGTACTTCCGCTGATCGACTTCATGCTCTTTTCTGGATGGACGGCCCTTTTGGTCGGATTCGTCTTGAAGGTGATCAGCCTGACGACGAGTTACAGCCCGACGATCGTTGGACTGAGCGCGATCGATTTCTTGTTGATCGCAGTGGCGGCGATGCTCTTTGCCATCGCTCTGGCGGCGAGAACCTGGGTGAAGACCCAGGAGCCGGCAGCGATTGCCATCAGACGACGAGATGAAACCCTCGAGGCATGGAATGCGCTCAAGGGTGCCGGAGAGGGTGAGAGCGAGCCGAAATAGGGCGCTCACTCGCGGCGGCTACATGGGCGCGATGGGGGCGCGATGGGGGCGGCCTCACATCTTTACTTGAGGCGCGCTTGGGTTGCGCGCGGCTCCCTGCGGCTAGGCCCGGTTGGAGTTGCTGCCAGTGTAAGTGCTCGGGCGCAGTAGGTCGCTCGCGGAAACTGCGAGTTCTCGGTAGAGGCGGGCGGCGGTGACGAGGGCGTTGCTGGCTTGGCGGATGGCGAGACTCATATCGTGCTCCAGGCTGGGGAAACCGGAAATTCAGGCTTCGCTCGAATAGGGAGTAGCCGTGAGCCCCCGGTTGGTGGCGCGAGTTTTCGCCGTCCGCGGCAATTCGTGGGGCCGATTCTTTGATACATTCGGGTCCGTGGAGAAAAACCCTATGAATTCAGGAAGTTCTGATAGCGAACGACTGATCTGGTTGGACGGAAAGTTGTGTCCCTGGGCCGATGCGACGGTTCACGTGCTTTCGCATTCCCATCAGCGCGGTTCGCTGGTCTTCGACTATATGTCTGTGCACGATACGCCCCGTGGGGCCTGTATCTTTCGACTCGCGGAGCATGTCCAACGCTTCTTTCGTTCCTGTGAGATGCTGGGGCTCCCGGTCGAGCAGACGGCCGACCAACTCTCGGAGGCCATTCTCGAGACGGTGCGTGCGAATCCCGGTGCGCATGCGGTCAAGATGAGTGCCTATTTTGCTTCGGTCGAAATCGACGTCTTACCCGTCGATACCCACGTCACCGTCGCGATCGCGGCCTACGACCCCAAGCGCGACATTTCGGATCGCCTGCCACATCCTTCGCCGCCGAAGGCGCGCCAGTTGAAGCTTTGGATCGAGAAGGAGCGCGCCAATCGACGCGACGACATCATGTCTCCGCAGGTCAAGGTGTCGGCGAATTATGCCTCCCCGATGACGGCGAAGGCGAGAGCTCGAATCGAAGGATATGACGAGATCGTGCTCGTCGACGAGGATGGTCATCTCGCCGAGGGACCGACCACGAACCTCTTCATCGTCGACGCGGAAGGTCAGTTACTGACGCCACAGAGTCGCAAGGTCCTGCTTGGTGTGACCCGCAGCGCGATCATGGAGATTGCGAAAGCCGAAGGCATTCCCGTGCACGAGGCGCAGTTGAAGCCCGCCGCGTTGTTGAACGCCTCGGAAGCGTTCCTGACGGGCACTACGGCCGGCGTCTGGCCGGTCGAGTCCGTCGATGGTCAGCGGCTGGGCGAGCAATGTCCGGGCCCCATTTCGCAGAGGCTGGGAGCGCGTTTCCGGCGTGCATCCTCCGGAGAAGATCCGGACTTCGCGCATTGGCTGACGCCCGTAGAAGATTAATGTTCGTCGCATCGGGGGAGACCCTGTATCCGAACCGTCGAAGCCAGGCGTGCGAACCAACGAGTCCAACCCGATTGTCCGGTCAGTGAGTCAACCCCTAGATCAAAGACACGAGTCGAGTCAGCAAATGTCGAGTGCAAGCAAAGAAGTCCCGAAACGGGCACTACGCGTCCTCTCCGGTACGAAGCCGACAGGCGAAAATCTCCATCTAGGCAACTATTTTGGTGCATTGCGGCAATTCGTCGATCTGCAGGACCAGCACGATACCGCGCTCTATTTCATCGCCGACTACCACTCGATGACGACCGTGCGAAGCGGCGCGCAGCGCCGGCATAACACCCACGCGGTCGCCCTCGACTACCTGGCCGCAGGCCTCGACCCGGAGCGCGCGATCCTCTTCCGGCAAAGCGACCTGCCGGAAGTCACGGAGCTGACCTGGATCCTGACCTCGATCACGTCGATGGGCATGCTGGAACGGGCGCATGCCTACAAGGCAGCGATGGACAAGGGCGAAGATGTCGAGCACGGACTCTTCACCTATCCCGTGCTGATGGCTGCGGACATTCTTCTCTATGGCTCACATCTCGTGCCGGTCGGTCGCGACCAAAAACAACATATCGAGATGGCGCGCGATATGGCACAACGATTCAATCGCATCTACGAGACCGACGCCCTGGTCTTGCCCGAGCCCTATATCCTGGACGATACGGCCACGGTTCTGGGTACCGATGGCCGGAAGATGTCCAAGTCGTATGGCAATACGGTCTCGATGTTCGCGGCCAAGGGTGCGGTCAAGAAAGCGGTGATGGGAATCCAGACGGATTCGACGCCGGTTGAAGATCCGAAGGATACGAGTCAGGCGGTCTTTGCGTTGTGGAGTCTCTTCGCGACGGAGGCGGAGCGAGACGAAATGTTCGAGCGAGCCCGCGCCGGGGGGCTCGGTTATGGCGACGTGAAGAAGGATCTGCTCGCGCGCTTGATGGACTATTTCGAGCCGATGCGCGCGCGCCGCGCCGAACTCGAGGAGAAGCCGGAGGAGATCGAGGCGATCCTTCGAGTTGGCGCCGGGCGTGCTCGGGAGTTGGCGATGCCGATTCTCGAAGCGTGTCGATCCGCGGCCGGTCTAGGGCCGCCCCGGAGCTGAATTTCGAGGGCTGGCTGCGCCGCAGTTCTCGCCGCGATCTCCGCCTGGCGTCCTTTTCGCCGCCTTGGGCCGGGGGCGCGCTCCGCTGGTGCGATTCGAAGATCCCCAGCACGGACGATTCCGTACTCAATCCACCCTCCGATTACGCCGATGACGCAATCAGGACGCAGCCGTCGAACGGTCGCGCGGAGGTTTTGATATGTGGACCAAAATGGGCCAGCCGAGCTGGTCGAGCCATGGGCGATCGGGCCGATGGGGTCGATCGATTCTCTT
Organism: uncultured Spirochaetaceae bacterium; assembly: GCA_964565565.1. Taxonomy (GTDB): domain Bacteria; phylum Myxococcota_A; class UBA9160; order UBA9160; family UBA4427; genus UBA4427. Next base: position 36,849 of record CAZMFM010000016.1, on the reverse strand, counting down.
GGGGCTTCTCGTTCTCGGACTCGGGGCTTGCAACGAAATCGGCGCGATGCGCGACGGCAGTTCGCGACAGAGCGCGCCGCCCGCCGCGCTGCTCGATCGGGCTGCCTCGGGCGAGGTTGAGGCGCAGCTTGCCGTCGGACTCTTCTATCGTGACGCAGCCGGCGAGTCGGAAGATTCCGATCGGGCACGCAATCAATCCGAAGCGCTTCGCTGGTTCAGCCTGGCCGCCGAACAGGGATTGGCCCGAGCCGAGTCTGAACTCGGCCTGATGCTCGTGACCGCCGAGGGGGCCGATCGCAATCTGGTCGAAGGTCGTCGTTGGCTCACCCGGGCGGGCGATTCTGGGGATGCACCGGCCCTCTTCATGTTAGGCGAACTCACGAAGCGTGGCGAAGGCGGGCCGCCGAACCCGGTCATGGCGGTTGCGCTATGGCGCCGGGCCGCGGATCTCGGACATCGCGGCGCGCTGCACCGCCTCGGAGAGGCACACGAAGATGGCCTCGGCGTCGATCCAGACCCGGAGGCGGCGATCGCCTTCTATCGTGAAGCCTCGGATCAAGGCTCTGACATTTCCCAATACCGGCTCGCCGTGATCTATGACGAAGGACTCTTGACGCCGCGCGATGCCTCGGAAGCCGTCCGCTTCTACAGGCTGGCCGGCGAGCAGGGATATGCCCCAGCGCAGGCACAACTCGGTTATCTCTATGCGCGCGGCGATGGCGTCATCCAACGCTACGACGAAGCGCTCCGCTGGAGTCGCATGGCCGCCGAACAGGGCGATGCCGATGGCTGCAACAACCTCGCCGTGCTCTATCTGAAGGGGTTAGGCGTCGAGCAGAGTTTCGAGCAAGCGCTTCGTTGGTATCGGTTGGCGGCGCAACACCAGCATCCTGGCGCACAGAATATGCTTGGGACCATCTATCTGACCGGGCAGGGCGTGGACGTCAATCCCACCGAAGCCGAGCATTGGTGGCGGATGGCCGCGGAGCAGGGCTATGCCTCGGCCCAATACAATCTGGGCGGCATGTACTCCCGAAAGATTTCGCAGAGCCTCGAGCCGGAAGAAGCGCTCGATTGGCTAGGCCGCGCTGCAGAGCAGGGCCACAAGAGCGCGGCTCGGGAACTCGCGGAATTGCAGACGGCGATCGCGAAGGAAGAGCCAGACGAAACGGCGTCCGGCGAGCCTGTTCGAACGACGCTCTAGTCGAGAAAGTTCGCAGGAGATCTGAGCCCACTCGGACGAACGCAGACGAATCCGGGGGTCGGTCGATCTGATTCGGATTTGCTCGGGCGTCGGCCGCGAATCGAAGGGGCCGACAAGCCGCCGGCGGCCTTGGCCGTCGGAATCAAGTGCTCTCGATGATTTTGGTCAGCCGGTCTGCGACGATCCGTGCGCTCTCCGGTCGCTGCTCCGGCAATTTGGCCATCAGATGTGTGATCAACTCCGCGAGGGCTGGCGGGTAGTCGGGGGCGAGGCACGAGGCGTCCGGGGGCGGGGCGTTGCGATGTTGCTCCGCGACGTCGCCTTCCGAAAAGGGCAATTGGCCGGTCGACAATTCGAAGAGTGTTATGCCCAGCGCGTAGAGATCGGTCCGGCCATCCGAGACGTTTCCGGCCGCCTGCTCCGGGGCCATGTAGAAGGGCGTTCCCGCGATCAAGGTCGCGCCCTTGTCGCGGACGGCCTCGAGAATCTTTGCCAATCCGAAGTCCATGATCTTCAGGCTGCGCTCTTTCGTGATGAAGAGATTGGCGGTCTTGATATCGCGATGGACGATTCCCTGATCGTGGGCGAATTGCAGGCCGGCACAGACCTGGAAGCCCAACCGGGCCGTGTCGCGTGGACCGAATCGCCCGCGCTCTTTCAGGATGGTGTTCAGCGGCAGGCCTTCGAGCAGCTCCATCGTGATGAAGAAGTGTCCGTTTTCCTGATCGGCATCGTAGAGCGTGACGATATTGGGGTGGTTCATGCGCGCAGCCGCCTGCGCCTCGCCGAGAAAGAGCGAAACCGCGCCGGGATGATCGCGCAGGTTTTCCGGCATGCGCTTCAAGGCGACGATGCGACCGAGTCGGCGATCACGCGCTCTGTAGACGAGGCCCATTCCGCCGCGACCGATTTCTTCGATGATCTCGTATCGATCTTCGGCGACGAAGGCCGTCGCACCCGCCGGGGGCGCGAAGCCGGCCGTGACGACATTGCTTTGAGACGGTCCGGATAATTTCTTGCGCAACGCCTCGATGCGCGTGGCGACCTCGGGATAGGTGGGCTCGCGATCACGCAGCTTTTCGAGCACGGACAAGGCGCGGCCGAATTCACCGGTCTCGTCGAGCAACTCCGCGAGATGGATCTCGAGTTGTGCCGAACTCTCCCCGCCTGTGAGGGATTCGATTCGGCGTTCGAGTTGGTTCGCGGCGAGATCGAGATGGCCTTCCTGTTCGAAGGCGAGGGCCAGCAATTCGACGGCGCGACCATATTCCGGATGCTTCGGGCCGACCTGTTGCAAGAGTCGGATCGAGCGAGCGCGATCGTCGAGTTCTGAAGCCAGTGCCGCCGCGCGAAAGAGTTCGCCCTGCGCTTCGAGGGCTCCGATCAAGGCGTCCTGGTCCCCGCCGAGTTCGAAACACCGAGCCGCCTCCGTCCACTCTTCGAGCGCCGCATAGGCGCGTGCCGCTTCCGGCCAGGATTCGGCCGCGTCATACATTTCGGCTGCGTGGCGCAGGTCCCCGGCATCCTCAAAGAGCAGTGCGGCGCGATCGAAGTCCGAGATCGAACGGCGCAATTCCGCTGCTTCCTGGCTTCTGCCGGCGTTTTCGAGCTGTTCGGCCGCTCGCTCGGTCTGCCCCTGATCCTGATGGAGGCGCGCCAAGAGCAAGGAGGCGACTTCGGCTTGTCCATCCCGTTCGAGCGCTCGGGCCGCATCGCCGAGATCGCCCTGAAGAAAGGGTGTCACTGCCGGAGGGCAGCCCTTGAAGACCACGCCAGCGACGGAGGCGAGGTCGATCTGGACGGTCTGGGGTTCGTAGTCGGCCAGGCAGATCGGTTGCTCGACGACCCGATCGCCGGCACCGATCAACATGATGTATTCGCCGAGCGGAAGCTGGCTCCGGCTTCTTCCCTGGGCGGCATAACGCAGCGACTCCGGTCGACCGCGCAGAGCGAGACCGACGTCCCGCGCCGGCTGGCGATCCCAGTGGATTCGGAAATCGACGGGCACTTCAACCTCGGGAAGGGCTTGTTCGATGGATGTGCATTCTTTGGCCGTGATTTCGAGTTCGATCTCTTCGCGAATGTTCGCAAGCGTTGCGCTCGATTTGGGTGCACGGAGCTCTCCCTCGATCGTCAGAAACCAGGTGCCCGGGGCGAGGCGGTCCATTTGCGTCTCACGGCGAACACTCGAACGTGTATGAAGAGCGGTGCTTCGAGCGCCGTTCGCGCGTGCACGACGATGGCTCTTACGAGAGAGTTGGACGTCGAACTCGCCTTCGACTTCATTGGGAAAGATCAGGCGCAGCGTGAGCTCTCCGGTTCCGCGTAGGCGTCGTGCTGCGATGGCCAGTGCGAGAAAGAAAAGCGCCAGCGCGCCGAGGATGAGTCGTCCGTTATGTGTCGCGGCGAAATCGTCGAGTTGGCGCGCGGCTGGAGATCGTTCGAGCAAAGCCTGGTAGGCCTCGACCGCCGGCGCTTCGAGTGCGACGAATTCCGGGCTTTCGGTGATCTCCCGCACCCAGCCCGGAGCCGACTCCGCCGATCCTTCTGCCGAGGCAGGGAAAGAGGAGAAAAGCCAGAGCCCGCAGACGAATGCGGCCAGGATTGCCCGTTTGTGTTTGCACATACCCGGTGTGTGCATCGGCCAGCCTGTGCAAATTATGAAGTACTGTGGGAAAAAGGACTCATTTGACGGATCCGCTTCGTGAGCACGACCCGATCAGCGCCGCGTAAGGATCCAGTAGCGATTGAGGTCGCCCTGTGCGCCGTCGGCGCGGTAGTCGGCGAGGGTTTCGAGGCCGAGTTGGTTCGGCCAGGCCTCGAACTCCGCGTCGGCCACCTGATGGCAATAGCGGGGAGGCAGATCCGGGTCGTCACCAAAGCGCAGTAGCGAGTCGCCGTCTTCGAGCCGCCCAACGTCGACGGCCTCGCCGAGAACGGGACCAAGCGTCGACCAGGGGACGCGGCGTCGTGCAAATCTTGCCCGACCAGCGAATTGCCAGGTCGCGAGTGCGAGGATTCCGCCTTGGGACAGCCGTTCGGCGGCCGCCTGCAACAATCGCAGCCGCCAATCGCGTCCGGGAACATGATGCATTACGCCCATGATCGTAATCAGACGAAAGGGTCCGGTCGGGAGCTGGTCCCCGGGTTGATCGGAGGCGAGAAAATCCTGTTGCAGCAATTGGCAATCGTCGCCGGGCCGTTCCGCCAACCGTTTGCCAGCCGCACGGAGTAGAGCGGCGTTGGCGTCGACCCCGGTATAGGCGAGCTGGAAGCCGGCGGCGTCCAGGAACGAAACGAGTCGCGCATTGCCGCAGCCAATGTCGAGGGTGGTGAGCCTTGAATCCGGGGTGCCGCGCGTCGATTCGGGTGAGGGGAGCCAATCGAGAAACCGCTGCCAGCCCGGCCAGGCCTGATGACCACGGCTGGCGTCAAACGCTTCGGCGTGGGCGCGGTAGAAGGCTTCGGAGAGCGCCAGGAGCTGGCTTCGGGTTCGCTGGTCCATGTTCATCGCTGCGGGAGCGTAGCTCGCACTCGGGCTCGGGCAGGCGCAGGCGGACACGGTCGGTCGGCCTCTCGGGCGAAGCCGGCGCAGCGGCCTAAACTCGTCGACCGAGGACGTCAGCTTGACCATGGACGATAATAAACAGGACCCGGGATGTGAGGGCGCGGGCGAAGCCGAGGCTCCGGCCCCGCGATTGGCGGGCCGCTTTCGCGGGCGTGGGCCCGATCGTTCCTTCGACCCGAGGCCGATGCGCGAGTCGCTCGTACCCTTGTTGCGTGCCATCGAGGCGGTGCCCGACGATCGGCCCGACCCGCTCTCGTCCGAGATCATGGAGCCGCTCCTGCGCGCGCATGCCAAGCCTGAGGGCGGCTTCTTTTCGCGCAGTCAACTGATCGCGGCGTTCCGTGCCTTCGCCCCGGAAGATGACTTTCGCTTCGATGAGGCGCGTTTTCGAAGGCGCGTGCAACGCCGACCGGTTCGAACACAAAGTGGTGTCGCGCCGTTGACCGTATTGACCAAACCCTTTCCCTGTCCCGGCCAATGCATCTTCTGCCCGAATGATGTGCGGATGCCGAAGAGCTATCTCGCCGACGAGCCCGGGGCACAGCGCGCTGCGAACAATCGTTTCGATCCCTATCTGCAGACCTGGAATCGGCTGGCGGCTTTCGATGCGACCGGGCATCCGACGGACAAGATCGAGTTGATCGTACTCGGCGGGACCTGGTCCTTCTATCCGCTGGCCTATCAGATCCATTTCGTTTCGCGTTGCCTCGAGGCGATGAATGATTTTGGGGCCGGGCTCGACGGGCGCGATGCCTTCGAGCCGACGACACCGGATTTCGAAAAAATCGATGCGGAGATTGTCGGCGACGCGTTTTCGAAGAATCCGTACAACCAGAGGGTGACGCGTTTCTTGCAAGATGAATTGCAGGGGAAGCTTGTCGTTGCTGAGGAAGAGTCGGATTGGGAGAGACTTGCCGAGGCGCAGCGGCGCAATGAATCGGCGGGTGCACGGTGTGTTGGGTTGGTACTTGAAACGAGACCGGATCATATCGACGAAGAAGAGGTCATTCGCCTGCGGCGACTCGGCGCAACCAAGGTTCAGCTCGGCGTCCAGAGCCTCGACGATCGGATTCTCGAATTGAATCGCCGCGGTCATGATGTCGACGCAACCCGCCGCGCCTTCGACCTGCTGCGTCGCGCCGGCTTCAAACTCCACGTTCATTGGATGGCGAATTTGTTGGGCGCGACGCCAGAAAGCGATTGTGAAGACTTCGGCCGGCTCTTCGATGATCCGTCTTTTCGTCCCGACGAACTCAAGCTCTATCCCTGTAGCCTGGTCGAGACCGCGGAGTTGATGGGGCCCTGGCGGCGAGGCGAGTGGCGCCCCTACGAAGACGAGGAACTACTCCGGGTCGTGGCCGACGCATTGCCGCGCGTACCCCGGTGGTGTCGCGTCACCCGGGTGATTCGGGACATTTCTTCGGATGACATCGTGGCCGGCAACAAACGTACGAATTTTCGTCAGATCGCGGAGGCCGAAATTTCGCGGCGCGGTCTACGGCTCGTGGAAATCAGGCAGCGTGAAATTCGCGATCAGGCATTCGAGGCCCTGGAACTCGAATTGGTCGAGACCCGCTACCCAACGAAAGCCGGGCGCGAGGTCTTTCTCGAATTGGTCACGGCGGATGATCGAATCGTCGGATTCCTCAGGCTTTCGTTGCCCGAGAAATCCTCCTTCATCGTCGAGTTGGGCGAGAGTGCGCTGATCCGCGAGCTGCACGTGTATGGGGGATCGGTTCAGATCGGTGCGGCCTCGGGTGGCCGCGCCCAACATCGCGGTCTCGGTCGGCGACTCTTGCGGGTCGCTGAGGCAATGGCTGGAAAAGCCGGATACCGGCGGCTCTCCGTCATCTCGGCGATTGGGACGCGCGGGTACTACCGGCAGCAGGGGTTCGACGATGGCGAACTCTACCAACACCGCTCGATCGAGGGCGCGCCGGAGAACGATCCTTCAACCGACTAGAGACCGGAATCCGTTGTCTCGCGCCGCCGCCACCCCTGCGCCGCCCGCCTAGCCGGCGCGGTTGAGGGGGACGAAGAGCGTGCTGCCCCCACGTCGGACCAGAACCAGGAGGTTGTCCTTCTTCTTCGATTGATCAAGGGCCTTCGCGAGATCGTTGAGGTTGTTGACGGCTTGTCGTTCGAGTTCGATGATGATGTCGCCGCGCCGGATGCCTGCCTCGGCGGCCGGGCCGTTCGGCATCACTTCGGTCACGATCACGCCGCTGGCATCCTCCAGGCCGAGCTCCGAGGCCAGCTCCTTCGTCAGGCCTTGAACACGGAGGCCAAGGGCTTCGGTGCCTTCTTGCTCGTCGTCGGCGACCGAAGCGACTTGATCGGGGTCGTCGAGTCGGCCGATGCGAATCTTGAGTGTCTGTCGTTGGCCGTCGCGAATGACGACGACCTTGGCTTTGGTGTCGACGGCTGTGTTGGCGACGACGATCGGGAGATCATTCCATCGCTTGATTGGCTCTCCGTTGAATTCGACGATGATATCCCCGATCAAGACGCCACCCTTTTCGGCCGGTGTGTCCGGCAGGACTTGCGAAACCAGCGCGCCACTCGCCTCTTCGAGTTCGAAGTGATCTGCGATTTCCTTGGTGACGTTCTGAATCGAGACGCCGAGCCAACCGCGCGTCACGTGCCCTTCGGCACGAAGCTGGGGCAGGATCTGTTTGGCCTGGTTGATGGGAACCGAGAAGCCGATCGTATTGGCGCCGCTGCGAATCGCGGTGTTGATCCCGATCACGCGACCGCGAAGATCGATCAAGGGGCCACCCGAGTTGCCCGGGTTGATCGCCGCGTCGGTTTGGATGAAATCTTCGTAGAGCTTGGGGTCCATCACGTCGCGCCGATTCTTGGCCGAGACGATTCCGGCGGTCACCGTGTGCGCGAGGCCAAAGGGATTTCCGATGGCGACGACCCAATCTCCGGGGCGGACGATCTCGGAGTCGCCGAGTGCGATCGTGTCGAGCATTTGATTGCCGGGGTCGACCTTGAGCAGGGCGATGTCGGTCTTCGGGTCGCGGCCGACGACCTTGGCCTCGAGCTCGGTGCCATCGAGGAAGTGGACCTTGATTTCGTCCATGTCGGCGACGACATGATTGTTCGTCACGATATAGCCGTCCGGGGAGATCACGAAGCCGGAGCCTTCGCCGCTGCTTCGGCGTTCCTGGGGCATGCCGGGCTGGTGCCAGGGATTGCCGCCGAAGAAGCCGGGGGGGAAGGCGGGTTGGCGGGTCGCGACCATGCCGCTGGTCTGGATGCTGACGACGGCAGGCGCCACGCGCTCGGCCAGGTCGGCAAAGCTGGTTGGGATGCCGATGGGTTGGATCTCCGGGAAGTCGCTGTCCGAGCGCCAAAAGGTGTCGCGCTCGGCTCGCGACTCGGGCACTTCGTCCTCATCGGAGTTGCCGAAAAAGTCGAGTGCTTGCACGGTCTTCGGGCCGATTAATGAAGTCAATTCGAGACCGGAGCCTAGCTCTAGACCCGCACCGAAACCGAAAACGGTCAAGACGGCAGCCAGCATCGGGATCAGAAATTTTTGCACGTTTGTTCTCCTCGTTCCGAAGACGTTCTTTTGTGCGCTTTCGGTTTTCCGATTGGATTCAATGAACACAGGGCAGTCATCGCAAGAGCGGAAGCGTTAGATGGTATCGGCCGGGTCCTCTCTGGACCACGACCAGGGCCCGTGTACGGCCGCGAAGCCGCGCCACGGCGCGGCGCAGATCTTCATTCGAATTGAGTGCGACGCCGTTGATCCCGAGCAGGAAGTCGCCAGCGCGCAGGCCGAGGGTTTCCGCAGCGGATCCCGAATCGACGTCGGTGACTTCGAAGGCGCGGCGTGTTTCGGATCGGGTCAGCTCGAGTCCGAGCTTCTGCCGCGCGATGTTGTGCACCATCGTCTGGGGTAGCTCTTCGGCGACGGCGGAGACGACGCGGGACTCCCCGTCCCGATAGAGGGTGAGGCGAAGCGTCTGGTCGGCGGTCAGGCCCTTGAGCATCTCGAAGAGTTCCGGCGCGTTCTTGACCGAACGTCCATCCACCCCGGCAACAATGTCCCCGCGCTGAATGCCGGCCCGCGCGGAAGGACTCCCGGGATGAAGCCGACTGACGAGTACGCCGGAAATGCCGTTGGGCAAATCGAGTATTTCGCGAAGCGGCGGATCGATGTCCTGGAATTCGAGGCCGAGCCAGACGGGATGGACTTCTCCGTAGAGCAGCAATTCATGAATCACGCGCTTGGCGACATTGATCGGGATCGCGAAACCGATTCCCTGGGCCCCGGCAAAGATCGCAGTGTTGATTCCGATCAGTTGCCCTTCGGCGTTCAGCAGCGGACCGCCGGAATTGCCTGGATTGATCAAGGCGTCGGTTTGCAGCAGACCGTGGACCGTGAAGTCCTTGCCCTGGGATCGCACGGATCGATTCGTGGCCGAGATCACCCCCGTCGTCACGCTATTCGAAAAGCCAAAGGGATTCCCGATCGCGATCACCGGCTCGCCCACCATCAAATCGTCCGAAATGCCGGGCTCAGAAAACGGCAGATCGTCGTCGGTCAGAATCCTGAGAACCGCGAGATCGTTATTCGGGTCCGCACCCACGAGCTCCGCATCGTATTCCCGGCCGTCCGCGATCGTGACCCGAACCCGATCCGCGCGGGCTACGACGTGCTCATTCGTCAGCACATGTCCCTGGGCGTCGAAGATGACGCCGGAGCCCAGGCTCTGAACGGTCTGGGATCTGGGTACAAAAAAGTTCTGGAAGAAATCGTCGAAGACGGGATCGCCGCCGGTGCGACTACGGAACGGGCTGGCACTCGTCGTGATGCGTTCGGTCGTAATGTTGACCACGCTCGGGCCGACTTCCCGCACGACATCCACGGTTGCGGTGTGTCGCAAGAACGGATCACCGGCATGGCTCGCCGTGGTCATCCCGAGCGTCAGGACGAACAGAAGAAGTACAGCGAGCGGGGAGGAAGAAGATCGGGAGTGTCCGGTACGCGCCGAGCGGGCGCGTTGGCGACGCGTCTCGAGGCTGCACATTGCCGCCTGGCGCGGACGCAACACAGCCCGTCGAGACGTCGTGTCTCGGCCAAGCGCCCATTCCAATCGATCCAAATTCATCGTCATTCCGTCATCGCTCCAACCCGGGGGCGCACCGGGATTCGAGCACACGTCTCTGGGTGTCGGCGCGAGCTTCGCCCGGCCATCCGCAGACTCTGAAGCCGGTCAGCCTTCTTCGGTTCACCTTCGATCGGGGTTCGCCACGTTCTATTCTACTCATCCGGCAAGAATTGCCCGTCGATTGCGCAGCGGAGCCGCCTCGCAACGGCCATCGGGCTGCTCGCGTCGGAGAGGATTCCAGTCACGGCGATGCCGGCGGCACCCACGTCGACGGCCTCGGCGGCGTGCGCGGCGTCGATTCCCCCCTGCGCGAGAACCGGAAGTCCGAATTGGCAGGCGCGCTCGAGCTCGTCGAGGCCGAGCACGGAGCGCGAGGCCTTCTTCGAGATCGGATCCCAGATCGGAGCGAGATGAACATAGCGCTGTCCCGGGAGCTCCATCTTCGCGTGCGCCTCGACTTCCGCGAGGGAATGCAGGGAACGACCGATCGTCGCGTCGCCGGGCAGCAGTCGACGCGCTGCCCGCTCGTCGAGTGCATCGAATCCGAGATGGGCACCGTCCGCCGCCACCGCAAGTGCGATATCGAGGCGTCGGTTCACGATCACACGTCGTTTCCTGCCCGGGTTCGCGTCGTCACGATTGGCGCCATCGCGAGCAGCGACTAGCAGCCGAGCCAGCTGCACCAGGGACTGCGCGCAAAGCGCCCGATCCCGCAACTGGATCCAGTCGACGCCTGCACCAAAGAGTCCCCGGGCGAGCGCATCCGGCTTCGCACCGAGTGCCGGCGCGTCGAGCACCGCACAAAGAATCGGACTGCGAGGAATGCTAGAAGGTCGCCGTGCCATCGAGGGGGCTCGAGGCGGAGGCGTAGAGTCGCTGCGGCATGCGTCCCGCTTCGTAGGCCATGCGTCCGGCGAGGACGCCGTGTCGCATCGCCGTCGCCATTTTCAGTGGGTCCTTCGCATGCGCGATCGCCGTATTCATCAAAAGCGCGGTCGCACCGAGTTCCATCGCGACGGCCGCGTCGCTTGCGGTGCCCACGCCGGCATCGACGATGACCGGGACTTCGACGGTTTCGAGGATGATGCGTAGATTCGCGGCATTGCGGATGCCCATGCCCGAACCGATGGGCGCGGCCAGGGGCATGACGGCAGGGCAACCCATCGCTTCGAGGCGTTGGCAGGCGACCGGGTCATCGGTGATGTAGGGAAGGACCGTGAAGCCGTCGTCGACCAAAGCCTTGGCGGCTTCGAGGGTGGCCGGCACATCGGGGAAAAGTGTGCGTTCGTCGCCGATGACTTCGAGTTTGATCAGGTCGGTCTCGAGCAATTCGCGACCCATCTTGGCGGTCGTGATGGCGTCTTCAGCGGTGTAGCAACCGGCCGTATTGGGCAGGATCACGAAGCGTTTGGGCGAGATGACGTCGAGTAGACGCGGGCCCTTGGTGGCGTCGAAATTCACGCGGCGCAGCGCGACGGTGATCATTTCTGCGCCGGCTGCCTCTGCGCAGGCGAGGTTCTGTTCAAAATTCTCGTATTTTCCGGTGCCGATGATCAGCCGGGACTCGAATTTGTATTCACCGACCTGCCAGCCCGACGTGTTGCTCTCGTCGTTCGACTCATTCAGGGTACTCATTGCTAGCCGCCTCCCACTGCTTCGAGAATTTCGATTCGATCACCGTGCGCCAGGTGAACGTCCGGGTACGACGATCGCAATACGATATCCCGGTTGACGGCGACCGCGACGCGGCAGTCGGCCATTTCGAGGTCCACGAGCAGTTCGGCGACGGAGCACGAGGCCGCGAGCTTCCTCGTGTCGCCGTTGACGACGACTTCGAACTCAAGTCGGGAATCGTCTTTCGAAACGCTCATGGGTCGATGCTCTCCGGGCGTTCGCACCTCGCGGCCCGCCATGGTCTGGCTTGGCAACATACCCGACGGGCTCTCGGACCGCCGCCGACCTGCGGTATTCTCGCGCCCGGAGACTCACGACCCGAGGCTCCGGCGGGAGTGGGCGATGCACGATTCGGGAGAAGAGCGGCCGGTCTGGGCCTGGATCGATCGGGAAGCCGTGCGCCACAATGCGCGGCGCGCGATCGATTGTGCGCGGGGTCGGGCGGTGATCGGTGTCGTCAAAGCGGACGGCTACGGACACGGTGCCGCGGAGACGGCCCGCGCCTTGTTGGCCGAAGGCGTTTCGCGGCTGGCCATCGTCTCGGTCGGAGAGGGCGCCGAGTTACGCAGGGCCGGCATCGTGGCGCCGGTTCTTCTGCTCGGCGGGCTGGAAGACCGGGCGTCGGCCGAACGCGCCCTGAAATGGGGACTCACGCCGGTCCTCCACGATCAACGCGGCTTCGAATTGGCGCGTTCCCTGGGACGCAGCGCCTCGCGACTTTCTGTCGAGGTCGAGATTGATACCGGAATGCACCGAATGGGCGTTCCAAGTCGCCAGGCCGCGGATCTGCTCGAACGAATCGCCAACACACCGCAATTGCAGCTGACGGGGCTATTCACGCATCTGGCCTGCGCCGACGACGAGGATCCCCGGGCCAGCAGGGATCAGGTCGCGGCGTTCGGGAAGGTGCTTCAGAAATGTCATGTCCCAGCAGAGGACGGCGCTTCGTCGAAACTCGAGACGCATGTCGCGAACTCGGCAGGATTGCTTCGGTTGTCCAAGATCGAGACCGAGGTAGCCGGGATCGTGACCTCGGCGGTCCGCCCGGGCTTGATGCTCTACGGCGTTTCGCCCTTTGCCGAGCGCAGCGCAGAGTCCCTCGATCTCGACCCGGTGATGACGTTGGCTGCGCGCGTGGTCGCGCTTCGAGATGTCGCGAAGGGGGAGGGCGTTGGCTACGGGGCTTCCTGGCGTGCGGCCGGGGATACCCGGGTCGCGACGCTGCCGCTCGGTTATGCGGATGGTCTACCCCGATCCCTGGCTGGACGGGGGGAAGTTTTTCTGGCGGGCGCGATGCGGCCGATCGTTGGCCGGGTGTCGATGGATTACGTCACCGTCGACGTCGGCGAGGCGTCCGTCGAGCTTGGCCAGGTCGCCACGATCTTTGGTCGAACGGCGGAGGGAATTCGGGTTCCCGTCGAGGATCTAGCCCGCGCGGCCGGCACGATCGGCTACGAAATCCTGGTCGGTGTGGGGCAAAGGGTGCCGCGTGTGGTCGGGTCCGGATTGCCTCCGGCGATGGATCCGGGTCCGAGGGATTCAGCGGTTTGACGCCGCGTCCGCGCGCGGTTACAACACTGCCAGCCCACCAGATTCCCCGTTCAGGATCGCCGCGGAAGACGCGTGAAAATCGACTTTGTCAGCCTGTTGCAGCGACTTTG
>CAZMFM010000016.1:0-23516 GCA_964565565.1 uncultured Spirochaetaceae bacterium | reverse complement strand
TGCGTGGCGCGCTCGACGGGCGCGATGGCGGTCGCGGCGGATTCGCGGCGCCTGGAGGCGGTCTGTAGGGCGGCCCAAGAGGCGACGTAGAAAAGTAGAAAAGTAGAGAGTCGATCGTCGATAGCCGATCGAAGAACAGTCCAAGAAGAGGGAGAAGGACCGGATGCCCCCCAGCGATTCGTCGAAGACCCGAACAGGTACTTCTTCAACCAGCGGTAAGAGCGATTCGGGCGGCGAAACGCCGGTCCAGGTCGTGCGCGCTCTGCTCTCCGTTTCCGACAAAGCCGGACTCGTCGCGTTGGCCAAGGACCTCGATGGCCTCGGAGTCGAATTGGTGGCCTCGGGCGGAACCGCGAGCGCGATTCGCGACGCGGGATTGGCAGTGCTCGACGTGGCGGAGTTGACGGCGAGCCCCGAAATGCTGGGCGGCCGGGTGAAGACCCTGCATCCCAAGATCCATGGCGGAATTCTTGCGCGGCGTGATCTCGAAGCCGATCAAAAGGATCTCGCAGCCAACGACATTCGTGTGCTCGATCTGGTCGTTTGCAATCTCTATCCCTTCGAAGCAACCGTCGCGAGAGCCGATGTCACCCGGGCCGAAGCGGTCGAGAAGATCGACATTGGCGGGCCCTCGATGATTCGCTCGGCGGCGAAGAACCACGCCTTCGTCGGCGTCGTCTGCGATCCCGCGGACTACGAAGTCGTCGTCACTGAATTGCGCGAAGCCGGGGGTTTGACCGGTGCGACGCGACGTCGACTCGCGCTCAAGGCCTTCCAACATACGGCCAGTTATGACGCAGCGATTTCGCAGTGGCTGGCGGAGCACGATCCCGAGATCGAAGCAGAGGTGTTTCCCGATTCGCTCATGATCTCCCTCGAGAAGGCGACCGAGCTTCGTTATGGAGAAAACCCACATCAAAGAGCTGCCCTCTACGGCGGCTTCCTCGAGCTGGCGGAGTTGTTGCACGGCAAGGCGCTCTCCTACAACAACCTGATCGATGCCCAGGCGGCGCTCGCCCTGATCGTCGACTTCGATCCCGCCGACCGTGCGGTCGTCGCCATCCTCAAGCACAACACGCCGTGCGGTGTCGGTGCCGGCCACTCGCCACTCGAGGCCTATGAAAATGCCTTCGCCACGGATCCGGATTCGCCCTTTGGCGGAATCATCGTCTCGAATCGGCCCTTCGATCTCGAGCTTGCGACCAAGGTCGACGAGATCTTCACCGAAGTCCTGATCGGTCCGAGCTTCACGGACGAAGCCCTCGAACGCCTGAAGAAAAAGAAGAACCGACGGCTGCTCGCTTTTGATCGCTCGAAGATCGACCCCGGGCAGGTCGAGGTGCGGCGCGTCTTCGGCGGCCTTCTGGTTCAGGAGGCCGATCCGGCACCGGAAGAAGTCAAGACCGCCACCCTGGCCACGAAGACCGAGCCAAGCGAGGAGCAGCGCGTCGCGATGGAATTCGCCTGGCGGGTCGTCAAGCACGTCAAGAGCAATGCCATCGTCTTTGCCGCGGCCGATCGGACCTTGGCGATTGGCGGTGGGGCGACGTCGCGGGTCGATGCCGTTCATGCGGCGGCGGCCAAGGCGGAACGTGTGGGGCTATCGCTGGAGGGATCCGTGTTGGCGAGTGATGCCTTCTTCCCCTTTGCGGACGGCCTCGAGACGGCGGTGAAGGCGGGTGCGCGGGCTGTGATTCAGCCGGGCGGTTCGAATCGCGACGAAGAGGTTGTGGCGGCCGCCGATGCGTTGGGTGTTCCGATGCTGATGACGGGGACCCGTCACTTTCGCCACTAGCCATTAATTCGACCGTCGAAAAGCTCGCATGGGGGAGGAAGATCCTTGAAGGTATTGGTCGTCGGCGGCGGTGGGCGCGAGCATGCGTTGGTCTGGAAACTCGCGCAGAGCCCGAAACTAACAAGTCTGCATGCCGCACCGGGAAGTGCCGCCATCGCCGAACTCGCGCAATGCCATCCCGAAACGAAGGCCTCGGACCTTGATGCCGTACTCGCCCTCGCACAAGAGGAGGCGATCGAGCTCGTCGTGATCGGACCGGAAGATCCGCTCGCAGCGGGCATGGCCGACCGTTTGCGCGAGGTAGGCATCGCCGTATTCGGACCTTCCGCCGCCGCGGCCCAGCTTGAAGGCAGCAAGGCCTTTGCGAAAGATTTCATGGAGCGCCACGCGATTCCAACGGCCGCCTATGCGGTCTTCGAGGAGAGCGACCGCGCGCACGCGTATGTTGATGGCCTGGGGACACCGTGCGTGGTCAAGGCGGACGGGCTTGCGGCCGGCAAGGGCGTGGCGATGTGCAACGATGCGGCGGCCGCTCATGCCGCGATCGACGAAATGATGGGGGCGCGTCGCTTCGGCGATGCCGGCGATCGCCTGGTAATCGAGCAGTGGCTCCAGGGAGAAGAGGCTTCCTACTACGCGATTACAGATGGCGAACAGATCGTGACGCTCGCCGCGGCCCAGGATCACAAGCGCGCGCTCGAGGGTGACGAAGGCGAAAATACCGGCGGGATGGGTGCCTACTCGCCGCCGCCCGTTGTGAGCGACGAGGTTGAGAAGAAGATGCTCGAGCGAATCGTTTATCCGACGATTCGGGGTATGGCCAAGGAGGGGCGCCCCTTCCAGGGTGTGCTTTTCGTCGGCGTGATGATCGACGCCGAGGGCGATCCCTATGTGATCGAATTCAACGTTCGTTTCGGAGACCCAGAGACCCAGGCCTTGATGGTGCGCATGGAGGGCGACCTGCTGCCAATCCTCGATGCTTCGGCGCGTCAGACCCTCGATCCGGCGACTGCGATCGGTTGGGGCGAGGCGGCGGTCTGTGTCGTGCTGGCCTCCGGAGGCTACCCGCGTGACTACGAAGTCGGCCGTGCCATCTCGGGGTTGGACGAGATGGTGACGGATGATTCATTGGTGGTCTTTCATGCGGGCACGCGGGCGGCTACTTCGGGTGCAGGCTTCGAAACCGCCGGAGGTCGTGTCCTCGGTGTGACTGCGCGGGGCCCGGACGTCGCCCAGGCTCGGGACCGAGCCTACGCCGCGATTGAAGGAATCTCCTTCGAGGGAATGCAATTTCGCCGTGACATCGGGTCGCGGGCGATCGATCGCTGAGTCGGGTTGCCAATGCCTCGACAAGATACGATCCAGGCATCGCTCGAGGCCGCCGTCGAAAGACTGTCGGCCGAGGGACTGGTCGCCTATCCCACGGAGACCGTCTGGGGACTCGGTGCCTGCGCGGATCGGCCGCAGGCGGTCGATCGAATCTTTCGCTGGAAGGGGCGGCGGACGAACCAGCCGATGGCCGTGCTCGTTCGATCGGTCGAGGCGGCGCTTCGAATCGGTTGTCGTCTGAATGATCCGGCCGAGCGCTTGGTGCGGGCCTTCTGGCCGGGGCCACTCACGATCGTCGTGCCCTGCGAAGGACGATTCGCTTCGGGCGTGGCGGGCGTCGACGGTGCGCTCGGTCTGCGTTGCAGCCCTCATCCAATCGCTCAATTGTTGGCCGTCGCGCTCGATGAGGCGGGAATGGGGCCGCTCACGTCGACGAGTTTGAATCGCAGTGGCCAGGCTCCTGCGGTCGATGTCGCCGGCGCCGAGGCGGCGACACGCGGTGGGCCGGAAGAGGGGTTCGAACAGCCGCTTCTCTACGCGACCCCGGAATCCGGCCAGCTCTGTGACGCCGGCGCCGAGCAACCGAGCAGTGTCGTCGACTGCACGGGCGCCGAACCGAAAATCTTGCGCTCCGGCGCCATCGACCCAGGCCAGCTCGAGAAGGTCTGGGGATCGTGAGCTGCGTTGTGATCGCTTTCGCTCGGCCCACTCAGTTCGACGCCCCTTTTTGAGGAGATGCAGATTCGATGACCGTCGTCCGACCCTTTAGAGCCCTTCGCTACGACACCAAGCGTGTCGATTTGTCGAAGGTCATCGTTCCCCCCTACGACGTGATTGCCGCCGATGAGCGCGGCGCCTTCTTCGATCTCGATCCGCATAACGCGATTCGTTTCGAGTTGACCCGCGACGCGGCAGACGAAGCGGCGTCGAACTATGGCTGGATTCGTGAGACGCTCGATGCCTGGCGCGAAAGTGGCGTCTTGATTGAAGACGACGCGGCCGCCTACTACGTGATGGGTCAGCGATTTACGGCGCCTTCGGGCGAGGTGCTCGAACGAATCGGCTTTATCGCGGAGCTCGCACTCGAAGAATATGAGACACGCGTCGTTCGGCCGCACGAACGAACCTTGGCAGGACCCAAGGCGGACCGGCTGAAGCTGCTGCGAGCCGCTGAAGCGAATTTGTCCTGCGTCTTTCTTCTCTATGAAGACCGCGACGACGAACTCGGCGCGCTGCTCGCTCGCGCACTCGAAGAGGGTGAGATCGGGAGAGCCACGGATCAGGCCGGCGTCGCCTATCGACTCGGGCGAATGACCGATCCCGACGCAGTCGAGCGAGTGCGTGCGTTCCTGGCGGCGCGACCCAGCGTGATCGCCGATGGGCATCATCGCTACGAGACGGCGCTCGAATATCAGCGCCAACAAAACGAGGCGCATGGCGTTACTGAAAACGCGCCCTGGCAATCGACGATCGCATTCTTCGCCAACGCCTACGCGCCCGGGAGCCTGCTGCTGCCGATCCATCGCGTCGTGCGCGAGGTTCCGGCACCGAGCGAAGAATCCTGGCGAGCGCAGTTGCCGAATTGGACGATCACGCGGCTTCCCGATGTCGCTCCGGATGAGGTCGAAGCCTTGCTCACCAAAGAACTCGCCCCGCTCGCCTCGGTGCCGGCCTTTGTCGCGAGTTGTGCCGAGGGGCCGACGCTGCTCATTCGACAGACGGAGGCCAGACCCGACGAGCTGATGGTTCGAATCATCGAGGCCGAAGTACTCGATGTCGTCTTCGGTCTCGACAGTGAGGCGATCCGCGGTGGTGCGGTGAGTTTTCCCAAGAGCGCCATGCGCGCGGGGAGAGAAGTGGCCGAAGGGGCGGGGACGGTCGCCCTCTACCTCAATCCGATGACCCCAGACGATGTCTTCGCCGCCACGGCGGAAGGCGAGGTCATGCCCCAGAAGTCGACCTTCTTCTATCCAAAGGTGCCGACGGGGATGGCCTTTCGGGATCATCGCGGCGCGCGCGGGCCCTCCCGATGAGCCGTCGTCCGCCGCGGGCGGGCCGCCGGAAGGGCACGCCGACGCCGGTCGCGGATCTGATTGGCAAGGTGCTCGGCGAACTCGGCCTCGACGGCGTCGCGAAGGCGCATCAAATCGGTGCACGCTGGGACGAAGTCGTGGGCCAGCAGGTGGCAGCCCATTGCCGGCCGCTGGGCATGCGGGGTGAAGTGCTCGAACTCGAGGTCGACAGCCCCGTTTGGTCCCAGCAGCTCCAACTCCGAAAACCGGAGCTGTTGGCCGCCCTCGAACGGACCTTTGGCAAGGACGCACCGCGGGAGCTGCGCTTTCAGGTCGGCTATGCTCGCGGCCGTCAGAAAAGGGGATGAGATGCAGGCAGGCCATCAGGGACAACACCGGACGCAACAGCCCGACGGCGGCGATCAGCCCCAGGAAGAATTGGGCAAGCTCTGCGATTTCTGCGGGGACCGGGTTTCGATGGTGCGTCGTGTCGCCTTGGACCAGGAATATGACCGGCTCCAGAAGGTCCATCAGGAACAATATTCCTGTTCGACCTGCTTCGAGGCCAAGGAACAGAGGCGTTTGGGGCTCGTACGACGCTGACCGTTGACCGCAGCGGGTGATTTCCCTAAGTTGCGCGCCGGCTTAGCGCCTCTGCCCGCTGTCCGCCCGGACCGCGCAGGGGGACCGGAAACAGAACCAGGCACAATCTCAGACACAACCTCAGATACAACCTCAGACACAAGATTTGAGAGAACCGAAAGGTCGTAAGCAATATGGTCAAGATTCGAATGATGCGCATGGGGTCGAAGAAGCGCCCCTTCTATCGCGTGATGGCGATCGACGAGCGAAAGCAACGCGACGGTCGACCCCTCGAATTTCTTGGAACCTATGATCCGCGGATTAATCCGCCGGCAGTCAAATTGAACCTCGAAGGCATCGACAGCTGGATCGGCAAGGGCGCTCAGCTCTCCGGCACAGTTCGTAGTCTCGTCAACGGCATACGGCGCGGCGGAAACGCAGCGGCCGCAGGAGCATCGTCAAACTAATGTCCGAAAAAGGCGACGATTCAGCAGATCTCGTGGAATTCCTGGCCAAGGCCATTGTGAGCCAGCCGGAAGAAGTCAATGTCATCATTGAAGACGACGGCGACTTGATCGAACTCGAAACCGCGGATGGGGATCGAGGCCGCGTCATCGGTCGGCAGGGGCGCGTCGCCAAGGCGTTGCGCGCGATCTTGAATGCAACCGCCGATGGTGATGGAACGCGTCTCGACATCGTCGACTGACTTTCGACCGCTCTCCCGATCTACTCGTCGTGCGATCTTTCACACGATCTCTTACACGGTTTTCGCACGACGCTTCGAGCAATCCCCTCTAATTTTCGATCACGCTCTCTGGGTGATCGACTCGCTGCGATCGATCGCAGACTTCGTTCCGATCGAGTCTTCCCATTCGATCCTGTCCGCCGGCGAGACTTGCGAAGATCGGCGAGCCGGCGACAGCCCATGACCTCACTTCAAGAACGAATAGCGATCGGAGTCATCGCCGGGCCCCATGGCCTGGACGGTGAGGTTCGCGTTCGCATCGCCGGAGATGGGCCCGAGCCGTTGCTGGCCGCCGAAGCGGTCTGGGTCGGGACCACGGCCACCGATCCGGAGGCGCGGCGCTACCGCGTGCACGGCTGTGGTCTGGGTCGCAAGGGCGAGGTTCGGCTGAAATTCGATGGCATCGAGGGGCGTGATGCGATCGGCAAACTCGTCGGACGTGTTCTCTCGGCACCGGCCAGCCACCTGCCGGTGCTACCCGAGGGCGAATTCTATTGGTATGAGTTGATCGGTTGTCGGGTCGTTTCCGAGAATGGGCTCGAGTTGGGGACCGTTCGCGAGATTTGGGAGACCGGCGCACACGATGTCCTGGTTGTCGTAGACGAGGAGGGGATTCGGCGCTTGCTCCCGACCGCGCAAGACTTGATGACCGATGTGGATCTGGCAGCCCGGCGCATCGTCGTGGTCGATCTCCCCGGTCTGTTCGAGCCGGTTTGAGGGGGACTGGATGCTGAAAATCGACATTCTGACGATCTTCCCCCAACTCTTTTCGGCCTTTCTGGAGACGGCCTTCGTCCATTCGGCACAGCAACAGGGGGCGGCCGCGGTCAAGGCCCACGATCTACGCAACTGGACGACGGACCGACACCGCTCGGTCGATGATTCTCCCTATGGTGGCGGGCCCGGCATGGTGATGACACCGGAGCCACTGGTTCCGGCCATCGAGGCATTGGCGGGCGAGATGGGCGCTGGCCGTCAGGCGCATGTGGTCTACCTCTCGCCCCAGGGCCAGCCGCTGACCCAGGAAAAGCTGTCGGAACTGTCCCATCGTCCCGCGCTTCTTCTCGTTTGTGGGCGCTACGAGGGGATCGATCAACGTATCCTCGACCTGGCCGTCGACGAGGAAGTCTCGATCGGAGACTATGTCTTGTCGGGCGGGGAGGTCCCGGCCATGGTTCTGGTCGAAGGGATCATCCGGCTACTGCCCGGGGTGCTGGGAAATCCGGCGTCGATTCAAACAGAATCGTTCCAGGGGGGAGCCCTTCTGGAAGGTCCGCACTATACTCGGCCGCCGATTTACAGAGGCCTCTCGGTGCCAGAAATCCTTCGATCCGGCGATCATGCTGCGATCGATCGGTGGCGCCAGAAGACCGCTCAAAGCAGAACACTCGAACGGCGCCCCGACCTGACGGATCGGGCGGGAGCGCACAAGCCGGATTCCGTGTAGGCGGTTCCCGAACACAAGCCGAACACAGACCGGTCCGATATTGGTCAATAAAGGAAAAAGTAATGAGAACCCTGGACTTCGTCGAAAACGAAACGCTTCGACGTGATCTTCCTCCCTTCAAGGTCGGCGATACCGTCGCCGTTCACGTGAAGGTGCGAGAGGGAGACAAAGAGCGAATTCAGATCTTTCAGGGGCTGGTCATCCGGCGTCGGGGTGGAAGCGTTGGTGAGACCTTCACGGTTCGAAAGATTTCGAGCGGCGTCGGCGTCGAGCGAATCTTTCCCGTCCAATCGCCGCTGGTGACCAAGGTCGAGATCAAGTCGCGTGGTTATGTCCGTCGCTCTCGTCTTTATTATTTGCGAAATCTGTCGGGCAAGAAGGCTCGCCTGCACAGCAAGGTGCGCGATCTTTCGGGCTTGATCTCGGAAGAGGAAGCCGAAGCCGCTGCCAATGCGAGTACGGCTGAAGCGGTGGTGCCGGAGGTTGTAGAGACCGAGGAAGTTGCTGAAGCCAACGATTCGGGGGAGTCGTCTCTCAAGGGCAAGGCCCGAAAGAAGGCGCGTGCGGCCGAGAAGGCCAAGCGACGAGTGGAGCTGGACGCCGAGCAAAGCGAGCGAGCCGCGAAGAAGGCCAAGGAGGCCGAAGAAGCTGAAGCAAAGGCCGCCGCAGAAGCCAAGGCGGAGGCCGAAGCGAGCGAAAAGTCCGCTGCGGCCGATGAGGCGCCCGCGGAAGCCTCCGAAGGTGATTCGGAAAAGAGCTGAGCTGCTAGAACGCCGCTTCCCAATGTTGAATAGACCACCGCGCCGAGGACGGCACGGTGGTCTTTTTTTGGGCCTCCTCCGGTCGGAGCGGAATCCAGTCAGCCAATAGGCAGGTGACGACATCGAATCGCCTTTGCTGGGTTTGTCGCGCCTCGACCGGATTGGTGGCCAGCCAGGCATGCGCACCGCGACGAATTCGCCGCTGTTTCCGTTCGTCGACGGCCTCGGCGGCCAGGCCATGACCCGAGATGGCGCCATCACGTCCGATGAACTGCCGGACGCGTCGGCTCTTGACCTCGACGAAGACGAGCATCGTCCCGCGACGGACGATCAGATCGATCTCGACGCGACCGGCGCGGACGTTGCGCGCGACGATGCGATATCCTCGCGCTTCGAGAAATTGGGCGGCTCGAGACTCACCAACTTGTCCCAGTTCTTGTCTTGGATTCGTCATGGATCGATTCGCCGTGAAGCCTTCGCGCTAGTCGATCGAGTAGGGTAGGGGATGGCAACGCTCTACATCGTGGCGACACCGATCGGTAACCTCGAGGACGTGACCCTGCGTGCACTGCGCGTGCTGCGCGAGGTTGATTTGGTGTTTGCGGAAGACACGCGTCGCACCCGCATCCTGCTCGATCATTTCGAGATCCCACAGAAGCCTGTCTCCCTTCACGCCCACAACGAAGCCGGGCGCATCGACGGTGTGATCGCCGCGCTCGAGGAGGGTAGCGATATCGCGCTGGTCTCGGACGCCGGGACGCCGCTCGTTTCGGATCCCGGCGCCCGCCTGGTCGCCGCGGTCGCCGGTGCCGGCTATCGCGTCGAAGCGGTGCCCGGCGCGTCGGCGCTACTCGGCGCCCTCACCGTGTCGGGCCTCGATACTGAACGCGTCCTTTTTCTCGGCTTCCTTCCGCGCAAAGCGGGCGCGCGAAAGCGCGTACTTGAATTGCAGCGCGGTCGACCGGAAACCCTCGTGTTCTTCGAGTCACCGCGTCGCGTCGCGACCACCCTGGCCGAGATCGCCGAGATTCTCGGTGATCGCTCGACCTGTCTGGCGCGCGAGCTGACCAAGAAACACGAGGAAGTTCTCCGTGATTCGGCCGTGGCGCTGGCGGCGCGTTGCGCGGAGGTTCCGCCGCGGGGTGAGTGCACGATCGTCGTCGCTGGCGCGTTGGCCGAAGAAATGGCCGATGCGCAGTCCTGGAGTGAAACTGAACTCGAGGAAGCCATTCGTTCGGAACTCGCCGCCGGCGTGTCGACCCGGGATCTCGCACGCGATCTCGCCGATCGATCTGGCCATGCGCGACGCGATATCTATGCCCGAGCCCTCGTGCTCAGGGATTCCGCGGACCGGGCGCCGGGTGAGCACGAATGAGTCGTACCCGATCAGTGCTTGGACTGATCGCGAGGGGTCCGACCGTTATGCGGACGCTATTCCACCTGCGTCCTGCACAAGCGCGGGCACAAATTCAGCATGCGCTATTCGGTCTGCCTGTGCCGCGCGATTTTTCTGGACCGACTCCGTCGCTTGCGATCGACGAGATTGCTACGCCCTTTCTGGGTCCCCCCGAACACGTCCGGCTGCCCGGCCCCGGTCAGATCGAAATGCTGGGCACGACCTTCGATCTCGCTTTGCCCATCGATTGGCGATCCCAGGCCGCGGGGCCACTCTTCGCATACCACCTGCATCAACACGAAGTCCTTCGGCTCGAAGAGTTCCCCAAATCGTTGCGGGAGGCGTTCTTGCGCGACTGGATTCGCAACCATCCGGCCGGGATCGGCTGGGATCCGCATCCGATCTCGCTACGACTCTTTTGTTGGGGCAAGCTGTTGACGACGCCCGGGCTCTTCGATGAGCGCGCTTCCGATGCGATCTCCGGTGTTGTTCACGGCGTCGATGATGTGGGTGGCGGCGCGCAAGAAGGCGGTGCGCGTCGTGAGGATCTGCGCGACGCGATGTTGCGCTCGATGGCTCGCCAAGCGGAGACCCTGGCGCACGGCCTCGAAATCCGGCTCCAGGCCAATCACCTGCTCTCGAATCTGATGGCGGTCGTGTTCGCCGGTCTGCTTCTCGAGGGTGAAGCCTGCGACCGGTGGCTGGCTCGCTCGGGGGAACTCTTGCAGGAGTTGGATCGCCAGGTGCGACCCGACGGCGGGCATGAAGAACGCAGCCCGATGTATCACTCGCTGCTTCTCGAAAATGTGTTGGATCTCTTGAACCTTTGCCGTTCAGCCGGGGGCCGCGCACCGGCGGAGTTCGAAGGCGCACTCGCCGATGTCGCGACCCGGATGCTGTCGGCGCTCGAAGTCATGATGCATGTCGACGGAGAGATCGCACTCTTTGCCGATTCGGCCTTCGGAATCGCCGCGCGCCCCGCCGTCTTGCGGGCGTACGCGGAGCGCCTTGGCCTTTCGATTCCGACTTCCCCGGCCGCTCGCCTCTTGCCACAGACGGGCTATCTCCGTCTGCGCAGCGCAAATTTCGATTTGATCGCCTCGGTCGCGGGTCCGTCGCCCGCTCACCAACCCGGCCACGCCCACTGCGACGCGCTGGCCTTCGAACTTTCCGTCGACGGACACCGGTTGCTGACGGATACCGGCGTCTTCGAGTATCGGCCCGGGCCCCGGCGCGATCGAGCGCGTGGGACCAGGAGCCATTCAACGCTCGCCTTTGACGGCGACGAGCAGGCCGAACTCTGGTCCGCCCATCGCGTTGGCGGCCGTCCCGTCGTTGCCCTGGTTGGCTGGGACGAGATGGGTTCGGCGGAAGCGACCTGTCGCGGTTGGGCGCGGCAGGCTCCCCTTCACCGACGATTCTTCGCGGTCGAAGACCGGTCCGTTTCGATCACCGACTGTGTCGAGGGCGCCTTTAAGGAAGTCCGGTACCGCCTTCCGATCGATCCCGCATGGCAGGTGGAACGCACTTCGTCCGGTGCGCGTGCGACACGGACGTCGCAGGACGCCGAAGACTGTGTTGTCGAGATCGATCTGCCCAGTCGACTCGAATGGACACTCGAACGAGGCTTCTACTATCCGACCTTCGGGTCTGAAATCGAGCGCTTCGTCCTGGTCGGCGTTGCGCGGGGAGCGAAGTCGGGATGGGGCGACGCGACGACGTGCTTTCGCCGGGTCGCGTAGGCGGTCGACTGTTGTTGGCTGGTGGCGACAATTGGCTGGCGGCGGCAATTGGTTGGCAGCGCTAGTTGGTTGCCGGGCCAGTGGTCGATCGATCGGCGACGCCGTTCGCGCTGCGCTCGTGCTAGGGAGGTTCGCTCGCCAGCAGGGTTTCGAGTCCAGCCTCGTCGAGGATCTCGACACCCAATCGGGCAGCCTTGGTGACCTTGCTTCCCGGATCCGTTCCCGCCACGACATAGTCCGTCTTGCCCGAGACCGAACCAGTCACCCGCCCGCCCGCGGCTTCGATCCGGCTCTTCCATTCGCCACGGGGTCGGCTGAGCGTTCCGGTCAAAACGAAGATCTGCTTCTCGAGCGTCTGCGCGCCCGCTGGCGCCCGATCTGGTAGTGAACTCGACCCCGAGCTGATTTCGAGCCCGAGTTCGCCGAACCGGGCAATCTCTTCTCGATTGGAGGGATCGGCGAAGAACCGGGCGACACTCTCGGCAATGATCGGTCCGATTCCTTCGATGGCCGCGATCTCGCTCTTTTTCCCCGCGAGCAGGCCGTCGAGTGTTTCGAAATGGCTGGCGAGCAACTCCGCGACAGTCGCACCGACGTGACGGATTCCCAGGGCAATCAAGAAACGTGGCAGCGTTGTCCGACGGGAGCGTTCGATCGAGGCGATCAAATTGGTGGCGGATTTCTCGGCCATTCGTTCAAG
This sequence comes from uncultured Spirochaetaceae bacterium, assembly GCA_964565565.1. Classification (GTDB taxonomy): domain Bacteria; phylum Myxococcota_A; class UBA9160; order UBA9160; family UBA4427; genus UBA4427. The sequence goes on along the minus strand of CAZMFM010000016.1, from coordinate 11,007 downwards.
GGCGGCGAGCTGCGACGATTCGAGGGCGAAGACGTCGGAGAGTCGCGAGACCAATTTTGCTTCGACGAGTTGGTCGACGAGTTTCTCGCCAAGTCCATCGACGTCGAGGGCGGCACGGCTCGCCAGGTGCCGAAGATTGTTCTTCAACTGCGCCGGGCAATCGATGTTGGCGCATCGCGTGATGGCTTCACCGGCGAGTCGTACGGACGGTGCCCTGCAGATTGGGCAATGCGTGGGGGCGGCAGGACGTTCGAGACGCAAGCCTTCGGCCAGGGCATCGCGTCGCTTGTCGAGCCGCACGCGGACGACTTGCGGAATGACGTCACCGGCGCGCTGGATCACGATGCGATCGCCGATTCGGAGATCTTTTCGTTCGAGCTCATCCTGGTTGTGAAGTGAAGCGTTCGAGACCGTGACACCACCAACGCGCACGGGTCGAAGTCGTGCGACCGGGGTCAGGGCGCCCGTGCGTCCCACCTGGATGTCGATGCCTTCGAGAACGGTTTCCGCTTGCTCGGGTGGAAATTTGAAGGCGATCGCCCAGCGTGGCGCGCGGGCAAGACTGCCGAGTTCGTCTTGTTGCGATAGCTCGTTGATCTTGAACACCGTGCCGTCGATCTCGACCGGGAGCTTGCCGCGGAGTTCGAGCAAGGACTCGTGAAAGCGGATCACCTCTTCGATGCCGCGACAGGTCCCGACTTCGGGGCTGATGATGAATCCCCAATCGCGTAAAACGTTCAGGATGTCGGACTGCGACTTACAGTTTCGTGGCCGCCCTTCCTCGAGGGCATAGGCGCGAAATTCGAGGCTACGCAGCCGTTCGTGATCGATGTCATGAATCTGACGCAGGCTTCCCGCGGCTGCATTGCGTGGGTTTTCGAAGGGGCGCTGGTCGCGCTTGGTGCGGGCGACGTTGAGCGCTTCGAAGGCGGCAAGGGGAAGCACGATCTCGCCGCGTACCGAGGCGACCTTCGGGCGAGCCCCCGACTCGAGTCGCTTGGGAATCGACGCAATGTCCTGGAGATTTTTCGTGACATCTTCGCCGGTTCGTCCGTCGCCGCGCGTGAGGCCCTGGACGAAGCGCCCATTCTCGTAGATCAATTCGATCCCCGAGCCGTCGAGCTTGGGTTCTGCAACATACGAAACTTCGTAAGCGAGATCGGAAGTGCCGTCCGGTGCGAGCGTCTTGGCGACGCGTGCATTGAAGGCGCGCATCTCGTCCTCGGTCATCGCATTGTCGAGAGACAGCATTGGTGATCGATGGTTCGCGGTTTCGAAGCCGCTCGCCGGAGCCGCACCCACTTGTTGTGTGGGGGAATCGTCTTTGCGAAGAATCGGGAATCGGCTCTCGAGGTCGACTAGCTCGCGGCGCAAGGCGTCGTATTGCGCATCGCTGAGTTCCGGGGCGTCGTCCTGGAAGTAGAGCGAGTCGTGGCGCCTGATTTCTTCGGCGAGCTCTTCTGCGCGAGCGTCCTGTTGCGCCGTCGGCTTTTCCGCCTCGGTCTTGGCTTGTGTCTTGTTAGGTCGAGCCGGCACTACCTATCCTCGGTCTTCTTGCGCGTTCATTTCCGCAGGCCTGCCTACGCAAGAAGGGTTCGTGTATGGAAATCCCATCAAGGGGCCGTCGTGACGCGCCGATGAATTGAGAGTCCTTCGGATTTGCGACGGGCGTAGTGGACAATACCACGCTGTGAATCGGATCAGGCTGATTCGTTCCTGCGCGGTAGGGCCTGGAGCAAGACTGGGATGGATGTTCAGCTCGAAACGACTTCGAACGATCGCGACGGACTCGTCGACGGAGGAGAACACTGCGCCGAGCGAGCGGACCCGCTCCGCGGGCAATTGGACGAAGCGCTCTCGCGCGTGACCGCACTCGAAGAGAAGCTGGCCTGCCAGGCCCGTGCACGGACCGAACTGGTTCATCTCGTCAGTCACGAGTTGCGAACACCGATTACCGTGATCTCGGGCTTCGGTCGATTGCTCCAGAACGAGGCGCACGGTTCGTTGAACAAAGAGCAATCCCACTATATCGACGAAAGTCTCAAGGCTTGTCGTCGGCTGGATGAATTCGTTGTCGATCTGCTCGAGGCACAACGCGAGTCGGGAACGCCGCTTTCAGTCGAGATCAAAGAAGCCGATCTGCACGCCCTGATCCGCGCGCATCTCGAATCTCTTGCGCCACTTCTCGAGGAGCGTGGCATGAAAGTCGAGTCGCAGCTGGCCGCAAGCAGGTCGCGCCTACCCTTCGACGAACGACGAATCGAACAAGTGATTACCAATCTGATGAGCAATGCGATGCGCTACGGACGGGCGGGTGGAGTGATTCGCATCTCGACGAATTCGCTACGCGGTGACGCAGACGCTTCGGCGGACCACGCCGCTCGGAGCGGTGTCGAGGTCATCGTCGAAGACGACGGTCCAGGTATTCCGGATGCAGACCGTGAACATCTCTTTGCTCCCTACGTTCGTGGCGAGGGCCACGACGATTGTGAGGGACTGGGAATTGGCCTTGCCATCTGTCGGCGGGTGATCGCGTCGCACGGCGGCTCGATTCGCGTCGAATCCGGAGAATTGGGCGGCGCGCGTTTCGTATTCGAGTTGCCCGGTTGCTCCTCGGCGAACGGAGAGGACTGAGCATGGTGGTGAAAAGGGGAGTGCAGGGCACTTCCAGCACTTCCAGAGGCCGTGATGCGGCGGCTCGGACCCGAGAGAACGCTGATTCGCCGCGTCCTCCTCGTGCATTGATCGTCGACGATGCCGAGGGAATGCGCGCCTATCTCGCCAGTCTCTTCGAACTGCGGGGCTTCGAAGTCGATACCTGCGACGACGGCGGGCGTGCGCTGACCTTGCTCGAGAGTGGCGCGAATCCCGACGTGGTGATGCTCGATGTCATGATGCCGGGGACGGATGGGCTCACTGCGTTGGCCGAAATTCGAAAGTCCTGGCCGGATCTTCCTGTCCTGATGGTCAGCGTGATTGGCAAGGCGACGACAATCGTCGAGGCGATGCAGCTCGGAGCGGTCGACTATCTGACCAAGCCCTTCGAAGAGACTGAGTTGGACGCCGCACTCGATCGCCTGGGCCTTCATAGCGCCCAGCCGGGGGCGCGGACCGATGGACGCGGTACGACGAGCCAGGGTCAGTCGGTCTGGGTGAGTTCGGCGATGTGCGAAATTCGTTCGGTGATCGAGCAGATCGGCGAGACGGATGTGACGGTCTTGATCCAGGGTGAGAGCGGTGTTGGCAAAGAAGTCGTTGCGCGGGAAGTCCACGCGGTTTCCAGCCGTTCCAAGGGCCCGTTTGTCAAAGTGAATTGTGCCGCGCTGCCGACGGATCTGCTCGAGAGCGAACTCTTTGGGTATGAAAAGGGTGCGTTCACCGGGGCCTTCGGCCGTAAGCAAGGAAAGTTCGAACAGGCCCATGGCGGGACGATCTTCCTCGATGAGATCGGTGAGATGTGTCCAGGGCTGCAAGCGAAGCTATTGCAGGTCCTGCAGGATTCCGAGTTCACCCGGCTCGGCGGGAATCGCGAAGTGCGTGTCGATGTTCGAGTCGTATGCGCCACCAACCGTTCGCTGATCAAGATGGTCGCGGACCGGGATTTCAGAGAGGATCTCTTCTTTCGGTTGAACGTCGTGGCGATTGACATTCCGCCCCTTCGTGAAAGGCGAGACGAAGTCCCCTTGCTCGTCGAAATGTTCATGACGCGCTACGCCGCGCTCTATGAGCGCCCAGACCACGGACTCTCACAACAATTGATCGAAGCCATGAACCAGTATGAATTTCCCGGCAATGTCCGAGAACTAGAGAACATGATCAAGCGCGTGGTCGTTCTCGAGAGCGAAGAATCCGTTCTCTCGGATCTGCACCGTCCGCGCTCGAGCCGTAGCGAAAGGCGCGCCGAACTCGACGCGATCTTGAGTGAAATGGAAGAGACCGCGGGCGAGCTGCCGCTGCGAGAAGTCGGTCGACGCTTCGCCCTCGAGATCGAACGCGAGGCGATCGAGCACATGCTCAAGCTGACCGGTTGGAATCGCAAGCAGGCCGCGTCGCGCCTGGGCATCAGCTACAAGACGCTGCTACAGAAGATTCGCGATTGTCAGGTCGAGCTGCGCGCCTGAAGTCGCCACGACGACGACCGCCGCCGCCGCACCAGCCGAAAGAGATGCGCCCGTCCATTTGGTGAACCGGTTCTGGGAGCAAGCAATGGCTAGGAGCCTGACCCACGAGCGTCTTGCGTCAGGCTCCTAGTGGCGGGCCGATTCGGCGACGACGCGTTCCAGGAAGCGCGCCATTTTTCGTGCGAGATCGTCGCGAATGAAATCCTGCTCCACCCAGCGTCGCCCAGCGGCCGCTCTGCCAGCCGCGGCCTCCGGTTGATCGATGACGTTTTCGATCGCGGCCACCAACTGATCCGCGACTTCGGGATCGATCACGAGCGCTCCTTGGGCCTCTTCCATCATTCGACGGATTTCGCCTTTGGCGGCGACGATGACGGGTCGTTCCTGTGCGAGGAACTCGAAGATTTTCGACGGAATGACCGTCTCGAAGACGGGTAGATCCCGAAGCAGGACGAGGAGTACGTCGATCGAAGCAATCCAGTCCGGCATCGATTGCCGGGGTTGAAGTCCCAGGAGCTTGATGTTGTCGAGGCCTCGTCGCTCGATGTCGGCTTCGAGCTTCGCTCGGTCCGCGCCATCGCCAATCAATACGAAGCACAGGTCGCTTCTCGCTTTCATTCTTTCCGCAACATCAACCAGGAGCGTTAGGCCGTGGGCCAGTCCGAGGGTGCCGACATAGGCGACTGTGAATTGGCCCGATAGTCCGTTTCGCACAATGAGTTCGTCGTTCTTGGGTCGTGGGCTGAAGAGTTGCGGATCGATTCCGTTGTAGACGAGTTCGATTCGGTCGCTGTCGACGCCGCGTTCCGTGATGTGGGCGTGGAAGGTTCGCGTGTTGACCACGACGCCTTGGGCGCTGCGATAGAGCCATTTTTCGAGGCGCTCTAGCGCCGAAAGAACCGGTCCCTCACTCAGTTGGCCCAATTCGACGATCGATTTGGGCCAAAGGTCGCGAATCTCGAGAACGAAGGGACGCCGCTTCAACCGGGCGATGATCGCACCCGCGACGCCGACAAAGAACTGCGGGCTCGTCGCGACGACGATGTCGGGCATTCCTGCGCGAAGCGAGGCGAGTACAGCGGTGACGGCAAAGAGCAGATAGTTCGCAACTCGTTTCGCAAAGCCCGCATTCTGTGCGAGGAACATCCAGGTTCGAATGACGCGGATACCGTCAATCTCTTCTTCCTGGATCCAGCGATTCTCGAAACCGTCGAAGATCTCACCACGAGGATGATTGGGAACGCCGGTAATGACGGTGACGTCGTGGCCGTCCATGACCCAGCGACGGCAATGCTCGTGCGTGCGATTGGCCGGCGCGTTGACTTCCGGCGGGAAATAGTGTGTGACGAAGAGGATCTTCATGGAAGGTCTAGGAGTCGCATCTCGTCTCGTCGAATAGCGACGGTTGTCAAAAGCCCGCCTGGATCAGTCGGGGACGTAGTCGGGGAGGAGCGGGCCGATCGCCATCGATAGTTCTCGAAAGCTGGCTTCGGCTGCTTCGATATCACCGTGGAGAACAGGAATTGTGAAACGAACGAGCGAACCATCGGTTCGACCCCGTCGCGCGCGATCGAGAAACATCCACAAGATCTTTTCGTGACTTCGTGCGAGCACGTGGCCGCGCGACTGATACCAGAAATAGACCAGCGACCTCTGATTGCCCTTGGCAATCATGAAGCGTTTCGCTTCGCCCCCCGACCCGAAATCGATCGGAACGATCTTCGAATCGATCACATCCCAGCCGGAACCGGGCAGACAATGCTCCGGCGGATGGATGACCGCGGCTGCACCGGTTTCGCGATCGCGTGTCTGGCGTTCGTGATATCCGACGTAGACGTGGACTGCCTTCTCTGCGTCGCGGTCGAAGAACACGCAGGAGAGGTAGTCGGTGACCTTGAGGTTGTTGATCACGTCATCTTCGAGCGTTTCCCGGTTGAAGCAGCGCCATTGTCCGAGTTCGTCCGGGAATTTTGCGAACTCGGTTCGAGGCGGCAAGACCTCGTCGCTTCCCAGAAACCAATAGACGTAGCCGTTCAGGCCGATAATCAGGAAGGCGGCGAGAAACTTGATCATGCTGAAGTCGACTCCTTCGAGCGCTCGTCCGTTCGCTGCGTGGTCGTCGGGGCGTGTCGGTTCTCGATCGTCCTCATCGTGAAATCGATCAACCGGCCCAGCGCGAGCAGGGCGAAGAATGCCAGACCAAAGGTAAAGATGCCTTGGAAATCGTGAATCACGCCCGTCGCGACCTCTTGGCCGAAATGGTGCGAGAGGTAGCCGGTCAGGGCGACTCGAAAGGCGTTGACCATGATCGCGATCGGGATCGTCGAACCCACCAGCAGGAGCTGGATCCAGAGCACGCTGCGATTGAAGAAATAGGCGAAGACCACGCCCAGGGTAATCAGGGCCATCAGGCTGCGGAGTCCGCTGCAGGCCTCGGCTACGAATAGTTCTGCATGGGCCAGGTGGATGATATTGCCTTCGACCAGAGCGGGTATGCCCATCTCCTGGAGGCTCCAGACGGCAAATTTCGCCGCGATCAACTGGAGCGGAAAGGCGATCGTATTCACCAGCGATTGAGGGAGCGGAACCATCAAGAAAAGAAAGAAGAGCGGGAAGGCGAGAATCTTGAAGACTTCGCGGCCCAGGATCAGCAGGACGAGCCCGATCAGCGTGAAGACGAAGCCTGCACGCATCGTCATCAGCTCAGTCCCGAGGCGGCCGATCGTGAGAGAGGTCAGGCCGATGAACATTGGGATCAGGCCCAACCAACTGCCCTTGATGACCGCGTCTTCGAGGTCCCAACGGCGTTGATAGGCGAAGAAGATCGCGAGTGGCGCAATGATGAAACCGTGTTGGTAGTCCTCGACGAGGGCCCAATGGTGAACCATGTTTCGGAGGATCGGGAAATAGACGCCGAAGAGCAGGACGATGAAAATACAGGCTGCGTAGATTACGGTCTGACGATTCGGCTCGAGCGAATTGGTTGCGTCCGCGCCCGTCGGGGTCGGCCCGGTTGCTTCCGCCATTTGCTCCGCTTCCACCATCTAGGAATGTCCCAGGTCTTGTTCGAGAATGTCGACGATCCGGCCGGCAGCGTGGCCATCCCATAGGGCGGGTTGGCGGCCTTGGGTCGGCGGCGATTCGCGAAGCGTTCGGATCGCGGCCTCGATGGCCGAGGGATCGGTTCCGACGATCGTGTTGGTTCCCTCAGTGACCGTGACCGGTCGTTCGGTGCTATCTCGGAGTGTAAGGCAAGCGACGCCCAATGCGGTTGTTTCCTCTTGAATTCCACCGGAATCGGTCAACACCATCTGAGCGTCCGTCATAAGGCACAGGAAGTCGAGATAGCCAAGCGGTCCCGTCATGTGGAGGTCAGGCTTGGCGCCCCCGAGATGCTCTTCGATCGCCTTCGCCGTACGCGGATGAGCCGGGAAGACGACCGGAAGATCGCGATTGAGCTTGCCAAGGACTTCGAAGAGCCGCCGTAGTTGGTCTGGAGAGTCTACGTTGCTCGGTCGATGCAGAGTGAGTACCGCATAACGTTTGGGCTCGAGTCCCAGGCGCTCGAGGGTGTCGAGCTGGCGAGCGCGCTCGCGGTGGGAGAGCAGCGTATCAATCATGACGTTTCCGACGAAGTGGATGCTCTCCTTGGGCACCCCTTCGCGGATCAGGTTCTCTTCGGCGACGGATTCGGTCGTGAAGAGCCAGTGGGAGACGGAGTCCGTGAGGACGCGATTGAGTTCCTCCGGCATCTCCCTGTCCCAGGAGCGAAGCCCGGCCTCGACGTGGGCCACCGGGATATGCAGTTTGATCGCAGCCAGGGTCGCGGCCAGGGTCGAGTTCACATCTCCGACGACGAGTACGACATGGGGTCGTCTCTCGATGAGTAGCGCCTCAATTTTCATCAGGACTTGTGCGGTCTGCACGCCGTGAGACCCGGAACCGACACCGAGATTCACATCGGGTTCGGGAATTCCCAGGTCGCGAAAAAACGAGTCGGACATCGCCTGGTCGTAGTGTTGTCCGGTATGCACGAGAATCGGTTCGAATCGGTCCGGCCGTCTGGCGAATTCGTGCATCAAGGGTGCGATCTTCATGAAATTCGGTCGCGCACCCGCCACGGCAAGGACACGGATTTTCTCATTGGCGTTGGCGCGCTGAGCAACGGGCATTCATTCTTCCTGAGGGGCGGGTTACCGGGGTGAGTGCGCCGCGACTGCACGGATTTGCTGGGTCTGTGACCCGAGAAACGGGCGTCATTCCCGGGGCGCTCCATGGACGTTGGGCGTGTGGTCGATTGGGGATAGGTCGGGACTTCCGAGCTCCTTCTTTAGCATGAGCATGCGTGGGGCGTCGCGGGTCTTGTGAAGCCCGAGTCGGCCCGAGTCCCGCGGGGCGCTTGACTATTTCTTCGCTTGATTGAGGGATGCCGATAATTTCCCTGAGACGGAAATGCCCCAAAGGATGAATCGTCGTCGACCGATGAAGGAAGAGAGTTTCCTATCGGGAGTTCAAGTATCCATTTTTGGCATCTTTTTCCACAATTCTAGAAAAATGACGACCACCAATGGCTACGATGCGGCCACCTTATCTATGGCTGAGCTGATTACACAAATTTCGTAACAGCGTTTTGTTTGGAGTCGAGCAATTTCGTGGCGAAATTCAACCGATTTCGATCGCGATCTCGATCCTTGCCGGGAGTTTGATTGATTCGATGACAGGACAAGTGACCGTTCTCGTGATCGATGATGATCCGGGGATCCGAGATTACCTGGAAACACTGGCGACGCGTCAGGGCTACCGCGTGTTTACGGCCGCCGACGGAGAGAGTGCGCTCGAAGGTCTGAGTACGACCCGGCCGGATTTGATCACCCTTGATGCTGTACTGCCGGGCATGGACGGGCTCGAGACCCTCCGCCGGATCAAGAAGCGCGTTCCCGAGGTGCCGGTGATCATGCTTTCCGGTCATGGTCAAGCGCGAACGATTGTCGAGGCGATGCGTCTGGGTGCCACCGATTTTCTGCGCAAGCCATTCGAGGTGGAAGAACTCGAGCTGGCTTTTCGAAAGGCCCTGGACAACCGCGCGCTCGAAGAAGAGGTGAAGAGTCTTCGTGGTCGAGTGCGGACCGAGGTCGATGGATTGCCGATGGGTGGAGACAGTCCGAAGATGCGCGAGGTGCGCGAGATCATCGAGCAGGTCGCCGACACCGACATCACAGTGCTCGTGCGCGGCGAGAGCGGGACGGGCAAGGAAGTTGTCGCGCGGGCGCTTTTCCAGCTAGGCAATCGACGCAATCGGCCCTTCGTCAAGGTGAACTGCGCCGCTTTGCCATCGGAGTTGCTCGAAAGCGAGCTCTTTGGCTTCGAACGTGGCGCCTTCACGGGTGCACAGAAACGCAAGCTCGGAAAATTCGAATACGCCAATCAAGGCACTATCTTTCTCGACGAGATCAGCGAAATGGCGCCTGGTCTCCAGGCGAAGCTTTTGCAGGTTCTGCAAGACGGTGAGTTCTCGAGGTTAGGCGGCGAGAGTGATGTTCGGGTCGATGCTCGAATCATCGCCGCGACGAACCGCAACCTCGAAGAGGCCGTTCGGGACCAGGAGTTCCGAGAGGACCTCTACTACCGGTTGAATGTCGTCACGATCCTGATCCCACCGCTTCGGGAGCGAATCGACGCCGTTCCCTTGCTCGTCGAGCACTTTCTGCGGATGTACAACGCGCAGTACAAGAAGGATTTCGAAAAGTTGTCCGCGGAAACGATGAAGCTGTTGATGGCGTATCACTGGCCCGGCAATGTCCGTGAGCTCGAGAACATGATCAAACGGATGGTTGTGCTCGGAAATGAACAGACAGTGCTTCACGAGTTGACGCAACCCGCACCGTTGAGTCCCGTCAGCGCAGATCAAGAGGAACTCGATCTGGCAGCACTTGGAGCCGATTTCTCGAATGGTCAGGAGCTGGACCTGAAGGCGATTTCGAAGCGTGCATCACAGATCGCCGAGAAGAAGGTCATCGAGCGGGTATTGGGCCTGACGCGCTGGAATCGCAAGGAAGCCGCTGGGCGTCTGCAGATCAGCTACAAGGCGCTGCTCTACAAAATGAAGGAAAACGGATTGAGCGAGGGGCGCTGATGTCTGATCGCTGGAGATTGATGATGAACGCAGTTCGAGAATTTTCACGGCCGATGGCGGGTTGGGCGCTTGCGTTACTGGCGCTATTCGCTCTGGGTGCGACAGGTTGCGCGAGTGAGGGTGCTCCGATGCCCTCCGAGCCTGCGGCCGGTGACCGAGAAGAGTATGTGATCGGAATTCCCGATCAGTTGAAAATCGTCGTCTGGAAAAATCCCGAACTCACAGTTCAAGTTCCGGTCCGTCGAGACGGCAAGATCTCGGTCCCGTTGGTCGATGACGTGCAGGCGGAAGGTTTGACCCCGCGAGAATTGAAGGAAGTCTTGACCGAGGCGTTGGCGGAATTCGTGACGGCGCCCGACGTGACCGTGATCGTCGAGGCAACCAACAGCCATACCGTGACCGTCATCGGCGGTGTGGCTCGGTCGGGGCAGATCCCTTTGGTTCGTCAGATGCGCGTCCTCGAGGCGATTGCCACGATGGGCGGATTCAACGCATGGGCGAAAAAAGATCGCATCAAGATCATTCGTGACGTCGACGGTGAATCGGTCGAGTACGTCTTCAATTACGGCGCATTCAGCTCGGGCAAGGCGCCTAACTCGAATCTCCTGCTCAAGCCGGGTGACACCGTTGTCGTGCCGGAATAGTAGAGGCCGAGGATGTTTCGTGCGCAGGTCTGCGCGTTATTGGGGTTCGGATTGATGCTTGCAGCCGCATCGACAGAAGCGCGAGAACTCAATTTCCTGGTCGATAGCA
>CAZMFM010000015.1:33430-59582 GCA_964565565.1 uncultured Spirochaetaceae bacterium | reverse complement strand
GCCAGCGAAGTCACGCAATCGAGGACGACCATTGCATTCGCGGCCTGGGCTGCGGAAACGATGCCCTCGACGGGTTGGCAGACGCCTGTCGAAGTTTCTGCATGAACGAAGGAGACGACACGAGGTCGCACGCGCGCGATGGCTTCAGCCATTTTTGAATCGTCTAGACGCGTGCCCCAGGTCGCTTCGACGGTCGTGACCTCGGCGCCTGCTCGTCGCGCGACTTCCGCCATACGAACGCCGAAGACGCCATTCACGCCGATCACGACGGGATCACCCGGCTCGAGCAGATTGACCAGCGCGGCTTCCATCCCCGCACTGCCGGTCGCCGAGAGCGGCAGGGTCATGGCGTTCGCCGTTCCGAAAAGAGTCCGGAGCCCGTCTTTCAGGCGGTCGAGCAGCGCGATGAATTCGGGATCGAGATGACCAATCAAGGGCCGGCTCATGGCTTCGAGGACGCTCGGATGGGCATTTGATGGTCCAGGACCGAGCAACAACCGTTGCGGTAGGGCGTGAAGAATCGACATGGCGCGAGATTAGCGACTCATCCGGCCCGCGGTGAACGCGGCGGCACGGAGTTGACAGGCGAATCGCCCGGTCGTAATTTGACTCGTCCCACCCCCCCCAGGGAGCACGGTGGCGCAGACGATTGGCTGCTGGGCCGCTCTGAACAGATGGAATCACGCTGACCGTGGGACGAGTGCAACGGATTCGACGATCAGGCTGAGATCGTCGTATTCGAGCCGCCGAAGTTGCAAAGCGTTTGGTTCCAATCCGGTCGCCGCGCTCCGTTCTGAGGCGGCGTTCAAACCTTCGAATGGCTTTCATTCGAGCGCGGATGCCGTTCCTGGTGCCGGCGCGCGCGGTCGTGATCAGGTTCATTTGGCAATTCGAATGTTCGACCCGGCGACAACCGGTGTCTAGGCAGGGAGCGACTATCATGGGTCAGCGATGGATCGTCGGGTTGGGTGCGTTGCTGGTCGCCGGGATGGCTCTTTACTTGTTGCTGACAGGCACCAAGGGGCACGATTCGAAGACCATGATGGAGATTTCAGAGCCGGCGCTCGACGAGATCGATGCGAAGTCGCGATCCGCCATGCGGGACCTGCTTCGCGAGACAGGGAATGAGGAGTAGGGGCCAAGCGTATGAGCTGGCGGACCCGAGAACAATATGAGGCCGAGGAGCGGCAGATCCTGGCACCCTGGGCGGCGTGCTCGGGGGACTCGGCTGGTCGTCTGGTCGAGGAGGCCCCGCACGCCTATCGCAGCGCCTATCAGCGCGACCGTGATCGGATCGTCCACGCCCGTGCCTTTCGGCGACTCGAATTCAAGACCCAGGTCTTCGTCCACCTGGAAAACGATCACTATCGAAATCGCCTGACCCACACGATCGAGGGCGCCCAGATTGCCCGAACCATCGCCCGCGCACTGCGGCTTTGTGAGGATCTGGCCGAGGCGATCGTGCTCGCCCACGATCTCGGCCACACCCCCTTCGGTCATGCCGGCGAGGCCGTGCTCTCGGAATGCATGAAGGAAGACGGCGGCTTCGATCACAATCGCCAGAGTCTGCGAATCGTCGACATCCTCGAGGAACGCTATCCGGATTGGAGCGGGCTGAACCTTACCGCGGAGACGCGCGAGGGCATTCTCAAACATGGCAGCAATTGGCCCCACCCGGTGCCTTTGCCCACAAGCCATCCCCAGCGCACGCTCGAGGCCCAGGTCGCGGATTGCGCGGACGAGATCGCCTACCTCCATCACGATCTCGACGATGGACTTCGCTCCGGCGTCCTCTCGATCGAGATGGTGGACGAGATGGCGCTCTGGAAGCTGGCCAGGGCGAAACGGCGAGAAACACCGGAAGGAATGCGAGATGAAGTCGCCCGCGCCCAGACAATCGGTGCATTGGGCGATACCCTGATCGGTGATCTGATTGCCGAAACCAGCCGTCGGCTCGATGCCGATCCGCCGGATTCCCTGGCTGCTCTGCGTCGTCGTCCGGACGCGATGGTTGGTTTCTCGCCAGAGATCGATCTTGGAAAACGCGAGTTGAAGAGTTTTCTCTCGCAAAACTTCTACCATCATCCCCGCGTTCTTCGGCGTACCCGAAAAGCCGAATGGATCGTGGGGGATTTATTTCGAACCTATCGTGATGACCCGACCCTCTTGCCCCTGAACGTGCGCGCGCGCTTCGGGCGAGAGGGACCCATGCGGGCCATCTCGGACTACATTGCAGGAATGACGGACCGGTTTGCGATGGACGAGCACAAACGCTTGCTCGATCCCCATGCACCCGTCTGATCTTCCTGCGCGAATGAATCGAGAATTTTGAATGAGCCTACCGGAGAGTCTCGAACGCGCGGCCAGCGAATTGGCCGCTCTGGCAGACCAGATTCGACCCGCGAACGGAGACCCGCATCGACTGCTCGACGAACTCTCCGCCGGCGAGGGCGGACAGCTCCTGGTCTGGATGCTGACCGAAGAAGCCGACTCGGCGGCTGAACTGATCGAGGTCTGGTGCGAGTCGGATCAGGGCGCGGCCATCATTCTCTCGGCCTCCGACGAAGGCATCCCGAAGGTTGCGAGAAGGGCGCTGCGCAAAGCGCGCCACCGCTTGCGATCCCAGGGCGTCGAGGCAGCCATTTCGGCGCCGGCTCCTACGATTCCCAAGACGCGACGAGTGAGCAACAGCAAGGATCGCTGGCAGGTCGCTCACGTGTCGACGCTCGACTTTCGCGGCGGACGCGTCGGCTATCTCGTCGACAGTCACCCAAGCGGAGGCGCCCGACTCTTCGAGATTCGTTTTGACGAGTCGCGGGGAATTCACGATTTCAAGATCTACAACGCCGGCCGCAGCAAGGTCCGCGAGTTCCTGCGAAGTTTGACCGGTGGCTCGGAGCAGCGCCTCTTCGAAGTGGATCGCGACGCGCTTCGCGCGCTCGTTCGTCGAGCCAGTCTGGCCCAGCCCGTCGATCGACCGCTGCCCTCGGCCTTCATCGAGTGGCGTGGCCGGCTCTTCCAGGAAGAACTCGAGAAGCAAGCAACCCCAGGCGAATTGGCCCGCACCGCACTCGCTGGCCGAATGGATTCGGTGGACGCCGACGAGGCCAGGCGTGCGACGCTGGTCGAGATCAGAGACGGTGGTCTTGGACCCTGGCCGCCCGCGACCGCGTGGGTGAGCGAATGGATGTCGAGCGGCCGTGAGGCCGTGGATGGGCTTGATGGCGCCGCCCGATCGAAGGCGATCGATTCCTGGTTGGCCGCGGCCACGGAGTCGTTGTCGACCGAGACGGATACGAGCCTTTTGACTCGCCACCTCGACGAGTTGGCCTGGATTCGATGGCAGTCCGAGGAGGAGTCCGGGGCGCTCTCGCTGCTCTCCGTTTCGGGAACGCTCGTGGCCGACGACGAAGCGAGAAACCAGATCAGCCGGGCGCGCGTGGAGGGACTCTTCGCATCGTTTCTAGCCGAGCTGCGAGTCGTCGAAATAGATGGGCTGGCCAGCTCCGAGGCGCCTGTGGCCGCGGATCAGGCGAGCAAATAGAAGGCAGGGGGGAGCCAGCGATGTTGCTCTCGCAAAACCGAAGCTGGCGCATCACGCGCGGTAAATCGGCGGCAGAGATCGTGGTCTGTCTCGAAAAAGAGGAGCTGCCAGAAGAGTGGCGGGACTTCAAGGATTTTCGACTGGAGATTCCGGTCGATCGATGGAATCGCGTGGTCAAGCATGTACGCAACGATCGGAAGTTGTTCGGCGGTGTCGTGCTCGAGTTTGCGAATCAAGAAGAACAGCTACCAGCAGTGCTCGGTCATGACCGACTCGTAGGCGATCTTCAGCGTGTCATACAAGACGCAACGTCGATGCTAGTCGAGACGGGGGCCTTGGCGCTGACGGTTGTCGATGTAGGACCGGAATAGCGCCGCGAGCGCGGATCAAGCAATTCCCGGGAACCCATACACGCTGCCCTGACCCGATGTAAAATCGCGGGTCATGCGTCGCAGCCTGGAGAGATGAAGAAGATGATGAAGCGGTTTTCAAGAAGGCGTCGTAGCGGCGGCGATAAAACCAAGAGTTCGATCGACGGTGCGCAATGGTTGCCGAAGCTGATCGAAGAGGGAATCGTCGAAGCGACTTCCCTCGAGAGCTGGGCCGACCCCGGCGTCCCGCCCACGGTGGCCGCGATCGGCCGCGGCGAGCGTGCTGACGGAACGTCATTGATCGTTGCTTTTTCCCCGAAGTCGGCGACCGAGGCCTTGCTCGCCGGTTTGTCGGCCGCGGCCTTTGCTGTCGAAAAGTCCGAGTTTGCCGGTCAGCTTCTGGTCGTCGCACCGAACTGGGGCAGCGGCGCACGGCGTCTGCTCGCCCTGCTTGGTCGGGCCCCCTACGCACTGGAAGCCATCGCGGCGCCGACTTTGGCAACGGGCCGAAGCGGCGTACAGCCCGAGCCGAGTCCGCGGGTGCTAGCAGCCAGCGCCGGGCAGCTCGCCGCACAGCTGCCGGCCAGCGAATCCCAAGCAGCCTTTCGCCGCGCAGCCCTGGCACTCGAAGGCCTCGCGGCCAAGCACGGGGGTACGGTGCGCGTTGGACTGGACCGCATCGAGTTGGTCGTGCTTGCTCGGCGGGTCGCTGAGATCCGTCTGGCCGACGGCTCGGCCGTTCTCGAGACGCAGATCGGGGGTCGCGCGACGACGCCTTTGTCGGGTGCCGACCTGGCCAGCGCATTGGACGGTCTCGAGGGTCAGATTCGTCGTCGCCTGAATGATCGCAAGGTGCGTGACGGTGAAGAGGGTTTGCGCGGGCGCGTGATTGCACAGCTGGCCGGTGGCGGCGAACTGCGCGGACTCAGTGCCTGGCCGATGCCTGGTGCCGATCTCGATCTGATCGACGGTGTTGGACTCAATGCAGAAGGCGATCCCGTTGTCGTTGCGGTGCGTGAGGAGATTGAGTGGACCTCATTGGCCTCGGTGCTCGAAGAGTTGGGGCCGCTGTCATCCTTGCTGCCGGTGCTCTTTGCGCAACAGGCGCCGCCGCTTCGACTGTCGTCGCCACGGCTCTTGTTGGCGGCTGAACGCTTCGCGGACGGCATCGAACGGGCGCTCGGTGCGTTGACCGTGGCCTATGAACTCCGGAAGGTCTCAGGTTCGGCCGGGGCGGGGGTCGATCTCGTTTCGACCGGAAGCGGCGACGGCGCGCAGGCGCGAGCGCCGCGGCGCGGTCGGCGGCGCGGTGGGCGCGGTCGGACGAGCGCTGACGAAGAAAGTCGAGGCGCTGGCGAGCCAACAGCAGCGCCAGTCGTGGAGTCGACAGAGAGCGCGGAGGGATCGCGAAGACGTCGACCGCCGCGCACAGAACAATCGCGCACCGAAGAGGCGGACGGGCGTTCGTCTGAGGACGCGGCCAGCGATTCGGAGGATGGCGCTCGAACGCGCGGCCGCGGGCGTGGGCGCGGTCGGGGACGGCGCCGACCCCAGAGTGACAACGCAGACAACGCAGACAACGCAGGCAACGCAGACGACGCCCAGGGCGCCGCGGCCGAGAGCGCGAGCGGCGCTGGGCGCGGTGGCGATGAAGGGCCGAGCGGAGATCGCGCAGGGCGCAAGCCACCGCGTTTCGAAGAACTTTCGATGATGGACCTCGACGATGGCGGATCGGCCCCGGCGCGCACGAAGCGGTCGGGCGAAGAGGATTCGGATGACCCCGATGAGGGTGGATCCGGTGGTCGCGGGCGGCGTCCTGGCCGGCGCGGCCGGCGCGGCGGGCGAGGCGATTCACGCCGCGGCGGAGAGGGGCGTGGAGGCAGCAGCGATGGCCCCGTAGCCCTGGAGAATTCGGCGGAAGAGAGTGAGAACACGCCGGATGAGGTGGCCGAAGAAGACCTCGTCGACGCGGACGATCTGATCGAGATCCTTGCTCGATTGGCGGACGAGACGCCGGAGCTTGAGGTCGGCGAGTCGGCCGAAGAGTCCTATGAAGACTCGGAAGAGATCGACGAGGACGATGTGCAATCCGCACGCCGCCGTGACCGCGACTCGAGGCGCCGCTCCCGCAAGGACGAAGTCGAAGAGGCGGCGCGCGCTGCGCGCGGCCGCGCGGCCGTGCTCGTTCACGGTGATCGCGACTCGCTTCTGGCCGCGGTCTTGCTGGCCCGCGATATTCGTCAGCTCGAAGGCTTTTGGATCTATCCCCAAGAAGAACTCATGACTTTCTTTCGAAGCATCGCCACCGATCTTCGTGATGACACGCCGATCTACGTGATCGGGTTCAGCCCCTCACCCGCCCGGGACGTGATTCAGGCCTCCGCGCTCTACCGCGGTCGCCTCAACTGGTTCGGTCGTCAGGCCTGGCCGCCGGAAGATCGGGTCGCCCTGCGCGAATCGATCGGCGCGGATGCCGTGCACGGCGGCGAGGGAATCGATAGTACGTTGCCATTGGTGCTCGAGACGTGTACCCGGCGCAGCCGCTTCTCCGACAAACTCGTAGACCTCGCGACCGGTCGATTCACGCAACATGATTTCGAACGCTGGGGCCGACTGTGGCGCTGGCGGATGGGCGAGATCGCGGCCAAGTCCGGTGACATACGCAGCGACATTGCAGACCTGTTGGCGGGTCGACCCAGTGACCTGGCGAAGGAAGCGGCGTTGGTCGAGCTGCCGCCGGTGCCCGACGAAGTCACCTGGATTTCCGAGAATGACTTCCGGCTCGTGCATTTCGGCGGCCAGATCATGGTGGTTGTCGACGTAGCCGCGGATCTCGATCTGGATCTCCAGCTCTGCGCGCGAATCGCTCGCGAGCGCTATTCGGCGACGCTCTCTCTCTCGCACCGCATTGGTGAGGAAATTTTTGTCTTTGCGGGCGATGAAGGGTCCGGCAGGCGGTCGCTCGATTTCCTGGCCGTGACCGAGCATCTGGTCGACAAGCTCGAGTGGGTCGAGGCTCGCTCCGACGGTGACCATGTGGCGCGATTTCGTGTGCGCGAACTCGAACGCTACCCGGAGCGTCAAGAAGAAGTCATCGGCGAGATCGCGATGGGTCGATCTCTACTCGAGCGTTGAGTGTCCGCGGACGAGGCGTCACTGATCGAGGTCTTTGCGTCCGCGCAAGGTGAGGGACCTGAAGTCGGTCGTTCGACGGTCTTTGTTCGCTTCGGCGGCTGTGATCTTCGTTGCCGTTGGTGCGATTCGCCGAAGACCTGGCGGACCCAACCGAGCTATCGAATCGAAACCGAACCGGGCTGTGGCGAGTTCAGCGAATATTCGAATCCGATCCCGATCGCCGAACTGGCCGAGATCGCGATTCGTCTCGCGCCGGGCGATCAGACCTGGATCAGCCTGACCGGCGGCGAGCCACTCCTGCAGCCCGATGCCATCGCCAATCTCTCACAGCGCCTGGCCGAGGGCGGACGGCGCGTCTATCTCGAGACCCATGGACTTCACGCCGAAGCCCTGGCGAAATGCGTTGAGCGAATCGACCTGGTCTCGATGGATTGGAAGTTGACCAGCGATGTGAGTTGGGGACCCGGTTCCTCGACGCAAAGCGGACAAGCGTTTCACGCGGCCCATGAAGCGTTTCTTCGAGTCGCCAAGCGGGCCGGGGGCGTGTACGTGAAGGTTGTGCTTACCCCGAATACCCTGGACGAGGAACTCGACGAGATGATCGAGCGCATTGCCGCCGTGTCACCGGATATTCCCCTCGTGCTGCAGCCGGTCACGCCGACGGGCGGCATCAAGGCGACTCCGAATCCAGAGCAATTGCTCCGCTGGATGGCGCGTGCGGAGCAGCGCCTAGCGGACGTGCGCTTGATCCCGCAAACCCATCCGATCTACGGCGTCCTTTAGCGTGTGGAAGAGTTCACGGCTTGATTCAGTGCGCGGCCGATCGGCATCCATCGTTTCCCGTGATCCGAAACGGACCTGGAGATAGCGTTCGGTGAGGAGCTCGAAGGCGCGCCCGCCGGCCGGTGAGAGCTGTGCCCCGACCAGGCCCGCGAAGTCGCGGGCCGAGGCGGTTTTCGTGCGAGCGAATCCACGTTTGGCCAGCAGATCGAGGGCCTCGCGATAGGGGCGCGGCAATTGCGAGGACGCCGTGTTTCGAGATCGTCGCCGGATCACGAAGCCGATTCCGACGCTGGCCGCGAGCAGGGCCAGCAGTATTTTTGGATCCAGATCCGCGAAGGGCCCGGACCAAGTTCGATCGGATCGCGACTTCGGCGCCGGCACCCGCGCTACGTCATTCGAGTCGGTGGACCTCCAGCGAAGCCAGAGGCCTCGCACCGCACCGATCTGATCGACGCTGTCGAAGTCGACGACGCGCTGGAACCACCAGAGCTCGAGGGCGCCGCCGAGTTGGCCGATGCGCGACCACAGCGATTGCCCTTGTTCGGCCCTTAGCCGGAGATCCGGAGGCGTCGGGTCAAAGCGGACCCAGCCCGCTTGCTCGAAATGGATCTCGACCCAGGCGTGGGCATCGGCCTGGGTGACCTCGATGAAGCCCCCGAGTTCGTTCTCGACACCGCCCGCGAAACCATTGACGAGACGACTGGGCAGTCCCTGGCTGCGGGCCATCGTGACCATCGCGCTAGCAAAATACTCACAATGCCCTTCCAATTCGCCCAGGATGAAGGCTTCGATCGGTGAGGTCCCTGTGTCGCCCAGTGTCGGCGGCGTATCCGTATAGCGTCCGTTTCGGCGCAGGCTTTCTTGAATCAGCCAGGCGCGATCGAAGTCATTGTCGGCCCCCGCGATGATGGCCAGTGACTGCTGTCGCACGCCTGGGTCGAGTTCGGGTAGCGCGAGGTATCGTTGCGCTGGACGTTGGCCCCCGCTCCGCGTTTCGAGGGGCGGGACCGCTTTATCCTGGCGAAGACGCGTCGCGTCTCTTTCCGAGGCCTCGGCCCAGACCGTGTAGCGGATCCGGTCGTCTCCCCTCCCGGGCAGATAGAGGCCGCCATTTCGGTCGCCTTCGAGACGCTGGAACGAGCCTTCGATTCGTTGAACGTCACCGGGAACAAAGAGCACACCGGCCTTTACGGGCTCGCGAATGATGCGTTGGGCCAACGTGTCGCGGGTTCTTCGCGGGCGCAACTCGATTCCAAAGCGACCCACGCCGCTGATCGGTCGGCGGCTGGCAACGCGCTCGGATTTCGAGATCGACCAGGTCGTGCCGTCGAATTCATCGAAGGCGAGTCCCCGCCAATAGGCCTTGTCCGGGGTCGGCAGCTCGCCTTCGAGGCCTTCGACGCGCAACACGACGGAATGATCCAGTCGGATCTTGCCCACGTCGCCGAGCGTAACGCGATCCGAGAAGCCCGACAGAGCGAGACCCGAGCCGGTGCCGCCACGGAAGAGATTCGTCTTGAGTCTCGGGAAGAGCACAAAGATCACGACCGCCAGGACCATGCAGAGGCTGGTCGCGCGAATCGTCATGCGGCGCAGGTCCGGGGCCAACGCCGTGGAAGCCGCTGCGGGGTCGCCCGCTTCGGCGGCCTCCATGGAAATCGTATGCACCAGCAGCGTCCAGGTCACCGAGGCCAGGAAGATCAGGACTAACAACGAGAAGTAGACGCTGTCCGTGAGATTCGAGGCCAGGATGACCTGGAAGAGTGCCAGAGCGACGAGGACGAATTCGGATTTTCGTGGTCGGGCGTCGAGCAGTTGGAGGCCCTGGGAGAGGGCGGTGAAATAGGCGAGGGAGATCGTGGCGGGATTGCCATCGAGGGCCGAGCGGATCGTGACGGTCGTGATGCCCGCCATCAGGACATTCAACAAGATCGCGCTCTTCAGTAGTGCGGGCGGATTTTTGCGCGCCGCAAAGCTCATCGCGAAGCTGAGACATTGCACGCCGATCACCCAGACCGGCAGTTGCTCGGTCAACCAGAGGGACGCACTGGCCACCAGAGACATCAGCCAGGCGGAGGCGGGGCGCGGCGCGGCGACCAGGGCGCGGAATTCTCGGCGACTCATGAGCGTGATTCCGGACGTCGCTCGGGGCCGACCTGGGCGAGGAATCGCAGTAGGTCCGACCGATGAGCGTGGCCCGATGCGGCAACGAAATAGGCGGAGGTCGTACGCAGGCCGACGTGCAAGCCCGCATCGAGGTGGGCCACGACCTGCGAAGCCGCGAGGGCGACACGTTCCTCGATCAAACTGGTGACAGCGCTCGCGGGAAGGTCGAGATCGACGTCGAGTCGCCCGGCGGTGACGCCCTCTCGTTCGCCTACCAGGAGTCGGCCGGCCCGCAGACTGCTTCGCCAGTGAATTCGCCGTTGCCGGTCGCCGGAGACGAACTCCCGAACGCCTGAAAGTTCGTCGCCGTCCCGAGACTGACTCGCTTCCTGCTGAGGGTGGGCGGAATCGGATGCCGTGCCGATCGACAAGGGCACTGGGCTGATTTCTGGATAGACAACGGCCTCCTCGGGCAGGTCGAGCTGGCGTGACTTGATGAAGAGGGCGAAGGGGAAGCGCGTCGAGACCCGGAGGCCGGAGAAGTGTAATGCGCCGCGCTGTGGGGGTTCGAATCGATAGCTGCATTCGGTCGAAGACTTCGGGCCGATGCGCAATACGAAGACTCGCCCCGCCGCCGCGATCTGTTCATCCATCTGGAATTGATCTTCGATGGTAATCGCAAAGGAGGTGTTCTTCAGCAGCGTGTTTCGGACGTTAAGGACGACGCGGTTCGGGGTGCAAGCGAAGAGTTCCCGGGGCAGCGAGCGTTCAATCTGGATTCCGCGAAGCGAGGACTCCGACAAGATTCCCGAGAGCACCAGAAAGGAAAGCATCAAGGCCAGCACGAGATAGAGGAGATTGTTCCCGGTATTCAGCGCGGCGAAGCCGACCCCGAAGATGATGGCGATGAAGCACCAACCCGCCCGGGTCGCTCGCAATGCCCGCGGCGGCCGTAGCCAACGATCGCTCCCCGCTCTTTTCGCCCGGCCCACGACCCGACGCACTAGAGGGGTATCGCCACTCGATCGACGATTTCGCGAATCAGCCAACGCGACTCCTCGGCCTCGGGCGCGAGTCCGCCACGAGTCTGGACGCAGACGCGATGGGCTAGGACATCGACGGCGAGGTCCCGAATGTCCTCGGGAATGCAAAAGTCCCGCCCGTCGATCAAGGCGCTCGATTGAGCCGCTCGACGCAGGGCGATCGCTCCCCGGGTCGAGGCGCCTAGCGCCAGCCCCTCATGAAGTCGGGTGGCCTCGACCAGATTCAAGAGGTAGGCAAGCAAAGTCTCCTCGACTTTTACCTGCTCGACCGCCGCCTGGATTCCCTTCAGGTCCGCCACGGAGAGAATGGACTTCAGGAAGGGCAGGGCATGGATGCTGGGATCTTCGGCGAGCACGCGACGCTCGTGTTCACGATCCGGGTAGCCAATCGATAGCCGCATCAAGAAACGATCGAGTTGGCTTTCGGGGAGCGGGTGGGTTCCGTGGTGTTCGAGGGGGTTCTGGGTCGCGACAACGATGAATGGGTCGGGGAGCGGATGGCTGGTGCCATCCACGCTCACAGTGTTCTCGCTCATTGCTTCGAGCAAGGCCGATTGTGTCTTGGGGCTGGCTCGATTGATTTCGTCGGCCAGGATCAGGTGGCCGAAGAGGGGGCCTGGCACAAAGCGAAAGGCGGGGGGACCGCCAGATGTGTTCTGTTCTGGGAGTGAGATCCCGGTCAGATCGCTAGGCAGTAGGTCACTGGTGAATTGGATGCGGCGAAAGTCGGCGTCGATCGTACGGGCGAGGGCCGCAACGAGGGTCGTCTTGCCGACGCCGGGAACGTCTTCGATCAGTAGATGCCCGCGTGCGAGAATGCAGACGACCGCCTTTCGCACGACGTCCGATTTTCCGTGCAGGGCGCGCTCGACCTCTTCGATCATGCGCGTTGCCGCGGACGAAGCTGCTTCTGCGGTCCAGTTCTTGGTCGTGGCGGTGGTCGAGGAATCCATCTCGCAGCAGGCTCCCGGGCAGGCGTACTGAAAGACCACTTCGGCCGCATGCGGGCTTGCCATGAGTGATCGGAAGGGGCGTGATCTTCGACCTCGGTTCTGGCTGGTTGGGCAATCGGCAAGTCCAATGAACTGCGTAGGCAGTTCGGGCGGAAAGCGTTTGATTTGGCGTCGCCCGCCCGCTGCCGACCCTTTCTCAGAAATTGTATTCGAGTTCCGCGTAGATCCGATCGTTGGAGTCGAAGGCGCCGAGTCCCTGATCGGGGCCGCCAATGAAGATCAGAATCCCGGCCTCGAGGTTCCAGGCATCGTCCAGCTCATAGTCGCCCGAAAAGCGAAGCAAGCCGCCGTTTTGAAGACGTTCGCCGAATCCGACGGCCAGACCCGTCACGTTCAGGCGCTCGCGAAAAAAGGGCCTGGAGATTCGCAGGGCGGTCTCGAATCGACTCTGGGGAGTGAGCTGAGGCGTCAGTCGGGTCGTGGGCTCGTTCAAGAGATGACGATTGACGACTTCCAGAGCAATCGTGAGATTGTCGGGGCCGTAGTATTCGACGCCTAGCATCGAGTCGATTTGATTCTTGTCATCGCTTGCAGGCAAGGGTCTTCCGCTCCGATAGCGGAACACTCTAATTTCTGTCAGCCAAGCGACCTCGAGTTTGAAGAGCCAGGCACCTTGAATGATATTTCCGCCCGCCCCCAGTAGACCGAAACGGTTCGACTCGAAGCGAATTCCCGTTGGCGCCGCCTCTGGACCCACGAAATCGAGACGCCGACCCGACTCGTCGATGTAGGCGCCATAGATCGAAAAATCCCAGACGCTGAAACGGCCGTCCACCTTCGCGGCGAACCCCGGTAAGCTCGAGAAGTCTCGACGGTCGTCGATCGGTGCGCTGCGTACCGCCGCCTGGATCGGGGCTGGGAGATTGCTGAGATTCGGATAGAAATCACTGCCGGGTGGCGGGTTTCGGTCGTATCGATTCTCGGGGATGACGAGCAGCTGCGCGCTAAACTGATGGAAGTTCGCGTCGAGCTTGATCATCGTCTTCGGTCGGCGTAGATCCTCGATGTCGACGAGTCCAGGCTCCTTGTTGTCGAGGGGGTTGATCACGTCGACGATGCGAAACGTGTCGGAGCGTCCCCAATTGACGATCTTGCGACCGACCAGGAGGTCGACGTTTTGGTGCAGCGGTCCGGCCACGTAGAGCTCTCCGGTATCGACTTGCCATTCGTAGACATCGAGGACGGCTCCCCCGTAATTATTGCGACCCCTGATGCGGTAGGCAAAGTCGTACCAGCCGAGTGCCTCCGCGCGAAGCCGCCAGTTCCCGGGGAGATCAACATCGAGTTGAAGAAAGCCATCTAGGTCGAGTCGTGTGAGGTTGCCGTAGGCCGTGGATCGGCCGAGCTCGTCGCCGTGGGGCACGCTGTGATCGAGGTAGCTAAAAACGGAACCCAGGCTGATCGATCCGCTCAGGTCGCTGCGTTCGGCAAGCCAGCCGACGACGGGCATTCCCTCGTACCAGGCAGGCCCGATGTGATCAGACGCGTCGCGCCCTTCGACCTCCTCGCTGCCGTCGCTGTTGTCGAAGTCATCGAAGGTCGGATCGTCGTCGAAGCCACCGATTAGATCGTCGAGTTCTTCATCGCTCGAATCCGCCGCAGAGGCCATGCCGACGGCCAAGAGGAGTGACAAGAGTGCCAAAGGAATCAGCAAAGCGGTCCACAGAGCCAAGCCCGCCCGGCTCTCCGCGCGCAAACGCCCTCGCAACACGTCGATCAAGGCCCAGCTTCGAGTCCGCGAACAGTAAAGGTGTCGAACCCGAGAGGCTGGTCGAATTTGATATTCGACGTCCGAAGGATCGTCTTGTGTTCAGTCTTGCTGCCTTTTTTCGTCGTCATCGTCATCAGCGTGACCATCCAGATGCCGTCGATCTGCTTGAGTTCCTTCACTTCCATGTATTTGTTCCGCTTGCCCTTCTTTAGCCAGATCTTGGCGCGAATCTGGACGTAGTTGTCCTGACGGATGAAGTGAACCACACGCGTATACCCGGTTTCCTTGATCTCTTCTTCGGTGTTGGGCACGCCTTCGATGACCCAGACTGCGTGCTCGCCGATCGTGCTTTCTTGCAGGAGCTTGTAGTCATAGTATTCGAGCGGCCGATCCGTCATGTCCGCATAGGAAAGGTCGGACCCCATGAAGGCGCCGCTCTTGCCGCTCGAGGCGATTCGCTTGGTCTTCTTGAGTGCGGGCAGATAGAGCCACTGGTCGTCGTCTCGCTCCGGATCGTCATAGTCATAGGTCATGAAGCCGGTGTCCCGGACGTCCGCCGGACTCAGGAAGAAAAGCAGCGAGTAGGCGTCCTCTCCCTTGTCCTTACGGAGCGAGCGCAGTTCGCGAATCCGCTTGTGCCCACGTTTGTCGATCAAGATCATCTCGAGGTTCGAAGTGACATCGTCCCCCTCATCCCGATCATCGACCTTTTGCATGATCTCGCGCGCTTTCGGATCATCCGCCCGTCCCGGTTGAAAGGGACCACTGGCAGCCAACAAAAACATCCCGAGTGCGATTCGCGCGACCCACGTGTGCGCCTGGCCGAACATCTGGTCTCTCCCCATTTCGCTGCTGTCCGTTGTTAAGCCAATTCGACTTGATTGTCTTGTTCGGAGAATTTCCGGTCTGAATTGAGGGGGAGGCTTTCCCCCCGACGGCTCGCGTAGCAGTAAACCCTAGAATTCGCGGAACTCAAAGGGGAAGTGGACTCAGGACCGGCAGGCCGTAGAGCCCGATGCCACCGATCGTTGCGTTCCGGCTGGGGCGGAAACAGTCCTCTGGATAAATTGCGTCGTTTGGCCGAAAGACTATCGTCGGCGAGTCGCTTTGGGACATCAGTCCGAATTAGTTCTCGGCCGGACTCCGAACCCCGAACTGCGCTTCCCCCCGACGCGTTCCGACGAGAGGCAGGAAGCGATGCCACGCGAGGATGAGCAGGGCACCGGTTGGCGCAAGCGAATCGAGATCGGCTTCGAGGATTGGGGCCATTTCATCTATCGGAGGCGCTGGAGCGCGCTCTCTGGTTGTCTTCTGCTGACGGGTTGGTTGCTGAGCTTCCTGCCCGGTTTGACCGTCGACAATTCGACGGAATCGTTTCTCCTCCCCGATGATCCCGCAGTCGTTGTCTACAACGCCTTCAGGGAGCAATTCGGACGAGACGACAGCATCGTATTGGCGATCGAGACGCCCGATCTCTTTAGTCTCGACGGCCTTGCACGATTGAAAGCCCTGCACGAAGCGATCGAGTCCGACGTGCCGCATATCGTCGAAGTCGAGAGTTTGTTGAATGCCCGGACGACCCGGGGCGAAGCAAGTCGACTGATCGTCGGGGAACTTCTCGAGAAGTGGCCGGAAACCAGCGCGGATCTGGAAGCCCTTCGAGAGATCGTCCTGGCGAATCCGCTCTATGTCGATTCGCTGATTTCCGCCGACACGAAAATGACGGCGATCGTCATCACTCCGGCGACCTATTCGGATGTCGAAGGTTCGGACGATTCGTTCGCTGGCTTCGACGACGGCGTCGAGAGCGCTGCTTCCTCCGGTCCCGTGTATTTGACGGACAAAGAGGGCGAAGCGGTCATCGAGGGTTTGAACCGCTTGATCGAGCGTTTCGAGGCACCTGATTTTGGACTTCACCTCGCGGGCGCGTTGGTGATGACGTATCGCATGAACAGTACCCTGGCGAGCGATCTGGGCGTGTTGATGCCAGCCGCGCTGGGCGTGATGTGTTTGATCCTGGCCTTGCTCTTTCGCCGGGTCGGCGGCGTGTTGTTGCCGGTCATGATCGTTGTGCTTTCGCTCATGGCGACACTCGGACTGATGATCGCGCTCGGCATTCCGGGCTCGGCGGCGGTTCAAATCCTGCCGGTCTTCCTCCTGACCGTGGGCATCTGCGATGCCGTCCATATCCTGGCGATCGTCTATCGATTGCGGATGGAGGGAAAGAACGAGGAAGATTCGGTCGCGCTGGCACTCGGGCATTCTGGATTCGCTGTTCTGATGACCAGTGTGACGACGGCCGTCGGCATGGCGTCTTTCCTGACGGCCGAGATGGCCTCGATCGCGGACCTCGGTCTGCTGGCTCCGATCGGAGTGATGGTGGCCTTCGTCTATACGATGGTTCTGCTTCCGGCCTTGGTGGCCATCTTCCCGATGCCGGTCCCAAAGACGGGCAGGATTGCAACCGGCGTATTTCCGATGGAGGGCGCGCTAGTCGCGGCGGGAACCTTTGCTGCGCGGTCACCGTGGAGAATCCTGTTTCCAACTTTCTTGCTGATCGTGATCGGAGTGCTCGGCGCCCTTCAGATTCGCTTCAGTCACGACGGGCTGGGTTGGTTCCCCGAAACCGATCCCTTGGTCGTGGATTTCAAGGCGATCGACGAAGGACTCGGCGGTTCGATTTCCTTGGAAGTCGTCGTGGACACGGGTGAAGTGGGCGGCCTCTACGAGCCCGAGATGATGAAGGCCATCGAGCGCGTGAGCTGGGATATCCAGAATGTCGCAGTCGAGCCAATCGTCGTTCGCAAGACGTTTTCGATTGTGGATATCGTCAAGGAGACGCACCAGGCGCTGAACGAGAACCGACCCGAGATGAATCGGATTCCCGAGACACGTGCTGCGATCGCCCAGGAATTGCTGCTCTTCGAAAACAGTGGCAGCGACGACACCGAGGATCTAGTCGATAGCGAATTTCGCATAGCGCGAATCAGCGTCCGCGTACCCAATGTCGATGCACTCCTCTTCCCGCCCTTCATCGCACGGGTCAAGACGGTGTTGGCCGAACGCCTGGGTGATGGCGCGACCTTTGAGGTGACCGGCCTGATGATGCTGCTCTCGGAGATCTTCGAGTCGATGATCCGAAGTCTACTTCGCTCCTATGCCTTCGCGTTGATCGTGATTACGCCTTTGATGATGCTTCTGCTCGGCAGTTTGCGACGCGGCTTCGTCAGTATGGTGCCCAATCTCATCCCGGTGTTGGCGGTGCTAGGCCTGATGGGTTGGCTCGACATCGCACTCGATTCGACGACGATGATGGTCGGAGCGATGGTGATCGGAATTGCCGTCGACGACACGATCCACTTCATGCATAAATTCCACCGCTACTTCGAGGAGTCTGGGGATATCGAAGCGGCTGTTCGCGATACGATGCGAACGACGGGCTCCGCTTTGCTCTTCACCTCACTCGTTCTCGCCGCGGGCTTCTCTGTTTTCGCTCTGAGTGATATGAGCAATTTCCGGATCTTCGGCTTGCTCTCTTCCTTCGCCGCATTGGTCGCGTTTCTGGCGGATATCCTGGTCGCTCCGGCGATGCTTTCGATCGTCGAGCGTTCTCGCCGTCCTGCCGTGTCGACCGACCACCTCGACACGGACCCCGTGGCCGGCTGAGTCCCACCGGCCCGTGTGCTACCACCGACTGGGACTGTGACCATCACAGTCCGGCCGATGGCGGCCGCGAGATCGAGGGGGACGCATGAAGGCACTCATCTTTGATACGGAAACAACCGGGATGGTTGTATTCCGCAAGCCGCCGGAGGACGCGAGCCAACCGGATCTGATTCAGCTCGGCATGTTGATGATCGAGACCGACGATTGGAAGCCGCGCGCACGGCACTCGGTTCTGGTGCAGTTGAACGAGGGGGTGCGAATCGATCCCGGTGCACACGCGGCGCACGGAATCAGTGAAGCCGATTGCGCGCGCTATGGAATCGTTCCCATGGTCGCTTGTTCGCTCTTCAACCAGGCGTGTCTGCAAGCCGACATCATCGTCGCCCACAACCTGGCATTTGATATCTCGATCATGAAGACGGCGCTGCATCGCCTCGGCAGCAAGCCCCATCGTTTGGACGGCCGTCAGATGGTCTGCACCAAGGAATATTCGACGGACATCCTCAAGCTCCCCGGCAAATACGGCTACAAATGGCCGACCCTGGCTGAGGCCTACCGACACTATACGGGCAAGGAAATCGAGGGGGCCCACGATGCCCTGGTCGATACCGAGGCCTGTGCCGAGATTTTTCGCGGACTGGTCCAGGAGGGGGTGGTCGATCTGATCGGCCACTGAGCGCGGCAGCACCCTTGAAGTGAATTCTAGAGTTGGTCTTGCGAGCGATTCTGTCCGTCCACGTCGAAGAAGGATTCGGCTGAGCGATCGGATTCGGCCCATTCCGACAGACGCTCGATCATGGCTTCGAGATTGCCGTCGAGCGCCGCGAGCACCTCAGCATGACGGGGCATCGCCTCGACATAGGTTCCGCGCAGGGCCAGGCAGGCGTCCGAGAGTCGCGCGTCGGCGGCGACCGTTTGCGCATCGAAGACACGCAAGCGAAGCATCGCGAGTTGGCTGCGCGTGGCCGCTTCGATCGCGCCCCGCCGTTCCAGGCGATCGGGGTCTTCCTGAATTTCGATCAGCCGGTCTCGGAAGTCCAGGATGGTTCGGCTGATGGCTTGACGATCGGCGATCGCATCGCGCACGCGCTCGAGGTCGGGGAGGGCGACAGGGGGGTGTTCGAAGCCTTGCTCGAAGAACCGAATCGCCGCTTGTTGGCCGATGAATTGGGCCGCGCTTTCGTTGAAGTCGGCCTCGTCCGAAAGGAAGGCCGTCGCATGGACGAGTTCGTGAAAGAGGGTTTCGACCAGGTTGGCCGGGCCTCGCTCGAGCATCGGGGTCGTCACGGGGTCGGCGAACCAACCGAGCGTGGAGTAGGCAGTGATCGCGCTGACACAGACGTCGTAGCCCTCTTCGTCCCGCAATCGTGTCGCTTCGGCTTCCGCTCGGTTGCGATCGAAATAGCCCTTGTAGGGCAGTTCTCCGACGATCGGGAACCAATGCGGGACGGCTTCGAGGGATCCCGGTCGAGTGCGAACGATCGTGGTCACGATCCGATCGCCGGGCCAATCGACGAAACTGGTGTATTGATCATCGACGTGCAATCCGAGGTCCCTGGCGAAGTCACGGACTGGTTCAACGAGCTGGAGCAGCCCGCGTACCCGATCGGAGTGCGTCGTGTCGACGACGGCTTCGTCGATCGCTTGTCGCCGCCAGACGAGCTTCATCTGGCCCGAGGCGAGATGGCTGTAATAACAACCGCTTTGATCGAGTACGAAGAAGATCATGGCCAGGGGAAGAAATCGCGACATGGCAGATGAGTATCGGCGATTCCAGGTCACGTCGAGGGATCCCATCGAACGGGAATGTCTTTTGGCGGAAGCCTTCGAAGCCGGCGCCGAGGGTGCCGAGGAATTCGAAGAGGGAGACGATTTTCGCGCTTGGATCTACGCCGGCGTGGATCGCATCGAGACGACCCATGAACAGGTCCAGGCGGCGTCCGCGACGGAGACTGAAGTCGGTCCCGTCGAGGCGATGCCCGAGGTGGATTGGAGTGAGGCGTGGAAGGTCGGACTCGACGCGATCTCGATCTCGCCGCGGCTCCTGATTCGGCCCCCCTTTGTCGAGGTCGATCTGGCGCCCGGCCAGAGAGAAGTCGTGATCGATCCGGGTCAGGCCTTCGGGATCGGAGGCCACGCTTCGACGCGCCTTTGCCTCGAATGGATCGACGCGCTGCTCGACCCATCCGCGTCGCAGGACACCTCCGGATCCGCTCCCGTCGACATTGATCGCGTCCTCGACGTCGGGACGGGCAGCGGCGTTCTGGCCTTGGCGGCGCTTGTACTCGGCGCGCGGCGAGCTGTCGGATTCGATCTCGATCCAGTGGCGACGGTCGCTGCGCAAGAGGCCGCGATTCGCAATCGCTTGTCAGCGCAAGCCCATTTCTTGACCGGACCGATCACAGCGCTGCAAAGTTCCGAACGGCCGTTTCCTCTCGTTCTGGCCAACCTCTTGAAGCAGGAGATGCTGCCGATCGCGACGGAGATTGCGCGCTTCACGCGTCGCGACGGACGATTGGTCCTGGCGGGGCTCCTCGAAGAGGACGTGGCCGAAGTGAAGGATCGCTTTGCGCGAGAGGGATTGATCGAGCTGGGGCGCCGGAGCCTGCAGGACGCGACCGGGCTTTGGATTGGACTTTGTCTGACCTACGCGCGTTAGCCGACCGTCGACGGGGGGCCGCGCGTTCAGGTCTCTTCCTTGGCCAACCAATCCTGGTAGAGCTCTTCGAGGATTGATTCGAGTTCGATCTCGGGTTGCCAGCCCGTCGCTTCGCGAAGGCGCGATGCGTCACCGACGAGCCAATCGGTCTCGCGCCATCGATCGGGGTCGCGTTCGATTCGAGGATCCACCCGGGCACGCGCGATCAGCCAATCGAGAATTTCCTGGATCGAGGTCGATCGCCCGCTGGCAAGATTGTAGGTCTCCGCGGGAACCCGACGGTCGAGCAGAGCGAGATAAGCGCGCAAGACATCGTCGACATGAAGGAAATCACGGACCGAGGCGAGATTGCCGACGCGCATGATCGGCTCCTGAAGGCCCAGGCGAATTCGCGCAATCTGACGTGCGAAGCTCGAGACCACGAAAGCATCCGGTTGACCCGCACCGGTGTGGTTGAAGGCGCGTAGTCGGACTACGTCCATTCCGCCCTGGGCCGCAAATTGGCCAAGCAGTTCGGCGGCCGCCTTGGTTCGCGCATAAGGCGATCGCGGCCGAAGAGGTTGGGACTCGTCGATCGGCTCGCCGGCTGCGGCCGTTGGCGAATACTGGTCAGCGGATCCGATCAGCAGCACGCGGGCTTCGGGGCAGCGACGCGCGACCCCGGCCAGCAGGTTCCGGGTTCCGATGAAATTGAGCCGATAGCAGAGTTCGGGTTCGCGAAAGGATTGGGCCACACTACTCATGGCGGCGAGGTGGATGATCGCGTCCGGGGCATGACGTGCGAGTGCCGCCTCGATGGCCGCGGACTCCGTGACATCGACGTCCCGGTCTGCGCCATGCGCATCATGGCCGGCCTCGCGAAGACGTTGCATGAGTCTTCGGCCGACGAATCCACTGGCTCCCGTAACAAAGACCCGCATGGCGGCAGGCTGGCAGATCGCACTCTGAAGGGCAATGTCACGGGTTCACCATGACGGCTGCGAAGGCTACGCGTTCGTGTTACGGCGGCCGCCCACTTGACCCGGCCCCCGATGATCGGGGACCATCGCCGCATGATTATCGGAGTCGCGGGTCGAAATGGGGCGGGCAAGGGGGAATTCGTTGACTTCCTCGAAGCGCGAAGTTTTACGGTGCTTTCGCTTTCGGATGCGATCCGAAACGAATTGGCCGCACGGGGTCTCGAAGAGACGAGGGAGCGGATGATCGAAGTCGGTCAGGAAATGCGCCGTCAATCCGGTCCCGGCGCTCTGGCGCAGCGATTGGTGAAAGAATTCCAACCCGATCGCAACTACGCGATCGATTCGATTCGCCATCCGGTCGAGGTCGAGATCCTGCGCAACTGCGACCAGGCTTTTCATCTGGTCTGGATCGATGCGAAGCTCGAGACACGCTTCGAACGCATGCAGGCCCGGGGCCGCAACGGCGATCCGAGGACGATTGCGGAACTCGAAGCCCTCGAAGCCCGGGAGCGGGGCAGTGACGACCCCAATGCCCAGCAGCTTGATGCCGTCCAGGCGCAGGCGACCTTTACGATGGCCAATGACTCGACCCTCGAGGATTTTCAAGAGCAGATTCAGGGCTGGGTGAGAAAGAACCTGGCCTTTTCGCGCCCCGGCTGGGATGACTATTTCATGGGCATCGCACGCGTCGTGGCCTCCCGAAGCAATTGCGTCAAACGAAAAGTCGCTGCCGTCGTCACGATCGATCGTCGAATCATCTCGACTGGCTACAACGGCACACCACGCGGCACGACCAATTGCAACGAGGGCGGTTGTCCGCGCTGCAATGATCTGGCACCAGGCGGCACGCGGCTCGACGAGTGCCTTTGCTCTCACGGCGAAGAGAACGCAATGATCCAGGCCG
This sequence comes from uncultured Spirochaetaceae bacterium, assembly GCA_964565565.1. Classification (GTDB taxonomy): domain Bacteria; phylum Myxococcota_A; class UBA9160; order UBA9160; family UBA4427; genus UBA4427. The sequence continues at coordinate 37,688 of CAZMFM010000015.1, read as the reverse complement.
CCTATCACGGCGTCTCGCTGAAGGGCGCCACGATCTATACGACCTTCTCACCCTGTCTTGGCTGCACGAAGATGATCATCAATTCGGGCCTGGTCGAGGTGGTCTATCAGAGCGAATATCCACTGGGAAAGGTGGCGCTCGACCTGCTTGCGGAGGCCGGCGTCGAAGCCCGGAAGATCAAGGTCGACTGATCTCGCGGATTCTTGACATTCGCTGATTTCTGCTGTGTTCGGAATTTTTGCGTGCGCTTGTAAGGCCCGGTTGCTCATCACTTGCCGGTTGCTTGCCGCCCAATCGCCTGATCCAAGGCCCAGTGCCATCTTTGGCTCAATTCGGCCCTAGCTTTCGCCGAACCGTACAACGAGCCAACTCTGCGGATCATTTGCGTGATCCAACGAGACACTTGTCCCCCGAATCTGCGCAGAGGCACGGATGCGACCGAAGCCAACTCGATTGCTCGACCATCGTGAGTATCCGGTGCTCTATGTCGACGACGAAAAAGACAATCTGCGTGTCTTTGAATTGAGCTTCAAGCGGGACTTCACCATCTTGACCGCGGAAAGCGCGCGCGAGGGCCTCGAATTGCTCTCGCAACATCCCGTCGCCGTGGTGTTGTCGGATCAGAAGATGCCGGGAATCGAAGGCGTCGAATTCCTGCGGCGAGCACGTGAACTCGATTCCCGAGCATTGCGCATCCTGGTGACTGCGTACGGCGACGCGAAGATCCTCGGCGACGCCATCAACGACGGCAACATCTATCGCTACATCGCAAAGCCCTGGGAGCCCGAGGATATGCGGCTCACGATCCAGCGAGCCATCGAGTCCTATGCCCTCGAAGCCGAGCGCGCGACGCTCCTCGAAGAGCTGATGGTGTTGAATCGACTCTCGCGCACGATCCATCGGGAGCTTGATCGCGACCGGCTCTATGACACCTTGCTCACCGCTTTGCGCGACGAACTCGACTTCGATGGTTGCTCGCTTCTGCTTCGCGACGGCGACTCCGAAACGCTTCGTTTCAAGGCCTCGGAGCCCGCGGACGATGTCGCGAGCCACCTGAGGGATATCGAAATCGGTCCAAGCTCGGCACCTATCTTTCTCGATCAGCTCTATAAGGGCGACTCGCAGATGTTAGTCGGCGACGAAGCCTCGGAACTCGAAGCGCCGATTCGCAGCTGGCTGACCGAAGTCTCGGCAGAGGAGATCTTCGTCGTCCCGCTTGCCGGCAAGGAGCGAGTCGTCGGCGCCCTGGCGGTCGACAATCGTCGCGGCGGTCAGCGACTGGGCATCGACGGACGTATGCTCGTCGAGGGCCTCGCCATGCAGGCCGTCATCGCCATCGAGAACGCACAGCTGGTCGACGACCTACGCCGCTCGCGGGCCGCCGCTCGTCGCGTGGATCGGCTCGGCACGTTGGGCACCTTGGCCGCTGGCCTCGCTCATGAAATCAACAATCCGCTCGTTTCGTTGAACACCTTCCTGACGCTGGCACCGGAGAAACGCGATACGGACGATCCCAGTTTCTGGGGCGAATACCACGAGCTGGCTTGCGGAGAGCTCGAACGGATTCGTGGCCTGGTCGAAACGATGAGCCGGCTCGGCCGCGGGGGTTCGTCGCGTACCTTGACGCGGGAGGGTGTTGATCTGGGCGAAGTCGCTCGCCAGGTCGTGCGTCTTTTGCATAGGGAGACGGAGCGAGCCGGTGTTGCCGTCCAGTTGACGGTCGCAGACTCGCTTCCCGAGATCTCGGTGGCGCGAGATCAGATCCATCAGGTCGTGCTGAATCTCACGCTGAATGCGATTCAAGCCAGCCGCGAGGGCGGGTCGATCGAGATTGCCGTCGACACGGACGGGCCCGTCGAGGCGCCGACGGGGCTTCGCATCCGCTTCCAGGACTCGGGAGAGGGCATCTCGGAAGAGAATCTCGAGCGAATCTTCGATCCCTTCTTTACGACGAAGGATCCGGACAAGGGAACCGGCCTGGGATTGATGATCTCTCATCAGATCATTGCCGATCACGGGGGATCGATCGAGGTCGAGAGCCGAATGGGAGAGGGCGCGACTTTTCATGTCTGCCTGCCCTTTGACAGCCCGACAAGCGATGCCAACAGCGAGGTCGAGACCGAGGCCGATCCCCGGCACGCTTGACGCTCACGCGCGGATCCCAGAAGATTCCGCCTCCCTCCGTTCCAGGCGGGCGAAGGGATCCAGGGATGCTCAGCAATCAAATTCGTCGAGGAAAGATCGCCATGAGGGCTCGGCCTTTCGCCGTTGCCATCATGGTCATCGCCGCCGCCATCGTCAGCGCCGGATTCGGATTCGCGCTCGCCCCTGCGACCGCGCAGGCCGAGGGCAACCCAAAGATCCTGCTCCTGCCGATCGTCGTCCATAGCTCCGAAGACCCCGAGTACCTGCGCAACGGACTCGCTGACATGTTGAACGCACGTTTCTCCCGAATCGGCGGCCTCGAAGTCATTCGCCCAGGCGATCCCGAACGCGGGACGACAAAACTCGACCGTGCCCTCGAACTCGGACGGAAGGCCGGCGCGGACTTCGTCCTCTACGGCTCCTTCACGCGCTTTGGCCAGGGTGCCAGCCTCGATGTCCAATGCACCCCGACCGACGAGAGCAAGTCGCGCGCACCGCTGCGTGAGATCTTCGTCCACTCGGGCAGCATCGGCGAAATCATCCCCGACCTCGACGAACTCGCCGGCAAGGTCAGCCGCTTCGCCAAAGGCGAGAATATTGCCCCTGCGGCCCCCGCGGCAGACGCGTCGTCCGACTCTGGGGTGGTCGATCCTGGCACCGAAGACTTGATCCTCCGGATCGAAGCCCTCGAAGCGGCCTTGACCGAATTGCTCGAATCGGCGGACGATGAGGGCGGCGAAGACCTGCGCTAAGCTGCGCCTCCCTTTCGAGCAGACCCGGCGAAGCCAGGGCCTGCTCGGCTCGTCGAAGGCCCATCTTCGAGCCAGCTTTTTGAATTGGGGCGGTGTAGCTCAGTCGGTTAGAGCGACGGCTTCATAAGCCGTAGGTCGGTGGTTCAAGTCCACTCACCGCTACCACTTTCATCCCGCACCTGGATGCTTTCAGTCGCAGCCCAAATTCCTCGAATGGTTGAGCCGGAGACGCATCGTGATGCTTGCGATGGGTATTTGTGTCAGCCGTTGGCGGCCGATTTGCTGAGAACCCGCAACGAGAGACAATCAGGACTTCACACACCTTTCAGTTGTTACTTCATGGCGAACTCTGCTCTTCTAGAGATGGTCTCGGCCAAATTCAAAGATTTTGAATGAGTCAGGTTATTCTGGGCATGACAATGGTGCTCGCTGTCGCACTAGAAGACGGCGCTTGCGCGTAACCGCTGAACCGAAGCATTGGCGCGACTAGCCAAGAGCGAGCATTCTTAGACGTCTCTCGCCTGCGTGATAGTTTTCGGATCCAGGCGGCGGTCTTTCGGCGGGAGAACTAAAATTGGAGTGGGGTGGAGGAGAAACTGATGTGGTCGCGTCTGTGTTTGTGTCGTTCGAATCTGTTGATCGGATTGATTTTTCTCTTCCTCGTTCCGTCGATTGGGATCGCAATCACAGAGGATGTGAAACTTACAGCCTTCGACGCAGCTGCGAGCGACTTGTTCGGCTTCTCGGTTTCCGTCTCCGGCGACACAGTCGTGGTTGGGGCAATCGCGGATGACGACGCCGGTGCGGACTCTGGATCGGCCTATGTTTTCCTCTTCGATGGCACCACTTGGGTAGAGACGAAGCTCACGGCCTCCGACGCGGCTGCAGGCGACTTGTTCGGCGCGTCGGTTTCGGTCTCTGGCGACACAGTCGTGGTCGGCGCCAACGAGAATGGCGATGCCGGGTTTATCTCGGGATCGGTCTACGTGTTCCGCTTTGATGGCGCCACTTGGGTAGAGACGAAGCTCACGGCCTCCGACGCGGCTGCGGGCGACTTGTTCGGCACGTCGGTTTCCGCCTCTGGCGACATAGTCGTGGTTGGGGCCTACGGGAATGATGATGCCGGGATGGACTCGGGATCGGTCTATGTGTTCCGCTTCGATGGCGCCACTTGGGTAGAGACGAAGCTCACGGCCTCGGACGCGGCTGCAGGCGACTTGTTCGGCTACTCGGTTTCCGCCTCTGGCGACACAGTCGTGGTCGGGGCCGTCTGGGATGACGACGCCGGAATGGACTCGGGATCGGCCTATGTGTTCCGCTTCGATGGCGCCACTTGGGTAGAGACGAAGCTCACGGCCTCG
>CAZMFM010000015.1:0-33330 GCA_964565565.1 uncultured Spirochaetaceae bacterium | reverse complement strand
GACGCGGCTGCGAGCGACTTCTTCGGCCACTCGGTTTCCGTCTCTGGCGACACGGTCGTGGCTGGGGCCGTCCGTGACGACGAAGCCGGGAATGTCGATGCCGGGTCGGCCTACATCTTTAGCCTCATCCTTCCCTCGCCAGTGCCATCTTTAGGTTCGTTAGGCGTTGCAGCTCTGTCAGTGTTTCTGGGTTTCGCGAGCTATTGGAGGCTTCGCTCGTAGTCCCGAGGCTTCCTTAACGCATGGAGCGAGTAGGCTTCCGCGCAGCTCCACGGCGACTGGGTGCGATTGGGCTGTCGTCCGCCGTCGCCATTTCATCGCATCGTCGCTTGTTGCCGCTTTTCTTCGGCGGCTGACGCGCAACTCATTGATTTTCTTCTGGTTCGGTTTCTCTTGCCAACGTGAGGAGCGGCGTCGGAATTTGCTCGATGACAAACCAAGGCTCGTAGTGACCCCGGGTTGTGCAGCTCCCGCGGAACTTTCGCTTTGCTATTCCAATCGCCTACGTCGAATGGTGATCGGTTCAAGTCCACTCACCGCTACCCGTTTCAACTCGCACCACTCTCCTTGACGAAGCCTCGCACGATCGCCTCGTCAATGCGCTCCTCGGCCCAGCCCAGCGACCGCAAGATGTCGCGACTGTGCTCTCCAAGCCGGGGCACACTCGCTCTGGGTCCCCAGGTCTGATCGTTGATGCGATAGCCGATCCCGGTGACATGAATCTCGCCCGCCGCCGTTTGCAGCGGCGTAGTGAGTTCGCGGGCCTGGGGCTGGCCCGTCTCGAAGACCTCGGCGATTTCGCGCACGCCGCCGGCCACGACACCAAGCTGATCGAAGATCGCGTCCCATTCCGTGGCAGTCTTGTCCAGTAGTCGGTTGGCCACGGCCTCTTGGATTTCGCTTCCGCGCTTGAAGAGATCCTTGAACGTGATCGTTTCGAGTTTTTCGAGCCCGAGCGCCCTGGCGATCGCGTGGCAGTGTTTCGGAAGGTATCCGGCCAACATCACATGACCTTCTTTGGCCCGGAAGCGCCCCAGCATGGGGCCTTCGAGGTCGCCGCTCGGCTCCGGAGACTCTCCCGTCTGTGACGCAGTCGCCGTCTTGTAGTTCATCAACAACATGGTCACGTCCTGCATGGCGATGTCGATGCGCTGTGCTTCGCCGGTCCGATCTCGCAGCATCAAAGCCGCGAGAATCGACGAGGCCGCTTGCATGCCGGTCGCATAATCAAGCACCGGCCCGCCGGTTCGCAGGGGGCCGTCCTCTCGCACATTGATGGACATGAAGCCGGAGGTCGCCTGGACGACGTCATCGAATCCGGGCCGGTGGCCTAGCGGACCGTTTTGTCCGAAGGCCGTGATCGACGCGTAGACGACCTTGGGGCTTCGCGCTTTGATGTCCTCGAAGCTCAATCCGTATTTCGCGATCGCACCGGGTCGGTAGTTCTCGATGAAGATGTCGGCTCCCTCGCAGAGGTCGAGCACGATGTCGCGGCCTTCCGGTTCTTTGATGTCGAGACATAAGCTTCGCTTGCCCGCGTTCTGTGAAACGAAACCTTCGCCAAGACCCATGGCCGCCTGCTCGCGAGTCCCGCCCCACATGCGAACCATGTCGCCGGTCGGGGATTCGATCTTGATCACGTCGGCACCGAGCAGGGCGAGCTGATAGGCGCAATAGGGCCCGGCCAGGACATGGGTGAGGTCGACGACGCGGACGCCGTCCAGGGGTCTGACTGACATGGAAACCTCCAGTAGATCATGAGCTTTTAGTCGAAGACCGAAGTCAGGTTTTCGGTTCGTACCAGACGGGTGAAGTGATCGCGCGCTCTTGGATCGTAGCCGGAACGAGCGGGTGGGGTCGCACGCCCAGGCGAATCGCGTCCCAGGTGCTCCAACGACAAGTCGGGATCTGCAAGACACGGACGTAGTAGAAGGCGCGCTCTGCGGGGTCGAACTCCGGATCGCGCCACCAGGCTCGCAGCGTTTTCGCTCCAGCCGCCGAGTTCGGAGCGCAGCTGCTCAAGTCGGGGGCGGCCGCGCGATTGGGGCAGCGATGGCTCGTGGGGTCGGGCGCCAGGCCATCGGCACAGGCCACGTCAAAAACCCTTTCGTGTGCGACATCGCCATCGGTCCATCCCTTGATGATTTGAACACGTTCGAGTTCGGCCTCGATGGGGTCCTTGAGTGCGGCGATCAAGAATGTGGGCGCGCGTTGGTCCCGATCATCGGGTTCTCCCGGCATAACAGGAAGCGTTCCCCCCATCGGTACGCCGTCGCGATAGCCAGTCGTCGCGATTTCATCGTCCAGATCGTTCTTGCGAAAATTCCATCCCGCAAAGAACCGGACCCGGATTCGCGGTCCCGAGGTCGAAAAGGCCTCCCGTCGCCGGAGGGCGTCGAATACATCGCCTCGGGTATTGGCATCGGCCCAGATTCCCGCCAAGCCAGCCGCGCTCCAGTAGATCGAGATTCTGGGTCGGGCTGCGATCGAAGGATCGCTCGAGACCTCCCAGGCGAGTCTGCGTGCGGCGGTCGAATCGCCGACGCCGATCTTCCCAGTGTAGTTCGCTTCTTCGAAAGGACTGGAGGCGTTATGTCCGTCCGTTGATCCGATCATGCCGAGTTCAAAGGGATTCGCGCCGACCTGCTCGCGAAGCAGCAAGCCCGTCTTGAGCGCGTCGCGGACATAGCTTCCCTTCGGACGACTCGCGAGTGACGGGTTGAGGGTTCGCCACGGCGCCATTTCGAAGGCAGCCCAGTCGTCATCGGGTGAAAGGATCGGCAGGGTTTCAGACTGCCCCTTGATCTGCATCACTTCGACGATGGGTTCGTTCCGCGCACGCTGTTCGGCCCATGGCAGGTCGATCGGGCTTCCGTCCCGCTTGGTGCGTGCGAACATCAGGCCGTTGCTGCCATTCGAGTTATGCGGGATCGCGAGCAGGTCGTCGCCGCCTCGTGCCCGTACGCTGTCCATCCACTTCCAGAGATCCTCGGGATTCTGTGAGTCCATCGCCGAGAAGGGGCGCGCGGGGACGTTGGCGCCTCGAAAGAGCACGTTGCGATGGAGGTTCTGGGATTTGGGGTTGGAGCTGTATTCGTAACCGACGAAGGCGCTAAAGACGCCGGGTTGGTTGTATTGGTTGGCCAGGTCGATGATTTCTTGCCAGGCGGGCATCACGACGGCGTCGGTCGCGAGGGCGGGGAGTGCCTGGCGCCGAGCGAAGGACCCCCTGATCTTCTTCCAGGCGACTACGGAGGAGTCTCCGTTCTGGCGAAACCAATCCTGCATCAAGGGCAGGGCATGGAGCGGATGCTGCAGGCTTGTCGTGGCTTGGATGACACCGAGGTATTCGGCGTGATCCGTGAGCGCCATGAAATCCAGTGGCGGACCCACGAGTTGAATCTTCTTGCCACCGATGTGGGGGATGGACTCGCCTCGCGCATAGCGGTAAGCCTGTTCGGGGCCGACACGGACGCCGGCGTCGTAGGCGTCGAGGGACCAACTCGAATGAATGTGCAGGTCGCCGAAGAAGGCTTGGCGCGCCTCGGGCGATGTCGCGGCTTCGTTGGCCGCGTCGAGCGCGCTTGAGTTTGATTCGCGGTCGCTCCGCTCCTCGTCCCGCGAACAGCCGCCGGCGACGAGCGCCAGTGTCGTCGCCAGCACGAGTGCGAGCTGAGCCAACCGTTCAGTCATGGCCGTAGGCCGCGCCGCCGTCGACCTTGAGAATCGTGCCCGTCGTATAGCGGGACGCATCGCTCGCGAGGTATAGGGCGGCGCCGACGATTTCGTCCGGTGCGCCGCCGCGGCCCATCGGAATCATTCGGTTCAGCTGCTCGACCATCGCCTCTGGCCAGGCCTTGCTGATATCCGTCAGGAAGGCGCCGGGCATGAGGCAGTTCACCCGGACCTTTGGTGCGAAGGTTCGCGCAAAGCTCTTCGTCAAGTTTTGCAGGGCGGCCTTGGCTGCGCCGTAGGGAATTTCGGCAGCGGAGGGTTGCACCGCGGCGACACTACTCACGCCGATGATCGATCCACCGTCTCCGTCGAACATGGCCTGACCGAGCAGTGCCGTGAGGCGAAAGGCGCCCTTCAGGTTGACGCCCATCACCTTGTCGTAGAGCTCTTCGCTGACCTCCGTGATGCTCGGATAGAGGGGCGACATGCCGGCATTGTTGACGAGTATGTCGACATGGCCGAAATGATCGAGCGCTTGTTTGGCGAGGGCATCGCATTCTTCCCAGTGCGCGACGTGACAGCCAACCGCCAATGCGCGTTGACCCGTTTCCGCCTCGACCTCACACGCGAGCACATCGCAGGCTTCCTTCTTTCTGCTGGCGATCACGACGTCCGCGCCGACGGCGGCAAAGGCCTTGACCATTTCCTTCCCGAGTCCACGGCTGCCGCCGGTCACCAACGCCACCTGGCCGTCGAGTCGAAAGAGGGAAGTGGGGTCGTTGGCTGCGCTCATGCTGGGTCGTTTCCTTTCGAGGTGAGGCTTCCGAGTCGGTGTTTCTGGACTTTTCCGCTGGCCGTTCGTGGCAATTCGCTTTCGATGATGATCTCTCGTGGTTGCTTGTAGCGCGCGAGCCGAGTCGCCAGCCATTCGCGGAGATGGGCCGGGAGCGTCGTCTTGTCCGGAGCGAGAACAATATGGGCTCGGCCGACTTCGCCCCATTCCGGATCTGGAATGGCCACGACGGCGGCCTCTTCGATGTCTGGATGACAGACGAGCGTCGCTTCGACCTCCGCTGGATAAACGTTTTCGCCCCCGGAGATGTACATCTCCCGGGATCGGCCGACGAGGGTAATGTCGAAGTCTTCGTCCCGGGTCGCTAGATCGCCAGTTCGGACCCAGCCCTCGCGAAGGGTCTCCGCCGTCGCTTCGGGTCGTTGCCAATAGCCGAGCATCGTGATCGGACCGCGGGCGACGATTTCGCCCACCACGCCGGGTGCGACATCGCGCCAGCCAGCGACGGCGCCATCGATCGTCGCGGGATCGATCAGGCGCAGGTCGACATGGCGAACGGGTCGGCCCACGCTGCCCGCCTTGGCCAGCGCGCGGTCGGCTTCAAGGCAGGTCAGGGTCGAGGTCTCGGTCTGGCCGTAGCCCTGTTTGACCAGAAGGCCTAACGCATGAAAGGCATGGAGCATTTCGGGTGCCGCCGCGGCCCCGGCAGTAAAGGCGAAGCGAAGGCTGGCGGGGGGCGCCGTCAGGGCGTCATTGCCGCCGAGTGCGTCGAGCATGCGTTGGTGCATGGTCGGGACGCCGCCGTAGTAGGTCACCGACTCCGCTTCGATCGTGGCCCAGGCGCGCGGGGCCGAGAAGCCCTCTTGGAGAACCAGGCCGGCGCCCTTGAAGAGTGCGGGCAGCGCGAGAATCTGCAGACCTAACGAATGGAACAGCGGCGCCACGACGAATACGCGGTCGGAAGACTGGATTTCGAAGAAGTCCTCCGCGTTGAGGCTGTTGTAGAGCGTCTTGCGATGCGGGAGCAAAGCGCCTTTCGGTTTACCCGTCGTGCCCGACGTGTACATCAGGATCATCGGGTCGTCGGGCCGCACCGGTTTGATGGGCAACACCCGATCCTGCGACGCAAGCGCCTCCTCGTAGGCATCGGATGCCGCGTCTTGCCCTGTCCCGGCTTCGCCCGTTCCAACTTCGAGCACAATGGGTTGGGTGGTCTTCATCAGCCGTCCCGCGGCCTCTGCTCGCTCACGCCAGACGCGTTCCACGAGCAGCACACGGGGCTTTGCATCACCCAGTTGAAAGGAAACCTCGGCGGCCGTCAGGCGAGCATTGATCGGCAGCACGATCGCTCCGAGTCGCGCAGTCGCGAAGACCGCCTCGAGCATCGCGCCCCGATTGCCAAGCCAGAGCGCGACGCGATCGCCTGCGCCGACACCACGGGCCGCCAGCCACGAAGACAAACGACGGATGCGATCTTCGGCGCAGGCATAGTCGCAACGTCGGTGGTCATCGACCCAGGCCAGCGCTTGCGGCTGCGCGTCGGCCCAGCGCGTGATCCAGCTGGCGCAATTGTGTTCGATCGACGGACGGGCCGCCGAGCCCTCGGCCAAGCTCTCGTTCGATCGATCATTCTCCCCCGCGGCCAGCGTTTCAGGCGACTTCTCAGGCGACTTCGGGGTCGAATATTTCGAGGGCGTGGAGGGCTTCATGACGGGCGCCGAGAGTACCCGGGCCAGCCGGCGGCGTCAGCTTGCGAGGCGCTTCCTGCAATGGCTCAGGCCGGGGTATCCTCTCGGTATGTTGGACCGGGACTTCCAGGATGAACTCGAGCGGCTAGGCGTTGGCGACGGACGATTGTTGATCGCCGTCTCGGGCGGGCGTGACTCCATGGTGCTGCTCGACCTTCTGAAGCGGTGTCAGAGGAAGCTCGGCGTCGAGGGCGTCGTCGCGCACATCAATCATGGGCTCAGAGGAGACGACTCCGAGGCGGATCAGGCGCATTCGCAGCGGGCTGCAGAGGAGGCGGGTCTCAGATTCCTGGCTCGGCGGGTCGATCCCGAGGCGGCGCTGCGCGGGCCTTCAAGTCGCCAGAGGCCCACCCTCGAGGAGGCGGCCCGGAATCTTCGACGCCAGGCTTTGACCCAGATGGCGGCTGAGGCCGAATGTGATTGGATCGCGACCGCTCACCATGCCGGCGATCAGGCGGAGACGGTTCTGCTGCGTTTGCTTCGGGGGACCGGGCCCGACGGTTTGGCGGCGATGGCGCCTCGCAGCGCCGACGGCCGCTGGCTGAAACCGCTGCTTCGAGTCTTTCCGGAAGCGATCGAAGCCTGGGCGATGGAAATGGGCGTTCGCTGGCGTGAGGATGCCTCCAACCAGGAGCGGCGCTTCGCGCGCAATCGGCTTCGCCTGGATTGGATTCCGCAGCTTTCGGCGACTTTCAACCCGCAGCTTCTAAGGGCCTTGAGCGATTTGGCCGAAGCGCAAAGGCGGGACCTCGAATGGATCGAGGGCCTGGTCGAGGAAGCGGGCAAGGAGAGAATCGAATTTGGAGAGTCCGGAATTCGCTTTGCCCTCGACGGCTGGGAGAGCTTGCCAGAAGCCCTGGCGCGGCGGCTGGTTCGGCGTGCGCTTCGGGAGGTTGGCCTTGGTCGTGACGTCAGCCGGGTTCATCTCGAGCGAGTGCTCGACTTCCTACGGCGGGGTCGCGGGGCGCCGCGGGACAAGCGACTCGAGCTTCCCGGGGGGTTCCTGGTTCGGCGGCGCGACGATTGTTTCGAACTCTTCGAGGAGAATGTCTGAAACGGGATCGATCGGCATGAAAATGCTACGGTACACGGGCGAGTTTGAACGGATTTTCCGGGTTCCGGCAATGTTTGCCCGAACAGATGATCGAAAGCTCGGAAACCCTGCGATGAGTGATCCGTGGGGTTGGCGGGCGGCAGCAGCAATGGCTGCCCGGGAACGAGTCCAGACCCGCCGAAGAGCAAGTGAACCCGCTGGAACACGAGAGCATCAATCTCTACCGGCGACTGGACTTTCGTCCGCTTGCGCACAGAATACGTCTTTCCGGCGGAGGCTCGCTTCTCCGGATCGCGCCCGCGAATTTGGAATACGGAGCTTCGTGTGAATCAGCAGTTCTACAAGAATCTTGCCCTTTGGGTCGTCATCCTCGTCGTCATGCTTCTGCTTTTTACGACCCTGAAGCAAAGCGACGTCGCACCGCCCAACATCCCCTTCAGTGAATTCATGGACAGCGTCGCCATGGGCGAGGTCGAGTCCGTCACGATCGAAGAAGGCCATATCAAAGGGCGCTACACCGACGAACGAGAGTTCACGACCTACACCGCGCCGACCGTTGTCACGAACGAGTTCCTGGCTGACTTCAAGGAACGCGGCATTCGAACGGAGTTGAAGCCCCGAGACGAGGGCAGCTTCTGGCGCCAGATTCTGATCATGTGGTTCCCCCTGGTGCTCTTTATCGGGCTCTGGATTTTCTTCATTCGCCAGATGCAGAGCGGCGGCGGCAAGGCCATGAGCTTTGGCAAGTCGAAGGCGCGCCTGCTGACCGAGAACCAGGGTTCCGTCACATTCAAGGATGTCGCCGGAATCGAGGAATCGAAGACCGAGCTCGAAGAGATCATCGAATTTCTCCGCGAGCCCAAGAAATTCACACGACTCGGCGGACGGATTCCAAAGGGCGTGTTACTCGTCGGACCTCCGGGAACTGGAAAGACGCTTCTCGCGCGAGCGGTCGCCGGCGAAGCAGGCGTTCCCTTCTTCTCGATTTCAGGCAGTGATTTCGTCGAGATGTTCGTTGGCGTGGGCGCCTCCCGGGTGCGCGACCTCTTTCAACAGGGCAAGAAGCAAGCGCCCTGCATCATCTTCATCGATGAGATCGACGCCGTCGGACGCCATCGTGGTGCCGGCATGGGTGGCGGGCACGATGAGCGAGAGCAGACGCTGAATCAATTGTTGGTCGAGATGGATGGATTCGAGAGCAACGAAGGCGTGATCCTGATCGCGGCGACCAACCGTCCCGACGTCCTTGACCCGGCCCTGCTGCGACCGGGTCGATTCGATCGACGCGTCGTTGTGCCGCGGCCGGATCTGAGAGGCCGATTGGCCATTCTCAAGATCCATACGCGACGGGTTCCGCTGGCAGACGACGTCGATCTCGAAGTCCAGGCACGGGGAACCCCGGGCATGGTCGGTGCCGATCTCCAGAATCTGGTCAATGAGGCCGCGCTGCTGGCAGCTCGACGCGATGCCACACGCGTTGGGCAGGAAGATTTTGAGAATGCCAAGGACAAGGTCCTGATGGGAGCCGAGCGCCGCAGCATGATCATGTCGGACGAGGATAAACGGACCACTGCATTCCACGAGTCGGGCCATGCGCTCGTCGCCATGCTCACGCCAGAGGATTCCGATCCCGTCCACAAGGTGACGATCATTCCTCGTGGCATGGCGTTGGGGTTGACGCAGACGCTGCCCGTCGAAGACCGGCTCAACTACACCAAGGACCAGATCTACGCGGTGATCCGTTATGCGATGGGCGGGCGGGCGGCCGAAGACATCGTCTTTGGTCATTTCTCGACCGGCGCCAGCAATGATTTGCAGCAGGCGACCGATTGGGCGCGCCGGATGGTGACGGAATACGGAATGAGCGAGGAGTTGGGGCCGGTTTCCTATGGCACCTCGGGCTCGGATGTCTTTCTGGGCCGCGATCTCGTGGGCCGCAAGGACTACAGCGAACAGAAGGCGCGCGAAATCGACGATGAGGTCGCCAAGATCCTGAGCCAGAAATACGACGAGGCCCGGCAGCTCCTGCTCGACAATCGAGACTTGCTGGATCGCGTGACCGAGGCGCTGCTCGAACGTGAAACCCTCGAAGGCGCACAGCTCGCGATCTTGTTGAACGGAGAAACGTTGCCGGACTTGCCTCCGGTCAGCGCGGAAACCGAGACCTCGCCGCCCAACGGCAGTCGCGGTGAACGTGACGAAGACCCGGATCGAGCGGGTGGTGAAACGGGTGGGAATATTCCCGACCCGGAGCCGATGCCTGGCTAGCTGAGGCGCGGTGCGGCTGAGGTTTTGAAGGGCTGATTCGAGTTCGATCGGGGGGAGAGCGAACGTGATCACGGTGTTGTGGACTTTTGGGGCGGACCTGGCGGAGTTCTTCAACTCCCGCTTCGACCCCTTTCGCGACACCGTCGACATCCTGTTGGTGACCGCCGGCATCTATTGGCTGCTCTTGTTGATTCGTGGAACGCGCGCGATCCAGATCCTGGTCGGGCTGATCGTCCTGATTGCGTTGTCCCTGGCTTCAGAGCTCTTCCAGTTGGCCGCACTCGGCATGATCCTCGAGCGCTTCCTCGGCTCTGCGGTCCTGATCATCGTGATTCTCTTTCAAAATGACATTCGACGCGCGTTGGCTCGCGTCGGTCGCGGGTTCTTCCCGTCCTTCTCCGCCGAGCGAGAGACTCAGCTTGTCGAGGAGATCGTTCGCACCGCGGGTGCCTTGTCCCAGCGTCACCATGGTGCGCTGATCGTGCTCGAGCGCGAAAGCAATCTCGGGGATCTGATCGAGGCCGGCGTCCCGGTCGACGCCCAGATTTCGAAGGAGTTGCTGACGAGCATTTTCCAGCCCTCGTCGCCGATGCATGACGGTGCGGTCGTGATCCAGGAGGGTCGTGTTTCTTCCGCCGGCTGCATCCTGCCCCTTACGCTTCGTACCGATCTTCCGGAAGGCTTGGGGACGCGTCATCGCGCCGCCGTCGGCATCACGGAGGAAACCGACGCGCTCGTCGTCGTCGTTTCTGAAGAAACCGCGAAAATTTCTGTTGTGCTCGGCGGACAGATGCTTCGCGAGCTGGACGCGCCACAGCTCCGGGTCGTTTTGAGAGAAGTGCTCGGTGGCGAGCGGAAAGAGTTGCCCGACGCGAGCGAATTGACGGGTGGCTTGGAAATCGCCGAAGGGCATTCATCCGGGCAGGCCACGGCCAGCTGACGACCGGCCCAGCGGCCGAAAAGGGAGCAGCGCCCGATGGCGTCGCGTTTTCAGAATCTACGTCCGGGTGTGCTCGTATTGGCGTTGGCGATCAGTGTCTTTATCTGGGCGGTGGCGCAGGGGACCTCGAGCATCCAGGAGTCATTCGATGTGCCGGTCGAATTAGTCGGTGTCGAGGACGGACTGGTCGTCACCGATCAAAACTCCGACGCGATCAATGTTCGTTTGCGGGGCAGCCGAGCCTCCCTGCGAAACCTCGATCGGGAAAAGATGAAATATCGCGTCGATGCGAGTGGTGGCAAGCCGGGCGTTGCCGTCTACGAAGTGGATGTCGAGACCATCGAACATCCGACAGGGACGACGTTTGCCGGATATTCCCCGTCGCGTATCCAGGTGCGTTTCGAGAAGCGAGGCCGCAAGGCGGTCAGCGTTCGGGCCGAGATCCAAGGTGTTCCTGCCCCGGGCTTCCACGTTGCTGGGGTCACGATCGAGCCGGCCAAGGTCTGGCTCGAAGGGGCGCGTAGTCAGGTGATGCGCCTCAACGAGGTCGTAACCGAATCGATCGATATCGCGGGCCTCGCCGCCAACGAAAAGCGCGAAGTCCGATTGGTGCTCGGGGGCGGGACGGTCTGGGCCGAGGACAACAGTCCCTTGCAGATCGAAGTCCGCATCGAGCCCGATCCGATTCCGGAGCCACTCCTGGATCTTGAAAATCCGGAAGGCACGGAGGGGGAAGTATGAGCGAGCAGCCTGTGCGCAAGCTCTTTGGCACCGACGGCATCCGAGGCACGGCCAACGTCCATCCGATGACTCCGGAAGTCGCGCTGGCCCTGGGCCGTGCAATCGCCCACGTCTTTCGAGATCAAGACGGCGAGGGCGGTCGCCAGGAAATCTTGATCGGCAAGGACACGCGTTTGTCGGGCTACATGTTCGAAGATGCCCTGGCCGCAGGCATTTGCTCGATGGGCGTCAACGTGATTCAGGTGGGTCCCGTCCCGACTCCCGCGCTCGCCTTCTTGACGCGTGATATGCGCTGCAATGCGGGCGTGATGATCACGGCCAGTCACAACGCCTATCAAGACAATGGAATCAAATTTTTCGCTGCCGATGGCTTCAAGCTTCCGGATTCGGACGAGATCCTGATCGAACGGTTGATCGCATCGGGTGAAGCTTCACGAGCGCTCGTGGCGCCAGACGACATCGGTAAAGCGCAACGCATCGAAGACGCGCGTGGCCGATACATCGTCTATCTGAAGAACACCTTCCCAAGAGACCTGACGCTCAAAGGCATGCGCATCGTCATCGACTGCGCCAATGGCGCTGGCTACAAGGTTGGTCCGACGGTTTTTCGGGAATTGGGTGCGGAAGTCTTCGAGTTGGGATGTGAGCCCAATGGGCGAAATATCAACGAGGATTGCGGGTCGCTCTATCCCGAACGAGCCGCCAACAAGGTTCGCGAGCTTCGCGCAGACATCGGCATCGCCCTCGACGGGGATGCTGATCGCGTGGTCGTGATCGACGAGCAGGGCGAAATCCTCGACGGCGATATGCTGATGTGGCTGTGTGCACGTGATATGCACGGGCGAGGAACACTCGCAAATGACACAGTGGTTGCCACAGTGATGAGTAATCTGGGACTCGAACTCGCACTGTCTTCGATCGGGGTTCAACTCCTTCGCGCCTCAGTCGGTGATCGTTATGTCGTCGAGGAGATGCGCAAGGGCGGCCATAATCTGGGAGGCGAACAATCCGGGCACATACTCTTCCTGGACGACTCGACAACCGGCGACGGGATCATGTCGGCTTTGCAGGTGCTGGCCTTGATGGCGCGAAGCGGAACGAAGCTCTCCCATCTGAATGACGGGTTCGAACGGCTGCCGCAGGTCCTGGTGAATATCGCTGTCGCTGCGAAACGGCCCCTGGAAGAGTTGCCGAGTTTTCTTGCGGCGGTTGCCGAGGTCGAAGCCGAGTTGGGCGATGCCGGCCGTGTCTTGGTGCGTTACTCGGGCACGGAGTTGAAGGCCAGGGTAATGGTCGAAGGACGGGATGAAGCGCGTGTACACGCGCTGGCCAACGGTTTGGCTGAAACACTCAAACGAGCCCTCGGCGGTCTGGACTGAGCCATGCAGAATGCGCAGATCGTTCTCTCTTTGGACAGTTGGGCCGCACTGCGAGATTTTTCTTCGATTGAATACAGTGAACTCGGCGCCGCGGCGGCGCTGGCCGAACTGGCCGGGGTGGACGCGCTCCGGCTCTCGATCAATGAAGATCTTGCTCCAGTCCGGGAAGCCGATGTACTGGAGTTGCGCCGCGCCGCGCGTCGATTCGAATTACGAATGCCTATTTCGCAAAACCTTCTGAAGATTCCCCTGGAAGCGCGACCCGACCGGGTGGTTCTCGTGGGCGAGCATCAGGAGGCCAATGGCTCCGCACCGCCCGTCGATGCGCGCGTCGCAGGCGCTGCGCTCGGGGTCGTCCTGCGGTCCCTCGAAGAAGCGGGGATCGCGGCCAGCGTTCGGATTGCGCCGGAGGTCGATGCGATTCGCGCCGTTCACACCCAGGGCGTGGCCGACGTCGAGTTGTTTACCGGGTATCTCGTCGACTTGCCGGACGCGGAACGTCGCGGCGCTCTGGTCATGTTGGGTGATACGGCACGACTGGCTAGCAAGCTGAGATTGGGAATCTCCATCGCAGGCGGCCTCGACGAACGAAACATTTCCGAGATCCTCGAGGCGGCACCCTCGGTCGATCGGGTCGTTTTCGACTCCGGTCTAGCGCGCCGCGCCCTGTTGGTCGGGCTCGATCGGGCCGTGCGGGACTTCCGCGATCGAATGTCTTGAGCATCGTGTACGCCGGGCTTCGCGATCGCGTCAGGCCATCGGGCTCAGGTAGCGTTCGCCCTCTCATCGTGGAGCACGGAGTCGTCGAGGAACACGGATTCTGGACTCCCGCTATCCGCGGAAAAAGAGGGCTCGGGGCGACTCGATGACGCTAGGCGAAGGGCGAACTGGCTGTGTTGAGGCGGCAAGCAGCGCGGAGTGCGTGACGTGAATGAGGTCCCCCCCAAATCCGAGGCGAGCGACCCAGCCCTCGCGATCGGCGCTGGCATCTGGCCCCTGGTCGATGCGAGCGAAATGCAGGAACTCGACCAGCGAACGATCGAGGGGCGCGGGATTCCGGGCGAAGTCTTGATGGAGAGTGCCGGGCGGGCGCTCGTGCAGCCGGTTCTCGAGTTGTTGGCGTCCTCCTCGCGGAGCGATGCCATCGTGCGGATTTTTTGCGCTGCCGGCAATAATGGCGGAGACGGCTTCGTGCTGGCGCGCCATCTCATTGCTCGTGCGGTTCCAGTCGAGACGATTCTGATCGGAGAGGTCGCCGGGCTGCCAAGCGATGCTGCACGCAATTGGGCGCGTTTGCAGGCGATGGGTGCTGCATGTCGAGTCTTCGATGCACAGCCTGACGGAATCGATTGGCGCCCGCTGCTGGCCGAGACGAGCGTGGCCGTCGATGCGCTCTTCGGTGTCGGTCTGTCGCGCGCGATCACCGGCGCCTTCGCCAATTTGATCGAGTCCCTGTGTGACGCACGTCGAAGCGGACTTCGGGTCCTGGCGGTCGATCTTCCGTCCGGTGTCGCCGCCGACACGGGACAGGTGCTGGGCGTCGCCGTGAGGGCAGACAGGACGCTCACGATTGCGCTTCCCAAGGTTGGACTCGCCCTCGAGCCCGGGCGATCACACGCGGGCGAGATCCAGGTCGCACGGATCGGCATCGACGATCCGGATCCGCAACGCCTGCCGCGCACTGAATTGTGGAATGTCGTCGCCGCACGACGCGGATTGCCGAACCGGCCTCGAGTCGGACACAAGGGCACGTTCGGACGCGTGTTGGTGATCGCGGGCTCAAAGGGAATGATGGGCGCGGGAGCGCTCTGTTGTCGCGCGGCCCTGCGTGCCGGGGCCGGACTGGTCACGCTGGCTCATCCGCAGGGACGCGCCGTCGAACTCGCAGGACTCTGCGCGGAAGTGATGACGGCCGAGGTCGCGGCGACCGAATCGGGCGGCTTTGCTCGAGCGGCGGAGAAGGCTCTCGAGGAGTTGGCAGCCGCGCGGGACATCGTGGCCATCGGCCCGGGGCTTGGGCGCGAGCCTGAGACGAGCGAGTTGGTGGGGCGATTGTTGAGCACGATCGATCGACCGATCGTGCTTGATGCGGATGGACTCTTCGGCCTGGCCGGCCGCTTGGAGAGCCTTCACGACCGTTCCGCGCCCACGATCCTGACGCCTCATCCCGGCGAGGCCGCGCATCTCTTGTCAACGAACGTTGCACACATCAACGCCGATCGAATCGCTGCAGCGCGACTCCTGGCTGTGCGCGCCCAATCGATCGTGGTGCTGAAAGGTGCGGGAACGGTGATCGCCGATCCAGATGGAAGGACAATCGTCAACACGACCGGCGGTCCGGCGCTCGCCTCGGGCGGAACCGGAGATGTGCTGACCGGGATCGTGGCGGCACGACTCGCAGCCCGCGAGCCAGCCTTTGAGGCTGCGGCCCTTGCGGCCTGGTGGCATGGTGCCAGCGCGGACCGTCTGGATGAAGCGGGTCTCGGATTTGGCATCCTGGCCAGCGAGGTGGCCGATGGTCTTCCCGGCTGCGCCGCTTCGATGATTCAACACCCAGCCGAGGAGGAAGTGCCCGATGCAGGCCTGGTTCTTCGATTCCCCGGACCCTGAGCAGACGTTCGCCTACGCGGCAACGCTCGGCCGATCGATCGGTGCGGGCGGGTTGTCCCTGGCTCTGATCGGACCGTTAGGCGCCGGCAAGACGGTCTTCGTGAAAGGCCTGGCGGAAGGTCTCGGAATCGATCCGCGTGTCGTTTCCAGTCCGACCTTCGTGATCGCCCAGCAATACCCGATTCCCAGTGGTCCCGAAACGCTGCATCACGTTGATCTCTATCGTCTGGAATCCGCACTAGAACTCGACGCGATTGGCTTCGATGACATGCTGGGCGCTGCGCAGGTACTGGCAGTCGAATGGGCGGATCGCTTTCCGGAAGTATTGGGGCGAGATTTCCTTCAGATCGAGTTCGAGGGCCCGTCACCGGCGGAAGAAGACGCCGCCAAAGAGGGTGTCGCTTGGCGAGGGCGACGAGCCCGAGTCACGGCCCATGGCGGCGAGGCCGAACAGATCCTGGCGGATTGGGCACAACGAAGCGAGCAGCAGCAATCGATGCCTGGCCGAGGCGGTTCAGCGGGAAGCGCTTCCGCAGCGCGGTTCGTTCGCGAGGCACGCGTCCTTTTCATGTTGGTATTGGGAATTGCTGCGATCGCCTCGAACCATCTTTCGTTGGACCCTCGTGGACCCCGATGTGATTCGCTGATTGAGCTGGACTCGGATGAGCTGGGAACCCTGCATGCCCGGTGCGAGGATCCGGAGGCGACCGATGGCCCGGCGATATCGGGTGTTGCCCGGCTGCTCGACGGTCAGAGTATTGATCTGAATCGGGCTTCAGCCTCGCTCTTGCGCGTCTTGCCGCAGATCGGACCGACACGTGCCGACACAATCGTGAAGGCGAGGGCGAACTGGCCAGAGCGGCGCTTTTCTCGAGTAGGGGATCTCAGATCCGTTTCGGGGATCGGCCCGAAGACCCTCGCGACAATCGAGCGTTGGCTCTCTGTGCGGCCCACCGGTCGAGTTTCGCAGCGAAGCGAAAGCGGAGTAGGAGTAGACGAGGATGGCTGAGTCCTCCCTCGAAGAAGAGAAGGGTTCTTCCGACAGCCGAAGCAAGGAGTCTGCAAAGCTTCCGAGGGTGACGCTCAGCCTCGAAGGCCTTCGGTCGATCCCGGTTTGGCTGACCAGGGAGCTGTGGGCGCACGATCCCAACGCTTTGATGCCCGTGCGCGTGTTGCGTGCGACAGCTCAGCTTCTCGCGTTGACTGCACGAGGTTTTCAGAACGACCAGCTGCTGTTGCGCGCGAGCGCGCTGACCTATGTGACGGCGCTGTCGATCATCCCGATGTTGGGTGTCGTGATTGCCATTCTCGGCGTCGTGGGCGGCGACGAGTCGATCGTCAATTTCGCCATCGAGCAATTGACGACCGTGGCACCTGAAGTTCGGGAGACGGTCCGCGGCTATGCGCAGGGTCTCGACTTCTCGAACTTCGGAACGATCGGTGGTGCCATCGTCTTCGGCACCGCAATTTTTGCCTTGCGACATCTCGAACAGACGTTGAATGAGATCTGGGGGGTCGCACGAAATCGGAGTTGGGCGCGCAGGTTCTCGGACTACCTTGCGGTGATGGTGGTCGCTCCGATCTCGATCGGCGTCGCAGTCAGTCTGGCGACGACCTTGCAAAGTGAGCCGGTCGTGACCTCGCTGCTGGAGAATCCGGCCTTCGCGAAGATCTATGGCCTCGGACTTTCCCAGGTTCCTGTGCTGGTCCTCTTCCTGGGGTTTACCTTCCTCTTCTGGTTCTTCCCAAACACAACCGTACAGGTCCGCGCGGCGGCCCTGGGCGGCGCGGTTTCCGCGGTGCTCTTCTCGATGGCGCGCACGGTCTATGTGGATTTCCAGGTCGGTGCGGCCACCTACCAGGCGGTTTTCGGCGCCTTGTCGGCGGTGCCCTTGATCCTGGCTTGGCTCTATGTCTGCTGGGCGGTGTTGCTGCTGGGAGCCGAAGTTGCGTTTGCCACGCAGAATCTTCCCTTCGCACGCCGCGAAATGCGCAGCGGGGACACCTCTCCGGCACAACGCGAAGCGATCGCGCTCGAAATCGGCGTTGAAATCGTGCGCTGCTTTCAGGGCCAACAAGAACCGCCCAGCTCGGAGGGCTTGGCGGATACGCTCGACGAGCCCGTTCGCCTGGTGCGCGGACTAACGACCGATCTCGAGCAAGCAGGCATCCTGCGCGCGATCATGCCGCGCGGTGCGGAAGCCGTCGGCTATGTCCCGGCGCGTCCGGCCCGTGATCTGACCGTGGGTGAGATCCTGCGCGCAGTCCGGGGCGAAGTCGAGAGAGCCGTCGAGCTGGAGGACCCCGCGGTGATTGGGAATCAAGCCATCCGCGCCACGCTCAGGGACCTCGAGTGCGCCTGGTGTGAGGTGGCCGATCAAACCTCCCTCGAAAAGCTCGCCCTTGAAGCGGGCAGCGAGACCACCCTCGACCGAGGCGCTTGAATCCAGGCCACCCCGGGCTACGGTGCGCGCATTGGATCGGCTGACAGCACGGGGTTACGGACGTAAGTCGTACACGGCGCGCCCCGCACATCAACACCCGCCACCCCGCACGGGAGAGTCCCAGCGTGAGAATTTATCTCGATCACAACGCCACGACACCGCTTCGCCCCGAGGTCATCGAGGCGATGACGCTGGTCTTGCGTGAGGGGTTCGGGAATCCGTCGAGCGTCTACCTCGAGGGCGCGGGCGCTCGGGCGCGGGTGGAAGAGGCTCGCAGGCAGGTCGCCGCGCTGGTGGGTGTCGCTGCCGAGGCCGTGCGGTTTACGGGGGGGGCGACGGAATCGAATAATACGGTGCTCTTCGGTTCGCTTGCGGCAGGCGATCATGTCGTGACGACCGAGGTCGAACATCCTTCCATCGTCGCGCCGCTAGCGGTCCTCGAAGAACAAGGCGTGACCGTGACCCGGGTCGCACCCGACGAAGACGGCTGTGTGGCCGCGGACGAATTGGCCGCCGCGATCACCGAAAAGACCCGGTTGCTGACGATGATCTGGGGAAATAATGAGACGGGCTCGATTCAGCCCGTCGAAGAAGTGGCCGAAATCTGCCGGGCTCGTGGCGTCCTGATGCATGTCGACGCGACCCAGGCGATCGGAAAAATTCCGGTCGACCTCGGACGGGTTCCCGTGAATTTCGTTTCGTCCTCGGCGCATAAATTGAACGGGCCCAAAGGCGTCGGTGCCTTGATCGTTCGCGACTTCGGCGACCGTGAACGCGTAGCCGCGGTGCCGCCGCTACTCCATGGCGGCGGGCAGGAGAAGGGGCTTCGCGGCGGGACGGAAAATGTCGCAGGCATCGTGGGCTACGGAGTCGCTTGCGTTCTGGCGAGTTCTGAAGCGGCGGCTCGGACGGAGCAATGCGGAAAATTGCGCGATCGATTGTGGCAGGGGATCGAGCAGGCGATTGATTCCGTGCGCTGGAATGGCGGGCCCGGGAAGACATTACCCAATACCTTGAATGTCGAATTCAAAGGGTTGGCCGGTGAGGTGTTGTTGCAGGCGTTGGACCTCGAAGGCATCGCTGCGTCGGCGGGCGCGGCCTGTCATTCGGGTTCCCTCGAGCCTTCCGGGGTCTTGCTCGCGATGGGACGGAGTGTCGAGCAAGCTCGGGGCAGCCTTCGCTTCTCGACGGGTTGGGGCATCGATGACGCGCAGATCGACCGTGTCGTCGGACTGCTTCGCGAACTCGTGCCCCGAGTTCGGCAGGCCGAGGCACCGTGAGCACCTCTAATAACTTCAATCACTCCAATGACTCCCACACCTCCGTCTCCCCCACGAAAGAGCGCGTCGTGATCGCCATGTCGGGCGGCGTCGATTCCTCTGTTGCAGCGGCCATTTTGGCGGAATCCGGTTGCCAGACGATCGGCGTGACGATGCGCCTTTCCGAAGGTGGGTCACGCTGCTGCTCGCTCGAAGACGCAGACGATGCGCGCCGTGTCGCCGAACGACTCGGCATTCGATTCTACGTGGCCAACTACGCAGAGGCTTTCGGCCACGAGGTCATTGAAGAATTCGCAGACAGCTATCTCGCAGGTCGTACACCGATTCCATGCATCGCCTGCAACAAGCGTTTCAAATTTGATCACCTGCTCGAGCGCGCCAAAGCCTTTGGCGCTGACCGCGTGGCCACCGGCCATTATGCGCGTATCACGATCGACGAGGAGACCGGTCAGGCGAGGCTCTACCGTGCGGTCAATCGCGCGAAGGACCAATCCTACTTTCTCTTTCCCCTCGACCAGGAACAGCTTCGTCGATCCCTCTTTCCGATCGGCGACATGAGCAAACAAGAAGTCCGCGAGCGCGCGCGGGAGCTGGGATTGGGCACGGCGGACAAACCCGAGAGCCAGGAGATCTGCTTCGTGCCGGACGGGGACTATGCAAAAGTGGTCGAGACGATCAGGCCGCAAGCGCTGACACTGAGCGGAGAGATCGTCGATCTATCCGGCGAGATTCTGGGCGTGCACAAGGGCATCCATCATTTTACGGTCGGCCAACGTCACGGACTTGGCATCTCCTCGAACCGTCGCCTGTATGTTATTCGGCTGAACGCCGGTGATCAGCGGGTCGTGGTCGGTGATGTTGGCGATCTCGATTGTTCGGGCGCGCGGATCGAGCGGGTCAATTGGACCTCCGGGCATACGCCGACCCATTCGATTCGAGTGCGTGTGCAAGTGCGCCATCGACACGAGGCTGCTCCCGCCAGCGTCGATGCCCTCGACTCCGACCAGGCGCTGATTCATTTTGACGAACCCGTCCGCGCTGTGGCGCCCGGTCAGGCAGCTGTCTTCTACGACGCGGACAAGGATGAAGAGGTCATCGGCGGCGGTTGGATCGTCGAGGGTATTCGATGAGCAGCGAATCGAGCGACGAGATGCAAAGGGACGACGGCAAGCGGGCAAGCCGGGATGCGAACGCAGAGGCCGAGCGAAGCGTGCGGCTCGATCAATTGGAAGTAGCCCTCGGCGCCCCCTTCAACAATCGTGCATTGCTCGAGGAATCGCTGAGACATTCCTCGTATGCCCATGAGCGCGCCACGCGAGACGCTGTCACGGTTTCGAACAACGAAAGGTTGGAATTCCTGGGCGACTCCGTATTGGGCTTGGTCGTGGCGCACGCGCTCTTTCGGGCCAAGCCGGAATGGCGCGAAGGCGAGTTGAGTCGCGCATTGCACGCGTTGGTGGAGGGGCGGTCGCTCACGCGCATGGCACAGGCCTTCGAGCTGGGCCCCCTGATCCAATTGGGGCGAACCGAACAACAATCGGGCGGCAAGGACAAACCGTCGATCCTGGCGGATACGATGGAGGCCATCATCGGGGCGATCTTCCTGGATCGTGGATTGGACGCTGCGGCGGCCTTGATCGAGAAGACCTTCGGCGATGCGCTGACGGCGGATGCGCCGGTCGTTCGACGCGACCCGAAGACCGAATTTCAAGAATGCGTGATGGCCGTCGAGGGCGAGTTTCCCTCGTATCGTGTCGCGGCAGACAGCCAGATTGAAGGGGATGAGATGCGCTTTACGGTTGAAGTCTTCGTGCGAGATCGCGCGCTCGCGCGGGGGATTGGACGAACGAAGCGTGCCGCCGAACGGTTGGCGGCCAAGAACGCGCTCGAGGCGTGGCCCTCCGATTCGCAGGCCGGGGATTGATGTCCATGTCATCCACGTCCGGGGAAGAAAAAACGAAGGCGCAGCAATCCGAGTCCGGCGAGGGAGGGGACTCGGCCTTTCGTGCGGGATTCGTGGCCTTGTTGGGGCCACCGAATGTCGGGAAGTCTTCACTGCTCAACGCGATCCTTGGTCAGCGTCTGGCGATCGTGAGTGCGAAGCCGCAGACCACCCGAAGCCGAATTCTGGGAATTCTTCCCCGCCAAAACGCGCAGCTCCTCTTCCTCGACACACCCGGGCGCCACAAGAGTCCAAAGAAATTGAATGAGGCGCTCAATTCGATCGTCGAGAATGTGGCGCGTGATTGCGACGTCGCCTGCCTGCTCGTTGACCGCGCTGTCGGCTGGAGCGATGTACACGATGAACTGGCCGCGGCGTTGTCTGCGCAACGTCGCCCCACGTTAGTCGTTGGCACGAAGAGCGATCTCCCACGCGCCCGTGGCAACGACTGGCCGATCGCGTCAGCGCCCGACGACTGGCCAGCTTGTACGGTTTCTGCGCGAAAAGGGGACGGAATCGAAGAATTGCTCGATGCGATTGTCGAAGTCCTGCCGGTTTCCCCGGCCCTCTACGGCGAAGACGAACTGACGGATCGGCCGATGCGTTGGCTGTGTGCAGAAATGATTCGAGAAGGTGTCTTCGAGATGCTCGACCAGGAGCTGCCGTATTCGATGGCCGTCGAAGTCCTTAGCTATGACGAGTCGAATCCGAAGCTGCTGAAGATCGGCGCCAATCTACTCGTCGAACGCGACTCCCAGAAGAGGATCGTTGTGGGCCGGGGTGGCAGCATGGTCAAGAAGATCGGCATTCGTGCTCGTCGGGCAATCGAGGAGTGGGTGGGTTGCCAGGTCCATCTCGAACTCTTCGTGAAGGTCGATCCCTCGTGGTTGAAGAACGGACGCCGGATCGCGGAACTCGGCTACCTCTGATTCAAGGGTGGGCGGGTCCGCTTTGGCTGAACCCTTTGGCCGCTCCCGATTGATCGCGGCACAGCATCTCCGCCAGACGCTTCGGCGGGAGAAGCGGTTACCCGCAGGAAGCTCCTCGATCAAGTCACAGGATTGGCTTGCCGATCAGTATCCGCAGTTGACGTGAACTGGCAAGTCGAGGCATCTTCGCCAATATGTGGGCCATCGCTGAAGTGTGTGACCGGACGGGACTCAGTGCCCGAACCATTCGCTATTACGAGGAAATCGGATTGCTTCCCGACGTCCGTCGGCGGGCGAGTGGCCGGCGTGTCTATGGCGAAGACGAGTTGGAACGCCTCGGCTTCATCAGTCGTCTGAAGGCGCTCGGTTTGTCGCTTGCCGAGATCCGCGAATTGAACGCGGTTTACGGCATCGGCGGATCGACCCGGGCGATGCTGACTCGCCTGCAGGATCTCCTGGCCGCCCACCTCGACGATGTCGACCGCCGGCTCGCCGAACTCGGGGATCTTCGTCGCGAACTGGTGCGTTACCGGGACCACGTAGACGAGCGCGAGGCGAGTGGCCGTGCAAAACGGCGCCTGTCGGAGGGGACGAAAGGCGAGGGCGCGTCGCCGAACACGCGGTCAGCAAGAATCTCGCCGGTCGCGAGACGAATCGATGACGGAGGGATGGAATGAGTTTGTCTGACCAGAGACCGATTGAAGCTGGCCAGGTGCCGGTACGAGTCGTGACTGCGGCCTCGCTCTTCGACGGCCATGACGCCGCGATCAACATCATGAGGCGCCTCTTGCAGGCACGCGGAGCCGAAGTGATTCATCTCGGCCATGACCGTGGCGTCGAAGCGGTCGTCGAGGCAGCCCTCGAGGAGGCGGCCGATGCCGTCGCGATTTCGTCCTACCAGGGCGGGCATATCGAATACTTCGAATATCTCGTCCAACGACTGGCCGAAGAGGGCCTGTCCCACGTCCGAGTCTATGGCGGCGGTGGCGGAACGATCACGCCCGATGAGATCGAAACCCTTCATCGCGCCGGGGTCAGCCGAATCTTCAGTCCCGAAGATGGCCGAACGATGGGTCTCGAGGGAATGATCGGCAGCATCGTCGACGAGTGCCTCGAAGCCCGTGCGGATCGCGAGGCGAATCCGTCCGCGGGCCTGCTGGCTGCCGTCGACGTCCTGGATCCGAGCCATCCTGCCGAAATCGCCAAGCTGATCAGCTTCTTCGAGAACCATGCCGAGAGCCACAAGACGGAGGCGGCGGCGCTTCGCGAGGCGATCGCCAAGCGCGATCTGAAGAGGGCACCCGTGATCGGCTTTACCGGCACGGGCGGGGCCGGCAAATCCAGTGTCGTCGACGAACTCGTCATGCGACTTCGACGTGATGCGCCCGGCCTGCGACTGGCCTTGCTGCTTGTCGATCCGACTCGTCGACGAAGCGGCGGGGCATTGCTTGGGGACCGCATCCGGATGAATGCCATCGGAGGCAAGGAAATCTTCGTTCGTTCAATGGCCACGCGTCGCGCAAATCTGTCGCTGGCAGCGGCCGTCGGGGATGGCCTTCGCGTCCTGCGCTCGGCGGGCTTCGATCTCGTGCTGCTCGAGACCGCGGGCATAGGTCAGAGCGATTCTGAAATTGTCGATCAGGTCGATCTATCGCTCTATGTCATGACGCCGGAATACGGCGCGCCTTCACAGCTCGAGAAGATCGACATGATCGATTTCGCGGACATGATCGTGCTGAATAAATTCGATCGCCGGGGCGCGCTCGATTCGCTGCGCGACATTCGAAAACAATGGCGTCGGAATCGGAACGCGATGTCGGTGCCGGATGGCGAGGTACCCGTCTTTCCGACGGTGGCCCGTAATTGGAACGATGCAGGGATGGAGCGGCTCGCCATGGCTCTCGAGGGCAAGCTCACGGCGCTCGGGCTCGCCGATCGCTTCCCGGACGCGGTCAGCGCTGATCTCGACTCCGCGACTGAGGTTGAATCGAGCGACACGTCCTGGGCACTCGTCCCCGCGTCACGCCAACGCTATCTCGCCGAGATCGCGGAATCGAATCGTGCGTACCGCATCCGCATCGAAACCGCCGCGGAGCAGGCCGCGCTCGCCGATGGCTATGCGCGCGTTCTCTCTCATCGCGGCTCCGGCCCGCGGCATCCACTCGCCGCGCTTGAAGGCGCGATGGATTCGCCGGACTCCAGTCTATCTGAAGGCTATGGCGCGGCGGTCGAGGCCATCGATCCCGCCCTTTCGGCACAACTGAGTGAATGGGGCGAAACGCGAGATCACTACGCGGCCGAACGCCAAAGCTATCGCGTTCGCGACCGCTCGGTCGACGTTGAGAACTTCACATCCTCGTTGTCGGGAACGTCGATCCCGGTTGTCGCTTTGCCGCGAACGAAGGATTGGGGCGAGTTGATTCGCTTCTTCGGGACCGAGAATCTTCCCGGCCGATTCCCCTTTACGGCAGGCGTCTTCCCCTTCAAACGGAAGGGAGAAGATCCGACGAGGATGTTCGCGGGCGAGGGCGGCCCTGAGCGAACCAATCGCCGCTTCCACTATCTGAGCTCCGGTCAACCCGCGGCTCGACTATCGACTGCTTTCGATAGTGTCACGCTCTACGGAAACGATCCTGCCGACGCGCCGGACATACTCGGAAAGGTCGGAAACTCGGGTGTATCCATCTGTACGCTGGATGATGCGAAGAAGCTCTATTCGGGATTCGATCTCTCCGCGCCGACCACGTCGGTCTCGCTCACGATCAACGGCCCTGCGCCAACGGTCTTGGCCTTCTTCCTGAATGCGGCCATCGATCAAAAGGTCGAGCGATACCTCATCGAGCGGGGTGAACTCGAATCAGTGCGTGCTCGGTTCGAGGCCAAGCTAAAGGAAAAGGGCTGTGCGCTGCCGAGTTATGCCGGCGAGCTCCCGCCGGATCACGATGGCCTCGGGCTCGGCCTTCTGGGTATTCCCGGCGACCGCGTCGTCTCCGCCGAGGTCTATCAACGGCTGCGCAGCGAGGTCCTTCGCAACGTGCGTGGGACAGTGCAGGCTGACATCCTGAAAGAAGACCAGGCACAGAACACGTGCATCTTCTCGACCGAATTCTCGCTCAAGATGCAGGGGGATATTCAACAGACCTTCTGCCGCGAAGCCGTTCGGAATTTCTATTCCATTTCGATCTCCGGCTACCACATGGCCGAGGCGGGCGCGAACCCGATTACCCAGCTTGCCTTCACGCTCGCCAACGGATTCACGTTTTGCGAGTACTTCTTGGCGAGAGGCATGTCGGTCGATGAATTCGCACCGAATTTCTCGTTCTTTTTCAGTAATGGCCTCGATGCTGAATATTCTGTGTTAGGTCGGGTCGCTCGCCGAATCTGGGCGATTGCGATGTCCGAGCGCTACGGTGCGAACGAACGAAGCCAGAAGCTCAAATATCATATCCAGACTTCGGGTCGTTCGTTGCATGCACAGGAAATGGACTTCAACGATATTCGGACGACGCTCCAGGCGCTGACGGCCTTGCAGGACTCCTGCAATAGTCTGCATACGAA
Source organism: uncultured Spirochaetaceae bacterium (assembly GCA_964565565.1). Classification (GTDB taxonomy): domain Bacteria; phylum Myxococcota_A; class UBA9160; order UBA9160; family UBA4427; genus UBA4427. The sequence goes on along the minus strand of CAZMFM010000015.1, from coordinate 7,969 downwards.
CGCCTATGACGAAGCGGTGACGACACCGACGGAGGCCTCGGTTCGACGCGCCCTCGCGATTCAGTTGATCATCAATCGCGAGGCGGGACTCATGCAGAACGAGAACTCGACCCAGGGCGCCTATGTGATCAACGAACTCACGGATCTGGTTGAAGAAGCCGTCCTCGCGGAGTTCGAACGTTTGAGTGATCGGGGCGGCGTGCTGGGCGCCATGGAAACGCTTTACCAGCGCGGTCGCATCCAGGACGAGAGCATGCTCTATGAAGAATTGAAGCATTCCGGGGAGCTCGAAATCGTCGGCGTCAATATGTTTCTGGCGGAGCACGGTTCGCAAGTGAATGTTTCGGCGGAAAACTTGATCCGATCCTCGGATGAGGAGAAGAAGGAGCGTCTCGAATCGCTCCGCGGCTTCCAAGATCGTTGGCGTGAGGAAGTTGAACCCGCGCTGGCCGAACTCAAGGCGGCAGCGCGACGCGGCGACAACCTTTTCGATGTGTTGCTCGAGACCGTCAAAGTGGCGAGCCTGGGCCAGATCAGTGAGGCGCTCTTCGAGGTGGGCGGGCGATTCCGGCGCGCAGTCTAGGGCGCCATCCTGAGGACGGGGCCGTCCCGGGGCTGCTAGACTCGCCGCCCGCAAGGGCGAAATCCCGTAAAAACAGAGAAAGGTCTAGAGGAGCGATGGCGAAATCATCAAAGGGTCAGGGGGGCCATGGCGCTTCCGACGGACTTTCCAAATGGGGCGAGTTGGCGGAAAAGGAGCTTCGCGGTCGGGCAGTCGATGATCTGACGACGAAGAGTGCAGATGGCCTACCCATCAGGCCTCTCTATACCGCGAGCGATCTCGAAGGACTCGAGCATGCGGACACGCTGCCGGGCCTCTTTCCGTTTTTGCGTGGACCGCGGGCGACGATGTATGCGAACCGGCCCTGGACGCTCCGGCAATACGCGGGCTTCTCGACGGCTGAAGAGTCGAACGCGTTCTACAAGGCGAATCTGGCCGGTGGCCAACAGGGTCTCTCGGTGGCCTTCGATCTCGCGACCCATCGCGGGTACGACTCCGATCATCCGCGCGTCTCCGGTGACGTCGGGAAGGCCGGCGTTGCGATCGATTCCGTCGAGGATATGAAAATTCTCTTCGAGGGAATTCCGCTCGGTGAGGTGACGGTATCGATGACGATGAACGGAGCGGTGATTCCCGTTCTTGCTTCATTCATCGTTGCCGGCGAAGAGCAGGGCGTCCCGCGAAGCGAGCTGGCGGGAACGATCCAGAACGACATCCTCAAAGAATTCATGGTTCGCAACACCTACATCTACCCGCCGACGCCGAGCATGCGTCTGGTTGCGGACATCATCGAGTACACGGCCAAGGAGATGCCCAAGTTCAACTCGATTTCGATCTCCGGCTACCACATGCAGGAAGCTGGGGCGACGACGGTCCAGGAACTGGCCTTCACGATTGCCGATGGACTCGAATACGCGCGCGCCGCGATGTCCAAGGGAATGGATGTCGATCAATTCGCCGGCCGCTTGTCCTTTTTCTGGTGCATCGGGATGAACTTCTATCTCGAGATCGCCAAAATGCGCGCCGCACGTCGCATCTGGGCGGAAAGGATGCAGAGCGAATTTTCGCCCAAGAATTCCCGCTCGCTCATGCTACGGACCCATTGTCAGACTTCGGGGGCAAGTCTGACCGAGCAGGATCCCATGAATAACGTGATTCGCACGACCATCGAGGCGATGGCCGCAGTCTTTGGCGGAACACAATCCCTGCATACGAACGGCTACGACGAGGCGGTCAGTCTTCCCACGGACACGGCCGCTCGAATCGCGCGCAATACCCAGCTGATCTTGCAGGAAGAGTCCGGAATTTCCGCGGTCATCGATCCCTGGGGCGGTTCCTATTTCATGGAGTCCCTCACAGAGAGTGTCTACCACGCGGCCAATGAACTGATCGACGAAGTGGAAGCGCTCGGTGGAATGACGCAAGCGATTGAAGCCGGAATGCCCAAACTCAAGATCGAAGAGTCGGCGACGCGGCGGCAAGCCCGAGTCGATAGCGGCGAAGATATCATCGTCGGTGTGAACAAATACCGACTCGAAGAAGAAGGCCAACTCGAAGTCCGTGATATTGACAACACGGCGGTTCGCGATTCACAGATCAAGCGACTCGAGGCGATTCGCGCGAGCCGTGACAGCGCGGCCGTCGAAAAGGCGCTGGCGAAGATGACCGAATTGGCGGAGAGCGGCGAGGGCAACCTGCTCGAAGCGGCGGTCGAAGCGGCGCGTGCGCGTGCCACGGTCGGTGAAATTTCCGACGCCATGGAAAAGGTCTATTCCCGACATCGCGCGGATATCCGATCTGTGTCTGGAGTGTATCGGGCCACCTACCGAGACGAGGAAGCGTTCGCTCGGGTGAATCAGTCCGTCGAAGATTTCGCAACAGAAACCGGTCGCCGCCCTCGCATGCTGGTCGTAAAACTTGGACAAGACGGTCACGATCGCGGCATGAAAGTCATAGCCACTTCGTTTGCCGATCTCGGTTTTGACGTCGACATCGGACCGCTCTTCCAAACGCCGGCCGAGGCCGCTCAACAGGCTGTGGACAACGATGTGCATGTCGTCGGCGTGTCGAGCCAGGCGGCGGGACACAAGACGCTCGTACCGGAACTCGCCCGCGCGCTACGCGAAATCGGCGCGCCCGAGATTGCCGTTGTTGTCGGTGGCATCATCCCGCCACAGGACTACGACTTCCTGCGCAATGAGGGTGTCGCAGCAATCTTCGGCCCCGGCACCCCGGTGCCCGACGCGGCTTCGGAAGTGCTCGAAGTCCTGCGCGCGCGAATCGCGAAGTAGGCGCGGCGAAACCGGCGGGGCCACCAGATCATTTCATGCGCGGAGACGACGTGAGCGACGAAGGCATCCGAAGCGAATCGATGGAAGAAGATTCGGTCGCCGGCGATGCGGCGGCGACGGAGATGGCGCACGCGATTCGCGGCGGTGATCGTCGAGCGATGGCGCAGGCCATCACCCGGATCGAGAGTACGCTCGACGCCGACCGTCTATTCGGTCAAAACGTCCTGGAAACACTTGTCGCGAAGAGCGGTGACGCCATTCGCGTGGGGATTACGGGTCCTCCCGGGGTTGGGAAGAGCACTTTTATCGAGGCGCTCGGCCTTCATCTCGTCGACCAGGGCAAGCGCGTTGCCGTATTGGCCGTCGATCCCAGCAGCCCTGTTTCAGGCGGCAGCATTCTCGGTGACAAGACGCGAATGGAGCAACTCTCGCTCCGCCCGGAAGCCTTCATCCGCCCCTCTCCGTCGAGCGGCTCACTCGGGGGCGTCGCGAATCGCACCAGAGAAGTCATGATGTTATGCGAGGCCGCTGGCTACGATGTCGTGCTGATCGAGACGGTCGGTATCGGTCAATCCGAGGTGGCCGTTTCCTCGATGGTCGACTTCTTCCTCGTGCTTCTCCTTCCCGCCGGTGGTGACCAGTTGCAGGGGATCAAGAAGGGTGTGATCGAACTCGCGGACGCCCTGGTCGTGAATAAGGCAGATGGCGCCATGGAGCATGCGGCGGCGCGGACTTGCTCGGACTATTCCGGGGCCCTCGACCTGATTCGCGGTAGCGGTGACGGCTGGCGGACGCGCGCCATGTTGGCCAGTTCGCTCGAATCGCGGGGCATTCAAGAAGTCTGGCAGACGATCCTCGAACATCACGAGTTGATGCGCTCGAGCGGCAATTTCGAAGAGCGAAGAAGAGGCCAATCACGAGCTTGGTTGCGGAAGCTATTGGAGGAGGGGATCGATCGCGCCTTCCGCCAGCAGCCCGGCATGGCCGAGGCGATCGCACGTGAGGAGCAGGCCGTTGCGGACCAGAAGACGACTCCGGCTGCCGCCGCGCGAACCCTGCTCGCTGCCTTCCGGAGGTCGACGGACTCGCGCTGAGTCGAGCGCGTGCAATCCGGTGCGGATCTGACCCAAGTGGGCGGCAATCCGTCTGGTCAGCCGGTCCATTCCCCGAAGCGAACCGACGATGCCGTCGCCCTGCGGGGTTCATTCCCGTCTTGATCCGAAGTCGAATTCGACCGAAGCGAGATGAAGCCGCGGTACACCCCGCGGCATCGCCACCCGGTACGCGGGAAGGATGGGAGTCGGTCGATGGTGCAGATCAATATGGGCAGCAAGGAGATCACCCTGAAGGTGGTCTATTACGGCCCAGCCTTGTCAGGCAAGACGAGCAATCTCGAGCAGCTTCACGAGCTCATGGATCCAGCTACCCGAAGCCACATGCTGACCCTCGATACCAAGGACGACCGCACGCTCTATTTCGATTTCCTGCCTGTTGAGTTCGACACCGCCGGCGGATTCTCGATCAAGATGAAGCTCTTCACCGTACCCGGACAGGTGATGCACAAATCGACTCGAAAGGTCGTCCTCGCTGGCGCGGATGCCATCGCCTTCATCGCCGACTCCCAGCGTTCAGCCGCCAGCGCCAATGCCTATTCCTGGCGTGACATGGAGGCCAACCTGAAGGCCCATGGCATCGACTTCGAGAATCTTCCCAAGGTCGTGCAATTCAACAAGCGAGATATGCCCGACGTCAAATCCCTCACCGAGATCAAGGAGCAATGGGGCGACACGCCGACCTTTCCAGCGGTCGCAACCCGCGGCGAGGGCATCCTCGAAACCTTCCGAGAGCTGATGCGCGTGCTCTATCGCGGTCTCGAGGAAAGACATGACTTCTCGGCCAAATTTGCGGTCTCGGAGGAGGACTTTCTCAAGGGCGTGATGAAGAATTTCCGCCAGTCGGCCTAGACGCAGAGTCGCATAGGCGGCCCCTCACGAGATTGACACCTTAGTCAACCATAGATATCGTCGTTGTCGTTCACCCCCGGGTATTCCGCTCGGAGCGCGCCCGCCGGAACCGCCACAGCGGTCCGTACGGAAGGTGATGAGCGACTCATGTCCCCAACGAAGAATTCTGACAAGCGACCTGGCCAGGTCAAATCCCGCACCACTTCGCCCGAACCAGAACCCGGCGAAGGCCTATCGAAGATCTCTGATGCCATTGCGGACATTGCCGCCGGCAAGATGATCATCCTCGTCGATGACGAGGATCGCGAAAACGAAGGCGACCTGTGTATGGCCGCCGACAAGGTGACGCCCGAGGCCATCAACTTCATGGCCAAATTCGGTCGTGGTCTGATCTGTCTGCCCCTAGACGAAGATCGCATGGAAAAACTCCACCTGAACAAGATGGTTCCGGACTACGAGAATACGGCGTCCTTCGGCACCGCGTTTACGATCTCGATCGAAGCGCGCGAGGGCGTAACAACGGGAATTTCTGCAGCGGATCGCGCGCGAACGATTCAGGCTGCCGTTGCCGATGATGTGAAGCCGACGGATATTGTTCGCCCGGGCCATATCTTTCCGATCTGTGCTCGCGAGGGCGGCGTTCTTCGTCGCGTGGGTCAGACCGAGGGTTCGGTTGATCTGGCTCGACTCGCGGGCTGCACACCGGCCGGTGTGATCTGCGAGATCATGAACGACGATGGCACCATGGCGAGGCTGCCCGATCTGATCACGTTCGCGGCAGAACATGATCTCAAGATCGTTACGATCAAGGATCTCGTCTCCTACCGATTGCGCACTGAACAACTGGTCCACCAATCCGCCGTCGCGAGGATGCCGACGCGGTTCGGTGACTTCGAAGCCATCGTCTTCGAAAACGACATCGATCACGTCGACCACATGGCCTTGGTGCTAGGCGACATCAGCGGGGAAGAACCCGTCCTGATTCGCGTGCACAGTGAATGTCTGACCGGGGATGCATTCGGGTCCCTTCGCTGCGACTGCGGCGAACAACTCGATGCCGCGATGCGGATGATCTCCGATGAGGGCTCCGGGATCGTCTTGTACATGCGTCAGGAAGGTCGCGGAATCGGCTTGAAGAACAAGATCAAGGCCTACGAACTTCAGGACAATGAAGGCCTCGACACAGTCGAAGCGAACAACAAGCTGGGCTTTGCGGCCGACTTGAGGGACTACGGTGTAGGCGCTCAGATTCTCGCGGATCTAGGTGTACAGAAGATTCGCATTTTGACGAATAATCCGGGAAAGCGAGCGGGCATCAGTGGTTATGGTGTGGAGATCGTCGAGCGCGTACCGCTCGAGATCAAACCGAACGCCAACAACCTGGACTATCTCCGAACCAAGAAAGAGAAGCTCGGCCACGTCTTGAAGCTGATGTCGTAGAGGGCTTGAAGGCGTAGCGGGTTGCGATCAGCGCCGAGCCAGCCGCCCCGAGTTCGAACGATCGCGTTCGAGCCGAGTGGTTGGTCAGCGATTGCTTAAACGAGAGAATGAAAGAACGAGAGGAAAACATGTTCAAGTCGGTCGAAGACGTGATTCAGCAGCTGGGCGACCAGGACTATCTTTGCGACAAGAAGATCGCGACGGTCGTCTACCTTGCCCAACAGCTCGACAAGCCGGTCCTCGTGGAAGGCCCAGCCGGAGTTGGCAAGACGGAGCTGGCCAAGGTCGTCGCTGCGGCGCTCGGCCGCGAAATGATCCGCCTCCAATGTTACGAAGGCCTCGACGAAGCCAAGGCCCTCTACGAGTGGGAATACTCGAAGCAGCTTTTGTATACGCAGATTTTGAAAGACAAGGTTTCTGAAACGATCGCTGACTCGGAGTCCTTGGCCGATGCGGCCGAGCGTGTGGGACAAGAAGATTCGGTCTTCTTCTCCGAAAGATTCATCGTTCCGCGACCGCTGATGCAAGCGATCACCTCAAAGAAGCCCGCTCTGCTCTTGATCGACGAAGTCGACAAATCCGACCCTGAATTCGAAGCCTTCTTGTTGGAGATCCTCTCGGATTTCCAGGTCACGATTCCCGAGCTGGGCACCATCAAGGCCACGACACAGCCACTGGTGTTCTTGACCTCGAATGATTCGCGGGAGTTGAGCGATGCGCTCAAGCGTCGCTGTCTACATCTCTGGATCGACTACCCGAGCGAAGAACTCGAAGTTCGGATTCTTGATCGCAAGGTCCCGAATATCGACAAGCGGCTCGCCGAAGAAGTGGTGCAGCTGATGAACCGGATTCGCGAGCTCGACTTGAAGAAGACACCCTCGATTTCAGAAACCCTCGATTGGGCCCGCGCCTTGTTGGCGTTGAATGCGGACGAACTCGAAGATCAGATCGTGGGCGATACGCTGAATGTGATCCTCAAATACGAGGGCGATATCCAGAAGGCGCAGAACGAGCTCTCGAAGTTGATCGAAAAGAAGACGGCTGAAGTGGCAGCAGAGAAGCCCCAACAAGCACCGGCGCAGCCGACGGCAAAGAAGGGAATCCTGCACTAGATGATGCAGAAGAAGGTCATCGAGTTTACGAACCTGCTTCGCAAGAGCGGAATTCGCGTATCGGTCGCCGAGGCCATCGACGCGTTCAACGCGCTAGACGAGCTTTCGCTTGACGATCGTGACGTCTTTCGTGACGCCTTGCGCGCATCGATGGTGAAGCGTGGCGACGAAATTTCGACCTACGACGAGCTCTTCGATCTCTTCTGGTCCGGGTTCTACGACAACCTGAAGAGTGCTTTCGGCGACATGGAAGGCGATCTGGGCGAGATGGGGATCGACCTCGAACAGCTCTTGGCCAAGCTCGCTGAGATGATGGAGAACATGGATGGGGATTTCGATCTCGGAGAACTAGCCAAGGCGATGCTCACGCAGAACCTGGCAGAACTCGAGAACATGATCCGACAAGCCGCAGAGAAAGCTGGAACCGAGCGCATCGAAAACATGCTCCAGGTCGGCTTTTTCAGTCGACGAACGACGGAGCAGCTCGGCATGGAAGGCGCGGCCCAGGAACTCGAGGCGCTCGCCGAACGCATGCGCGCTCAGGGAATGGGCGACGAGGCCATCGCGCAGATGCAGGAACTGATCCGAAAGCTGATGGAG